>JAEWCE010000113.1 GCA_023390785.1 Pseudomonadota bacterium
CCGTGGTGCCGAAGCGGGTGAAGGCCGAGCAGATCGTCTCGACGGTGGACAGGTCGGGCGTCAGGTTGAACTGCACGCCACCGCCGCCATTGACCTGCAGATCGATGAACCCGGGCGCCAGGATACCGCCATCGAGCGGCACGCGCTGCGCGTCGGTCGGCGAGTCTGCGGCGATGATGCCTTCGATGCGGTCGCCATTGACGACCAGCGCCGAGCGTTCCCACCACAGCTCGCCGTCGAAAATGCGGGCGCCGGTATAAGCGATGCGGGTCATACGGTCTCCGTGACCTTCTTGAGGTGGGGTGGGTGGTCGGGGTCGAGGCCACGCGCGCGCGACAGCTTTTCGACGAAGCCGTAGAACGACACGATCAACGACAGGCCGTCGGTAATAGGATGTCCGGTCGGCGCGAAGGGCAGTCGCCTGGCGGCCGCGACGCGGGTCGTGGTGGCGAAGGCGGTCGCCCCCTGCCTGGCCAGCCGGTCGGCGATTTCGGCGACGGCAGCCTCGGAGGCGTCGCGGGCGGCGAGCGCCAGCACCGGGAAGCCAGCCTCGACGATGCGCGCCGGGCCATGCAGCACTTCAGCGGCGCTATAGGCCTCGGCGTGGATGCCGCAGGTTTCCTTGAACTTGAGCGCCGCCTCCTGGGCGATGGCAAAGGCCGGGCCCCGTCCCAGCACATAAAGCGAGTCACGCGTGCCGAGGGCATCGAGGAACGGCGTCCAGTCCGCCGTCAGGGCCTGGCTGAAGGCGTCGGGCAACTGCTTCAGCGAGCCCAGCAGCACCGCGTCGCCGGCCCAGTGGCCCAGGATGCCGAGCCCGGCGACCACCGAGCTGACGAAGCTCTTGGTGGCGGCGACCGACTGTTCCTTGCCGGCACTGAGGTCGACGGTGATGTTGGAGGCGGCAGCGAGCGGCGACTCCGCCGTGTTGGTCAGGGCGATGCCAAGGGCGCCGTTGCGCTTGGCCGATTCGGCCATGGCGACAATGTCGGGGCTCTTGCCCGATTGTGAGATGGAGATGGCGGCACAACCATCGAGGTGCAGCTCACGACCGTAGATCGACATGATCGAAGGCCCGATCGAGGCCACCGGCACACCGGCCACGAGCTCGATCGCGTATTTGAGGTAGGCCGCGGCGTGATCGGACGAGCCCCGCGCGATGGTCGCGACCATCACCGGCTGCAAATGCTTGAGCGCCGCGCCGGCCTCGGCAAGGCGGGCGCCGGACTGGTCCAGAAGCCGGCGGGTCGCGTCCGGGATCTCTTCGATCTCGATGCGCATATGGGTCGCGTTGTTTGTCATTCAGCGTACTCGCGGATCGCCAAGGCGGAGCTCGGCCACAAAGTCATAGGTATCGCCACGATAGATCGAGCGGGTGAATTCGACCACACGACCCGACGGCAAATAGGAGGTCCGTTCGACCTGCAGGCTGGCGGCGCCCGGCGCGACATCCAGCAGACGCGCATCATCGGCGCCAAGGCTCACGGCGCGGATGCGCTGCACCGCGCGTACCGGGCGCATGCCCGTCCGTTCCAGATGCGCGTAAAGCGACGTTCCAATCGCTTCGGGATCGGGAAGGACGTCCGGTGACAGCGCAGCGCGTTCGACCGCGAGCGGAGTATCGCCAGAAAGCCGCAGACGCTCGACCCGCGCCACGCTGGCACCGGCGCCGAGGCCGAGCGCCAGTGTCTCCTCCGGCGATGGGGCAAACAGACCGCGCGCCAGCCAGATCGAGCGCACCACCATGCCGCGGCGTGCCATGTCCTCGGTGAAGGAGGTCAGCTGGCTCAGCGATTGTTCGACGCGTTCGGGCTGCGACGCGACATAAGTGCCGGAGCCGTGGCGCTGCACCAGCACGCCATCGGCCACCAGATGCTGCACCGCCTTGCGCACGGTGACGCGCGAGACCTCCATGCGGGCGGCTAGGTCGCGCTCGGACGGCAGCGCGTCGCCGCTGCGGATGCGGCCGCCCGTCACCGCCTCCTCGATCAGGCGCTTGAGCTGCAGATAGAGTGGCCCGCCGCCCGGCAAGCCGGAGGGCGCAACGTCAAACAGCAAATGTCCGGGCGAAGCCATACTCTATAATACCAATATCAGACCACTTGCCAAGCCGGAACTTCGGCGCGGCAAGGCCGCGTCAGCTCGTGCTGCGCAGCACCTCATCGACGAAGCGCAAATTGCCGGCGGTCAGCCCGGCGTCGACGGGCAACACGGCGCCTGTCACGCCGGCGGCGGCCGGAGAGGCGAGGAACAGCGCGGCATTGGCGACGTCGGCGGGCGACACGAGGTGGCCCAGTGGATAGTGCGGCAGCACGCGCTCGAGCAGCGCTGGATCGGCCGCCAGCCGGTGATCCCAGGCGGGGGTGCGGACCGAGCCGGGCGCCACGACATTGGCGCGGATGCCGTCCCTGCCGCGTTCGACCGCCAGCGCCTTGGCATAGGCGATGAGACCCGCCTTGGCCGCCGAATAGGCCGGATTGCCGAAATGGGCGAGACCGTTCACCGAGGAGATGAAGACGATGCTGCCTGAGCCCCGCCTGGCCATGGCGTCGACGATCGGCCGCAGCAGTGCGTAGGCGGCGTTGAGGTTGATGTCGATCTCTGACTGCCAGACGCCGAGATCGACGGTCTCGAAACTCTCGCCGCGGGTGAAGCCCGCGTTCGACACCACGATATCGGGGCACCCCGAGTCGGACACGAAACGCGCAGAGGCCGCTTCGGCGGCGGTGAGGTCGGCTAGGTCGACGGTAAGCTGGCCAGCCAGCGCCAGGTGCGCCATGGATGCCGCGTCGCGGTCGGCGCCGAAGACTTTCGCCCCTGCGGCGGCGAAGCGCTCGACCAGCGCCGAGCCGATACCGCCGCCGGCGCCGCTGATGAGCACGCTCCGGCTATCGAGACGGAAGGGATCGGGCGCGGCGGCCATGGCGAATTCCTCGGTTGTGACGACACCGATCCTAGCGGCGCGGGCCGGCTGGCGGCAGAGGCAAATTCTTGCATTTGCCGCATGAATCGCCACCTCCGCCCGTGCTAGGCAGGGCAGCAGAGTCCTCCCTGCCCTGGGGTTTCCCGTGCGTATCTTCACAGCGGCGCTGGCCACTGAAACCAACACCTTCGCCCCGATCTGGATCGACCGGCGCGCCTTCGAGGCGTCGCTCTACGCACCGCCCGGCCAGCATCCGGCGACGCCGACGCTCTGCACCGCGCCGATCACGGTGGGCCGCGAGCTGGCGAAAAGCGAGGGGTTCGAGCTGATCGAAGGCACGGCCTGCTGGGCCGATCCGGCCGGTCCGGTCAACCGGCTGGCCTATGAAGGCCTGCGCGACGAGATCCTCGGCCAGCTTCGGGCGGCGCTGCCGGTCGATGCCGTGGTGCTGGGCCTCCACGGCGCCATGGTGGCCGACGGCTACGACGATTGCGAAGGCGACTTCCTCGGCCGAGTGCGCGAGATCGTGGGGCCGGACGTGCTGGTCTGTGCCGAGCTCGATCCGCACAGCCATCTCACCGACAAGCGTGTCGCGGCGGCCGACTTCTTCACCGTGTTCAAGGAGTTTCCGCACACCGACTTCGTCGACCGCGCCCGCGACCTCTGGCGCATTGCGCTCAGCACGCTGCGCGGCGAGGTCAAGCCGATGATGTCGGTGTTCGATTGCCGCATGATCGACGTCTTTCCCACCTCGCGCCAGCCGATGCGCAGCTTCGTCGACCGGCTGTTCGCGCTGGAAAAGTCGGAGCCGAAGGTGCTGTCGATTTCGGTGATCCATGGATTTATGGCGGGTGATGTCCCGCAGATGGGCACCAAAATGCTGGTGGTCACCGACGACGCGCCCGGCGCCGGCGCGGCGCTGGCCGAAAAGCTCGGGCGCGAACTGTTCGCGCTGCGCGGCACCTTCATGGCGCCGCAGGTCGACGAGGTGGCGGCGGTCGACCAGGCGCTGGCCGCGACCGCGTGGCCGGTCGTGATCGCCGATGTGTGGGACAATCCGGGCGGCGGCACGGCGGGCGACGCCACGGTGCTGCTGGCCGAGCTGATGCGCCGCGGCGCGCACGACGTGGCGGTCGGCACGATCTGGGACCCAATTGCGGTGCAGGTATGCTTTGCCGCCGGCGAAGGCGCCGAGATCATGCTGCGCTTCGGTGCCAAATCGGCGCCCGATACGGGCGCGCCGATCGACAAGCGGGTGACCGTCCGCAGGCTGGTCAGGAACGCCGAAATGCGATTCGGCGAGAGCTTCGCGCCGTTCGGCGATGCCGCGTGGGTCAGTTTCGACGGCATCGACGTGATCCTCAACTCGACGCGGGCGCAGAGCTTCGATCCGAGCCTCTATTCAGCGATGGGCATCGATCCGGCCTCGCGAAAGATCCTGCTGATCAAGTCGACCAACCATTTCTACGCGTCGTTCTCGAAGATCGCGGCGCAGATCATCTACTGCGCCGCCGGGCAGCCCTACCCCAACACCCCCGCGACCACCGCCTACCGCAAGGCGCCTAAGAATATCTGGCCGCGAGTCGAGAACCCGTGGGAGTGACTAGAACTGTCATCTACTCAACTGGGTGTCATCCCCGCGAAAGCGGGG
>JAEWCE010000304.1 GCA_023390785.1 Pseudomonadota bacterium
GGCCTCGGCAATGTCGGCGCCACCCTGGTCCGAATCCTGCAGCGCGACGGCGAGGAACTGACCCGCAAGCTCGGCCGTGCGGTGGTCGTCACCGCCGTCGCCGCGCGCTCCCGCAGCAAGGACCGCGGCATCGACATTTCCGGCCTCGCCTGGTTCGACGACCCGGTGGCGCTGGCCAAGTCCGACGGCATCGACCTGTTCGTCGAGCTGATCGGCGGCGAGGACGGCCCGGCGCTCGCCGCCGTCCGCGCCGCGCTCGAGATCGGCCGCCCGGTGGTCACCGCCAACAAGGCGCTGCTCGCCCGCCATGGCGTGATGCTGGCGCGCCTGGCCGAGGAGAATTCGGCCCAGCTCGGCTTCGAGGCAGCCGTCGCCGGCGGCATTCCGGTCATCAAGACGCTGCGCGAAGGGCTCGGCTCGGCCCGCATCGCCCGCGTCTATGGCATCATGAACGGCACCTGCAACTACATCCTCACCCGCATGGGCAACGAGGGCATCTCCTTCGCCGATTGCCTCAAGGACGCGCAGCGCCTGGGCTACGCCGAGGCCGATCCGACCTTCGACGTCGGCGGCTACGACACCGCCCACAAGCTCGCCATCCTCAGTTCGCTCTGCTTCGGCTGTGAGATCGCCCCCGACGAGATCTTCGTCGAAGGCATCACCTCGATCACCCAGGCCGACATCAAGGTCGCCGGCGACCTCGGCTACAAGATCAAGCTGCTCGGCATCGCCCAGCGCTCGCCCGAAGGCATCGAGCAGCGGGTCCATCCCACGCTGGTGCCCAAATCCTCGGCCATCGCCGGCGTCGACGGCGTGCTGAACGCCGTGTCGCTCGAGACCGACCACGTGCACGAATTGCTGCTCGCCGGCCCCGGCGCCGGCGGCCCGCCCACCGCCTCCTCGGTTCTGTCCGACATCCTCGACATCGCCCGCGGCACCCGCGTACCGCCGCTCGGCGTGCCGAGCCAGGAACTGGTGCCCTACCGCCAGGCGCCGATGCGAGCGCACGAAGGCGGCTATTACATCCGCCTCAATGCCCGCGACGTCCCCGGCGCCCTGGCGGCCATCGCCTCGCGCATGGGCACCGCCGGCATCTCGCTCGAAAGCGTCATTCAGCGGCCCGATTTGCGTGCCAGCGATACCGCGCCGGCCGACACCACCATCCGGACGATCGTGCTCCTGACGCATTCGACTTTGGAACAGTCCGTACGGGAAGCGCTTGCGCTCATCGCCGCCGACGGCTTCATAGTCGGCCAGCCGCAGCTCATCCGGATCGAGAGTCTCTAAGTCGGCGCACCAACGGAGGATATCCGACGTGAAGCTGACCCAGATCGAGAACGGCGCCGCCACGGCCATCATCGATCGTTCGCTGACCCTCGAGCTGGTCCGTGTCACCGAGCGCGCCGCCATCGCCGCTGCCGGCTGGCGCGGCAAGGGCGACGAGAAGGCCGCCGACCACGCCGCGGTCGAGGCCATGCGCAACGAGCTCGGCAATGTCCGTATCGATGGCCGCATCGTTATCGGCGAGGGCGAGCGCGACGAGGCCCCGATGCTGTTCATCGGCGAGGAGGTGGGCGGGCGCAACGGACCTGCGGTCGATATCGCTGTCGATCCGCTCGAGGGCACGACCCTGTGCGCCAAGAACCAGCCGGATTCGATCTGCGTGCTGGCCATGGCCGAGCGCGGCGGCCTGCTCAATGCGCCCGACGTCTACATGCAAAAGATCGCCATCGGCTCCGGCTACGCCGACGGCACGGTCGATCTCGACATGAGCCCGCGCCAGAACATCGAGTCGCTGGCCCGCGCCAAGGGCGTGCCGGTCAGTGAAATCACCGCCTGCATGCTCGACCGGCCGCGGCACGGCGCACTGCTCGAAGAGCTGCGCTCAACTGGCTGCGCCATCAAGCTGATCAGCGACGGCGACATCGCCGGCATCATCCACGCGGTCAATACCGAAGACACCGGCATCGATATCTACATCGGCTCCGGCGGCGCCCCCGAGGGCGTGCTGGCGGCAGCGGCGCTGCGCTGCATCGGCGGCCAGATGCAGGGCCGGCTGATGCTCGATACCGAGGAAAAGCGCGAGCGCGCCCGCCGCATGGGCATCGCCGACCCCAACCGCAAATACGCTACTCACGAGCTCGCCTCCGGCGACGTGCTCTTCGCCGCCACCGGCGTGACCGACGGCAGCCTCCTGAGCGGCGTCCGCTACAAGAAAAGCGCCGTCCGCACCGCCACCGTCGTCATGCGTTCCTGGAGCCAGACCGTCCGCTGGATCACCGCGGAACATCACCGGTAGGCACCGCTGTTACCATTTTTGCGAGACTGGTAATGACAAACGGGCGGCCCCCACGGCCGCCCGCTCCAGTCCTTGATACCGGGGCCTACGCGCCCTGGATCGCGCTCAGCAGCCACTCGCCGCGGTTGTGGCGAACGAAGGTCCACACCTCCGAGTGCTGGTCGAGGCCGTCGATACCCGACACCAACTCACCCGTGGCGCGGTTGCGCATCACATCGCGGCTCTCGTAGCGCAGCGCCACCGTGACGTACTCGTCGGTCCCCTCGCGCCAGGCCTCGGCGATGTCGCCGCTCAAGAGCTTGACGTCGAACACCTCGTTGCGCAGGCCTTTGGCAGCGTTCTGCGCCAGTTCCTCGCTGAGGTAGCTCATCACTTCTGGCGTCGTGATCCGGCGCAGCGCATCATGGTCTTCGCGCGAAAAGGCCTCCTGCAGCTGGCTCAGCCGCTGCTCGAACAAGTTGAGGTCGGCATTGCTGACCCCGATCTCGTCCTTGCCGCCGCGGCCACCGCCGGCGTTACCGGGACCCGAGCCATATCCGCTGCCCGATGGCTGCCAGTCCTGGCGCGGCGCCGAATAGCCGTAGCTGTTGCCGCCATACCCCGGGCCGCTCGCGGTCTGCTGCTGGCCCCAGCCGAAGCGGCGGAACACCCAGCGCAGCACAAAGTAGAGGATCGCCACCTGGATGATCAGGCTGAAGATGCCGCCGAAGCCGCCGAAACCCATCAATCCGCCATGGAACAGCATGCCGAACAGC
>JAEWCE010000315.1 GCA_023390785.1 Pseudomonadota bacterium
TGGCGACCTCGTCGAGGTCCTGGCTCCAGATCGAGGCGGTGAGGCCGTAGGGGCTGTCGTTCATCAGCTGGACGGCTTCCGCATCGTCGGCGACCTTCATGATGCCGACCACCGGCCCGAAGCTCTCCTCGCGCATCACCGCCATCTGGTGGTTGACGTTGGTCAGCACTTCGGGGGCGAGATAGGGCGAGGAGTCCTCGTCGAGATCGTGCCTGGTGTTGAGGTGGGCGCGGGCACCCTTGCGCAGGGCCTCGAGGGTCTGGCCGCGCACCAGGTCGGCGAATTTCGCCTGCGCCATGGGGCCGACGACGGTGTCCGGATCGAGCGGATTGCCGAGGGTCCAGCCTTTGGCGTTGGCGACGAAGCCGTCGACGAAGTCGTCGTAGATGTCGGCGTGCACATAGATGCGCTCGACGCCGCAGCAGGACTGGCCGGAGTTGAAGAACGAGCCGTCGACCAGGTTTTCGACAGCGTGCGCGAGATTGGCGTCGGCCCGGACATAGGCCGGGTCCTTGCCGCCGAGCTCGAGCCCGAGGGTGGCGAAGGTACCGGCGGCGGCGCGCTCGATGCGGCGGCCGCCTTCGACCGAACCGGTGAAGTTGACGTGATCGATGCGGCCGGAGGCGATGAGCTTCTCGGTGTCGGCGTGATTCAGAACGAGGTTCTGGAACAGGCCGTCGGGCAGGCCGGCGGTGGCCATGGCCTCGGCGAAGCGCTCACCGACCAGGAGGGTCTGGCTGGCGTGCTTGAGGATGACGGAGTTGCCGGCCATCAGCGCCGGGACGATGGAATTGACGGCGGTGAGGAAGGGATAGTTCCATGGCGCGATGACCATCACGGTGCCGAGCGGCTCGCGTGCGATCCAGCGACGGAAGCCCTCCTTGCCCGGCTTTTCCGCCGGGGCGAGCGACGCCTCGGCGATGTCGATCATGTAGCGCGAGCGCTCCTCGACGCCCTTGCGCTCGCCGCCATAGCGGATGGGCCGGCCCATCTGCCAGGCGAGCTCGGGCACGATCTCGTCGTTCTTGCCGAGCAGCGCGTCGACGAAGTGATTGAGGAATTTGGCGCGCTCGCGCACGGTGATTTCGCCCCACGCCCTGCGCGCGGCGCCGGCCCGGCTCACCGCCGCCTCGATGTCGGCGGCCGAGGCCACCGGGCGCTCGGCATAAACGCGCCCGTCGACGGGTGACACGATCTTGACCGTTTCGGTCATGGGAGATTCCTTCGCGGTAAGTGTGCCCGCTGTTTACGACCGTTCGAAGCCGCGCTTCAACTCCCAGTCGGTGACGCGGCGGTCGTATTCGAACTGTTCCCATTCGGCGGTGTGGACGTAGTGGTCGACCACCTGCTGGCCGAAGGCCGCGGCGAGCATTTTCGACTTCTTGAGCGCGGCGGTGGCGTCGCGCAGGGTGCGGGAGACCTCGCGCAGCTTCCTGACGCTGTAGGCGTCGCCGCTGAAGGCCGGCTCGAGCTCGAGCCTGTCCTCGATGCCCTTGAGGCCGGCGGCGAGCAGCGCGGCGTAGGCGAGGTAGGGGTTGAGGTCGGCGCCGCCGATGCGGCATTCGACGCGCACGCCCCTGGTGTTCTCGCCGCACAGGCGGAAGCCGGCGGTGCGGTTGTCGCGGCTCCAGATCGCCTTGGTGGGGGCGAAGGTGCCGGCCTGGAAGCGCTTGTAGGAGTTGATGTAGGGGGCGAGGAAGTAGGTGATGTCGCCGGCATAAGTCAGCAGGCCGGCCATGTAGGACTTCATCATCGGGCTCATGCCGAGCGGGTCCCTGGCGTCGACGAAGACGTTCTTGCCGGCTTTGGCGAGCGACATATGGATGTGGCTGGAGGAGCCGGCGAGGCCGAAATCCCATTTGGCCATGAAGGTCACGGCCTTGCCCTGGGCGTGGGCGATCTCCTTGGTGGCGTTCTTCAGCACGGTGTGCCGGTCGGCCATGGTGAGCGCCTCGGCGTACTGGACGTTGATCTCCTCCTGGCCGGGGCCCCACTCGCCCTTGCTGTTTTCGACCGGGATGCCGGAAGCGTTGAGGTGCTTGCGCAGGGCGCGCATCACGCCTTCTTCCTTGGTGGTCTGGAAGATGTGGTAGTCCTCGATGTAGTAGCCGGCGGTTTCGAGGTTGCGGTAGCCCTTGTCGAAGGCGGCGCGGAAGCTGTCGTCGAACAGGTAGAATTCGAGCTCGCTGGCGAAATTGGCGGTGAGGCCAAGCTTGGCCAGCCGGGCGAGCTGCGCCTTGAGGATGGCGCGCGGGCTGTGCGGGATGGGCTCGTGGTGGTGGTGGTCGACGAGGTCGGCGAGCACCAGCGCGGTGCCCTCCAGCCAGGTGCACTTCATCAGCGTGGCGATGTCGGGCCGCATGACGAAATCGCCATAGCCGCGCTCCCAGCTGGCGGCCTCGTAGCCGGGGACGGGCTCCATGTCGATGTCGTCGGCCAGCAGATAGTCGCAGCCATGGGTCTCGTCGACGGCGCTACTGAGGAAGAATTCGGCCTGGAAGCGCTTGCCGATCAGCCGGCCCTGCATGTCGGGGAAAGCGACCAGCACGGTGTCGATGCTGCCGGCGGCGACATCGGCTTTGAGCTGGGCGAGCGTGTAGGCGGGCATGAAGAAGCTCCTGAGATGGTCGTGTGCTTAGGCCGGAGGCGCCGCGCCGGCGGTGTCGATGTGCGCGGGGGCGTGGCCGATTGCGGCACGGGCGGCGACGAGGCACCGCGCCAGCCGCTCGGCCCAGAAGGCGACGCCCTGGGGCTCGAGGATTTCGTCGTGACGGATTTCGATCATGGTGGCGGCGAGCCCGGCGCCATGATGGTCGACGGTGTAGGACACGCCGCGGGCCGCAGCGTAGGGCTCGTTCCAGCCGATGTTCATGGCCGGATCCTCGGCGGCCAGCGCGGCGAACAGGGCCCGGCTGTAGGTTTCGTCGGGAGCCGGCAGGATGCCGATCGGCCATGGCCGGGCGACGCCCTTGAACACCGGGGTGAACGAATGCATGCACACGAGGATGGTCTCGAGGCCGGCGGCACGGCGGCTGTCGAGCAGGCGCCCAATGGCGTCGTGATAGGGCACGTAATAGCGGGCGATGCGCTCGGCGCGGTCGGCGGCGCTGATGCCGCGATTGCCGGGGATAGGGGTGTATTCGGACACCTGCGGAATGAAGGTGTCGGCGTCGGGGAAGCGGTTGCAGTCGACGATGAGGCGCGAGGTGGTGGCGTGCACCAGCGGGGCGTCGAGCAGCTCGGTCAGGCGCAGCGACACGGCGAGCGCCCCCGGATCCCAGGCGATGTGGCGGATACGCTCGGAGGGCGGCAGGCCGAGGTCGCCATAGGCGGGCGGGAAGCGGTTGCTGGCGTGGTCGCAGACGAGCGCGAACGGCGACTGGCCCAGCGCATTGACGGTCCTGACCGGCGCAACCAGATCCGCCTCGTGATGCGGCGCCGCTGCCTGTCCCATAGTGCCCTCGATGGCGCGCAAAAGGCGGCGCCGCGGCGCACTTGATGCGGTTTTGCGCGGCCTGTCAAACGGGAGGCGCGGATACCGCGCGGCTGGGGAGAGGCCCCCTCACCCGCCGCTGCGCGGCGACCTCTCCCCCGAGGGAGAGGTGGGTGCGCGGGCAAGATCGTGCCACAGGCCAGTTGTCCCCGGGGGAGAGGTTCGGGCGGAGCGAGGAAGCTGGAACGCCGGCGAGGCTCGCACGTTTTCCCCGATCAGCCCGGAGGAGAGCGATGAGCAATTTCGTGCGCAAGGCGCGCTATGTCGATATTCCCTCGATCATCGTGGTGATGATCGCGGTGGGGGCACCGCTGCTGGCGTTCCTGGTCTAGGCGCGTCCGAACTCGTCCTCGATGCGGATGATGTCGTCTTCACCGAGATAGGAGCCGGTCTGGACCTCGATCAGCTCGAGCAGGATCTTGCCGGGATTGGCGAGGCGGTGGACGCAGCCGAGCGGCAGGTAGATCGACTCGTTTTCGGTCAGCATCGTCACCTTGTCGTCGCAGGTGACCTCGGCTGTGCCCGAGACCACGACCCAGTGTTCGGCCCGGTGGTGGTGCTTTTGCAGGCTGAGCTTCTTGCCCGGCTTGACGAACAGCCGCTTGACCTGGAAGCGGGCGCCATTGAGCACCGAGGAGTAGCCGCCCCACGGGCGGTAGGCGGTGCGGTGGATTTCGGTGATGGTCTGCGTGTCGGGCTTGCCTCTCAGCGTCTTGACCATGGCGCCGACCTTCTGCGCCTCGCTGAGCTTGCCGACATAGACGGCGTCCTCGGTGGCGATCACCGCCACATCGTCGAGCCCTTCCACAGCCACATGCGCCTTTTCGCTGAGAACGAACGAGTTGCTGGTGTTCGACAGGGTGGCGTCGCCCATGACCGCATTGTTGCCGGCATCCTTGTCGGAAACCTTCCACACCGCGTCCCAGCTGCCCAGGTCCGACCAGAAGAAGCTGACCGGGATCAGCGTCACCAGCCGGGTCTTTTCAAAGATGGCATAGTCGACCGAGATGTTGGGTGCCGCCTCGAAGCTTTTGAGGTCGAGGCGGATGAAGTCGAGGTCGGTTCTGGCGTTGGCCACGGCGCCCGACGCCGCCTCGTAGCTTTCCGGCGACAGCGCCTGGCATTCGGCGAGGAAGGTGCCGGCGCCCAGCATGAACATGCCGGAGTTCCAGTAAAAGCCGCCCTGCTTCAGCATGGCCTCGGCCTTCTGGACGTCCGGCTTTTCGACGAAGCGCGCGACCTCGCGGGTGCCGTCGCCGCGATCCTTGCCGGCCTCGATGTAGCCGTAGCCGGTCTCGGGGCCGGTGGGGGTAATGCCAAAGGTGACCAGCCGGCCCGCCGCCGCGGCGGCGTTGGCAGTATCGACCGACTGCCAGTAATTGGCGTCGGTTTCGACCGCGTGGTCGGAGGGCAGCACGTGCAGCACCGTGTCGGCACCGAATTTCTGCGCCGCAAACACGGCGGCAGCGGCGATGGCGGCGGTGGTGTTGCGCGCCACCGGCTCGAGCAGCACGCCGGCGAGCGGCATGCCCAGCTCCTCGGCCTGCTCGCCGACGATGAAGCGATACTCGGCATTGGTGATGACGATGGGAGCGCCATAGCGGCCATCGTCCCGGACCCGCTCCAGCGTCTGCTGGAACGGCGACAACCTGCCGGTCAGCGACAGGAACTGCTTGGGCCGCGCGCTGCGCGACAGCGGCCAAAGCCGCGTCCCCTGCCCGCCGGCAAGGATTACCGGGATCATCTGTGCGCTCATAGGATGCTCCAACTCGTCGATAGACGCATTAGCCACGCAAAGGCGGGGGCTGCAAGACCATCTGCGTGTCCACGAAACACCCTGCCCCCGCTTGCGTTCCGCCACCAAGCAGCCATAGTCGATGCGTCTAACAGACAGTTGAAATCGCTGGATTTTGGGGGAGTTGCATGACCACTCGGACACGCCTTACGCGTCGCCTGATGTCATTGCTGGCGCTGGCGCCGGTGTGTTTCCTGGGAACCATGGTCGCCACTGCCGCGCAGGCCGGCGAAAACTACGCGCTGATCGTGGCGGCCAGCGATTATCCCAATCTCGACCAGAAATACTGGCTGAAGGGGCCCAAAAACGACGAGGCGCTGATCCGCGATTATCTGCTGAACAGCGCGCCGGTGAAATTTGCCCCGCAGAACGTGGTGGCGCTGGGCACAGGCGACGGGCTGCAGCTTGGAACGCACCAGGCGATCCTCGACAACATGGCCAGGATCGCCGAGACGGCGAAGCCAGGCGATTTCGTGTACCTGCATTTTTCCGGGCACGGCACGCAACAGCCGGCGATCGACGACACGACCGAGCCGGATGGGCGCGACGAGGTGTTCCTGCCGGCCGACACCAGGATGGCGCCGCCGGACAATCCGAAATTCTACCCCAATGCACTGACCGACGACGAGATGTCGGGGGCACTGAAGGCGATCCGCAAGACCGGCGCCTTCGTGTGGATCGTCTTCGATTCCTGCTTTTCCGGGACCATGACGCGCGGCGCGCCCGGCGATGTGCTGGCGATGGACCGCAAGATCGATCCGGCCGACCTCGGCATCCCCGACAGCGCCTTCGCGCAGCCGGCCGCTCTCGATGTCGCGGAGAGCAGCGACCGCGCCATCCCGATGGCGGCAGCCAGCGCCGACGGCGACGATGCCGACCTGGGTGGCATGGTGGCGTTCTTTGCCGCGACCAGCGAGCCGACGCAGGAGCACGGTTTCCCGGTGACGCAGGCGGACGGCAGCACTGCCGACGTGCCCTATGGCATTTTCACCTATTCGATCTTTTCGTCGCTGGCCAAGAACCCGGGCCAGACCTACCGGCAACTGGCGCAGAGCGTCCTGGCCGACTATGCATCGCAGAATCTGCTGCGGCCGACACCGATGTTCGAGGGCAAGCTCGACGCGCCGGTGTTCGGCAGCGCCGACGCCGCAGCGGCCGAACAATGGCCGATCGCGCTCGCCAGCGACAACACCACGATGACGATTTCGGCCGGGCAATTGCACGGCCTCGCCGCCGGCACCAAGCTGCTGCTGCTGCCCTCGCCGTCGGCGAGCGACGCGCAGGCGCTGGGGGTGATGGAGGTGAAGTCGGCGACCGAACTGCGTTCGACGCTGGCCGTCTCCAGCGACGACACGCATCCGGCGATCGCGGCAGCGGCGGTGCCCAAGGGCGCCTATGTGCGGCTGGCCCAGGTGAGCTATCCGTTCGAGCTGACGGTGTCGAAGCCCGACCCGACCAGCACCGACCCGGCGCAGGCGGCGGCAGTGAGCGCGGCGCTCGATGCGATCCTCGCCGACACACAGGCGCAGCTCAGGCTGCGGGTGGTCGATCCGGGCCAGCCGGCCGACGTGCGGCTGGCGGTGCTGTCGGACGACCAGGTGGCGAAACTGAGCCCGGCGGCAATGGTGCAGAAGACGGCGTACGACCCGACGCCGAAGCTGTGGCTGCTGCCGACCAGCGGCGAGGTGTCGCTGGAGCCGACGAAGGCGGCACCGAGCCTGCCGATGCCCACGTCCGCGGTGCTGCGCGATGCGAGCTTCGACAAGGCGCTCGAGAGCAACCTCGTCACCATCTTCCGTGCCACGGGGCTGTCACGGCTGAGCCAGGCGAGCACGTTCAAGCCGAAGGACTTTACGCTGAGCTTTGGGCTGCAGCAGGCAGGGAGCGACCAGATCGCGGCGATGGACCCGACCAGCACGCCGATCGTCAGGGCCGGGGACCGGCTGCATGTCGAGCTCACCAACGCCTCGGGCAAGCCGCTCGATTTCAACGTGCTCTATGTCGACCACGACTACGGCATCACGCTGCTGTGCCAGGCGCGGCTGGCGCCCGGCGACCATCTGTTCCAGCCGATGGCCGATATTTCGGACACCGATGCGGGCACCGAGCGCATCGTGGCGGTGCTGAACGAGGCGGGCAAGGATCTGACCGACCTGAGCTTCCTGACGCAGCCGGGGCTGCCGACGCGGACGCGCGGGCCGGGCGACGAGGGCCTGCTGGGGATGCTGAGCGATCTCGGCTCGGGCGTGCCGACACGCGGTCCGACGGCCCTCGCCAGCGCCGACACCAAGACGCCGCGCGGCGCCGTGGTGATGGTGCCGGTGGAGGCGTTGCCGGCCACGGGCAAGGACCCCGCCGCGAGCATCACGCCGGCGGGGGACAAGCTGCCGGAAGGGTCGTGCGCGGGGTGAGTGCGTGCACCGGGCGGATAGCTGCGAAGCTGGCAGCCGGGCCCTTCTCCCGCGTACGGGGGAAGGTGGCGGCGAAGCCGACGGAAGGGGGCGGCCCCAC
>JAEWCE010000371.1 GCA_023390785.1 Pseudomonadota bacterium
TTTCCGGCTTGGGCTTTTCGGGCGGTGGGGGCGGCGGCGGAGGCGGGGGCGACGTGGTGACAACCGGTGGTGGCGGCGGCTGGTAGGTGGCGCAGATCAGACCGAGGGCGGAAATGCGGGCGTCGCCGCGGATGCGCAAGCCGCGGGCATAGGAGTCGTCGCCGCAATCGGCATAGCCGGGCGCGCCGCCCCTGCCTCCGAACGTGCCCGATTCCGGTGTGTCGACCTTCTGGCCGGTGAACGGATTGCGACAGGTGAGCCAGAAATGGTGGACGAGCAGCACGGACGATTCCGTGACATGAATGGCCTGGACAAACATGCCGTCGGGGCAATGTTCGTTGCCGCGCGTGCGCTGGCTGCCATTGTCGTTGTCCATGCCGCGGATGAGGAGCCGGTTGGGATCGCGATCGGGCTGGCCGTTGCGGACCAGGGCGCAGACGGCGGTAACCCGGTCGAGGTCCTTGCCGGCGACATAGTCGATGGCGACGAGGGCGTATCCGGCGTGGGCGGCGTCGAAATCGCAATTGTCCTCGTAGCGCGCGCCCTTGTCGCCGCCGACAAAGATGGTCACGCCGTCGAAGGCAACAGCGCGCGTCACCAGGGCGACGAGGGCGAAAAAGAGACCGGCGAGCAGGCGGACACGCATCGCCGTCTCCCTTACTTCAGATCATCGCCCCAGATCAGGCCGGGCTGCGGCTTGACCACCTGGCACCAGCCACGGCCCTTGTCCTCGCAACCAAGCACGACAACCTTGTCGCCCTTGTCGAAATAGGCGATCTCGGTGTTGCCCTTGTCGGAGTAGAGGGTCGAGGCTTGCTTCAGCACCCGGACCTTGCCCTGGGGGCCAAAGGTGATGCCGTCGGGGCCGATGGTGATTTGCAGGTGCAGGTCGCCATTGCCCTGGTCGGCGTTGTCGCCGGTATCGTCGCCATTGTCGCCGGTGTCGACCTGCTGGGTATCATTGTCGCCGGTGTCGGCGGTGTCGTCGGTCTTGGGCGTGTCGGCCGAAAAGCAGAACAGACCCAGGCTCATGACGCCGCCGGTGGCCAGACTCTTGCTGGCGGTGCCGAAGATGCCGGTGGCATAGGACTCGCGGGAGTCGCAGGAGACGCTCGACTGGGCGGTGCTCTCGCCGCCGTCGGTCAAGGTCGGCTTGATGAGCACTGGAGCGTGATTGATGGCCTTGCAGGTGGCGCGGACGTGGTGCACGCGCAGGGTCTTGGTGACCGCCACCTGCAGGCCACGCATGATGCCGAGGTCGGGGCAGAGGATCAGGTCACCCGACTTCGCCGCCGGATCGACCGCGCCATAGCCGCCTTCGGGCGGCGGCGGCGGCGCGCCGACGGCGGTGAAGCCCTCCGCGGCGGCCTCGACCTTCTGGCATACCGGCGCAATCAGGGTCATGTGGTCGGTGGCGTTGTAGGACCAGCCGACCAGACCCTCACCGGGCTTGCACCTGAAGCTGAAGGGCTTGCCGCTGCTGTTGCCGACGGCCTGGGTTTGCGTGTCGGCCATTGCAGCGGACGCAAACCCCGCCGTGACGACAAGGCTGCCGACCAGCAGCGCACGCGAGAGCAGTCTGGCCGCGAAATGCATGATCCACCTCCCAGGAATGGAGGTGGGACGCTCGCAAACTAACGGGGCAGCGTCGTCACCCCTTCGGGTTACTGGCGGCGCCGGGACGGTTGCAGGCGGCTGGCGGGCGGTTTTGCGCGGCGGGGGCGCGGCGCCTATATTGGCGGGCAATGACGATTTCGCACACATTGGCGGCGGCGCGGGTGGCGTTTGGGGAGCGGCGCTGGATCGACGTGCTGGCGCTGATGGAAGCCGCCGAGGCGGAGGCGCCGCTCGGGATCGAGGACCTGGAGCGCTGGGGGCGCGCGGCCTCGATCCAGGGCCGGGACGAGGTGTCATTCGCGCTGCTGGCACGATGTTATGAGCTCAGCCGCGAGCGCGACCCGGGGCGTGCCGCGCATCATGCGTTCTGGTACGGCTACCGGCTGCTGTCGCTGGGCGAGACGGCGCAGGGCGGCGCCTGGCTGGCGCGGGCGGAAGAGATGGTGGCAGCGGCCGGCGGCGACAGCGTGGTGACGGGTTACCTGGCGTTGCCCAAGATCCGGCGGCATCTGGCGCAGCAGGACTACGAGGCAGCGGCGGCGCTGGCGCGCGAGGCCGGTGCAATCGGCGCGCGCTATGGCGATGCCGACCTCAAGGCGCTGGCGGTGGAACTCGAGGGGCGGGCGCTGATCTCGATGGGCGAGGTGGAGGACGGATTGCGCCGCTTCGACCAGGCGATGCTGACGGCCAGCGAGAGCCGCGGCAGCGAGCTGGTGCGCGGGCTGGTCTATTGCAGCGTGATCGCCGGGTGCCAGCTGGTGTTCGCGGTGGACCATGCGCGCGAGTGGACCGCCGTTCTTGCCAAATGGTGTGAGACGCAGCCGCAGCTGGGCATGTTCACCAGCACCTGCCGGGTGCACCGGGCCGAGCTGATGCAGATGGGCGGCGCCTGGGCCGATGCGCTGGCCGAGATCGCGGTGCTGGAAGCGAGCCCGCGGCTGGGTGCCGTCGATCGCGCCGGGGCGGCGTACCAGCAGGCCGAAATCCACCGGGCACGCGGCGAGCATGCCGCGGCCGAAGCGGCCTATGCCCGCGCGGGCGAGGCG
>JAEWCE010000086.1 GCA_023390785.1 Pseudomonadota bacterium
CCATGGAGGTTGAGGCAGCCGAGCCGCGGGGCCGCGAGGATGGGCGCGGGCAGGATCAGGCCGTAGGCGACGACGATGCCGACATCGGCGCCAAGCGCAGCGAAGGCCGCCTGCTCATCGGCATTGCGCAGCGATTTCGGGGTGCGCACGGGCAGACCGAATCCCTCGGCGGCAAGGTGGACCGGCGATTTGCGCTCGGCCTGGCCGCGGCCGGCGGGCTTGGGTGCACGGGTATAGACCGCGAGCACCTCGTGGCCGGCGCTGACGATTTCGGTGAGGGTGGGCACGGCGAAATCGGGCGTGCCCATGAAGATGATTTTCAAAGTCACTCCGCGGAGGTGACGAGCGAGTAGCGAGTAGCGAGTAGCAGGAAGATAGCGGCTATTCGCTATTCGCTCTCTCAGCTCGCCTTCTTCTGCAGCTTCTCGGCCTTCTGGAATTTCTTCAGCACGCGGTCGCGCTTCAGGCGCGAGAGGTAGTCGATGTACATCACGCCATCGAGGTGGTCGATTTCGTGCTGCACGCAGATGGCGAGGCGATCCCTGGCGTCGCGGGTGACGCGCTTGCCCTCGAGGTCGGTGTATTCGACGGTCACCTCGGCGGGGCGCTCGACGTCGTAGTAGATCTCGGGGATGGAGAGGCAGCCTTCCTCGGTGGTGACGGTCTCGTCCGAGTATTTCTTGATCTCGGGGTTGATCATCACGATCGGGTCGGGCTTCTCGCCTTCCTTGGCGAGGTCCATGACCACGAGCCGCTTCATCTCGCCGATCTGGGTGGCGGCAAGGCCGATGCCAGGGGCGGCGTACATGGTTTCGAGCATGTCGGCCGCGAGCTGCTTCACCGCGTCGTCGACCTCGGGGATCTCGTCGGCGACCTGGCGCAGGCGCGGGTCGGGCAGCACAAGGATTTCGCGTTTTGCCATAGAATTTCGGCCTTTCAGGGAGCTCGGCCCACATATGGTATTTGCGCCGCAAGGGTCAACCGGCTGTTGACCGCCAGAGAACAATACGAGAACCTGTTAAGCCGAATCGGCTAGGGTTGGCGCATGGAAAAGCTGTTGTTTTCGCTCGGCGATGTCGAGGTGACCGTGGCCGTGGCCGTCTATGCCGGGGCGGCGGTGCTGGTTGCGGCCCTGCTGGTGGCGGTGCTGGTGATCCTGCTGCGCCTGGCCAGGGCGCGGGCGGCGGAGGCGGCAGCGCAGGCGGAAGCGGCAGAGGCGGCGCGCAAGAAGACTGAAGAGGCCGAGCGGACGCTGGCGCATCTGCTGCAGGTGCAGAACGAGATGACCGGGCGCATGCAGACGATGGCCGAGATCTTCGGCTCGCGCACCTCGGACCTGGCGCGGCTGGTCAATGAGCGGCTCGACGCGCAGAGCCTCAAGGTCGGCCAGGCGATCGAGGCGACGAGCAAGAAGAACGAAGACTCGCTGGGCAAGCTGAACGAGCGGCTGGCGGTGATCGACCGGGCGCAGGCGAACATCACCTCGCTGAGCAAGGACGTGGTGGGGCTGCAGTCGATCCTGGCCAACAAGCAGACGCGCGGTGCCTTCGGCCAGGGCCGGATGGAGACCATCGTCGGCGACGGGCTGCCGATCGGCGCCTTCGCCTTCCAGTACACGCTGAGCAACAACAGCCGCCCGGACTGCGTGATCTTCATGCCCAACAACGCGCCGCCGCTGGTGATCGACGCGAAGTTTCCGCTCGAGAGCTGGCAGCGGCTGAGCACGGCGCAGAACGAGAACGAGCAGCGCGTGGCAGCGCTCGGCTTCCGCCAGGACATGCAGGTGCATATCCGGGCGATCGCGGACAAGTACCTGATCGCGGGGGAGACGCAGGATACGGCGTTCCTGTTCGTGCCGTCGGAATCGATCTTCGCCGACATTCACGAGCGGTTCGAGGATGTGGTGCAGCGCGCGGCGCGGGCACGGGTGGTGATCGTGTCGCCGTCGCTGCTGATGCTCTCCATCCAGGTGGTGCAGGCGCTGCTGCGCGACGTGCGTATCCGCGAGGAAGCGCACAAGATCCAGAAGGAAGTGATGGAGCTTCTGAGCGATGTCGGCCGGCTCGACGAGCGGGTGCGCAAGCTGCAGAACCATTTCCGGCAGGCGAGCGACGACATCGGCGACATCATCGTGTCGTCGGGCAAGCTGACCAAGCGCGGCGAGCGCATCGCCTCGATGGAGTTCGACGAGCCGGCGGAGCGGCAGCGGCTCGCCGGCGAGTGATTAGCCGGTCGGCTGCAGCTCGAGCAGCGGCTCGGCGAGGCGGGTGGTGCGGCCGGTGACGATGTCGGCGAAACGGCCGATCTCGTGTGGCCGGCTCAGCAGATAGCCCTGCGCCGACTGGCAGATTTCGCCCTTGAGGAAGCTCAGCTCCTCGGCGCGCTCGACGCCTTCGGCGACGACCGGGACATTGAGGCCGGCGCCCAGGCCGAGCACCGCCCGGACAATGGCGGCGGACTGCTCGTTCTGGTCGACCGAGCGGATGAAGGACTGGTCGACCTTGATCTTGGAAAACGGGAAGGCGCGCAGATTGGCGAGCGAGGAATAGCCGGTGCCGAAATCGTCCATGGCGATTTCGACGCCGAGCGCCTTGATCTGCCGCAGCGTGGTCACGGCGCGCACCATGTCGCGGATCAGCGCGGTCTCGGTGATCTCGACCTCCAGCCGGCTCGGCTTGAGCCCGGTCTGCAGCAGCACCTCGTGCAGCGTATGGGAGAACGCCGGCGAGTGGATCTGCACTGCCGAGACGTTGACCGCGACGGTGAGATGGCCGGCCCAGCCCGCCGCTTCGGCGCAGGCGGTGCGCAGCACCCATTCGCCGATCTGCAGGATCAACCCGCTCTCTTCGGCGATGGGCACGAACTCGGCGGGCGAGATGTTGCCGCGCTCGGGATGCGCCCAGCGCACCAGGGCCTCGAAGCCGGTGACCTCGCCGGTCTGGATGTCGACCTGCGGCTGGTACACCAGGCGAAGCTGGTTGCGGGCGATGGCATGGCGCAGATCGTGCTCGATGAGGCGGCGGTCGCGCACCTGGGCCCCCATGTCGTTCTCGTAGAGCCGATAGACGCCGCGGCCGTCCTGCTTGGCGCGGTAGAGGGCGGTGTCGGCATGCGACACCAATTGCTCGGCGTCGTCGGCGTGGTCGGGATAGAGCGCGACGCCGATGGAGGCGGCAATCACGGCGCCCGACGGCGCCCTGTCGTTGGCGGTGTGGAATGCGTCGAACACCGCTTCGGCGAGGCGGGTGGCGCGGGTGGCGGTGCCGACGTCGTGGGCGAGGATGGCAAATTCGTCGCCGCCGAGGCGCGCGGCGCTCCCCTGCCCCTCGACGGCGCTCAGTAGTGCCTGGCCGACGCGCTGCAGCAAAGCATCGCCAGCCGGGTGGCCGAAGAGGTCGTTGACCTCCTTGAAGCGGTCGAGATCGATAGCAAGGACGGCAAATTTCTGCCCGGTGCGGCGGGCGTGGGCAATCTCTTCCTCGAGCTGGCGCGAGAAGCTGGCGCGATTGGGCAGGCCGGTGAGCGCGTCGTGGTGGGCGAGAAAGCGGATGTGCTCCTCGGCGGTGCGGCGGGCGCTGAGGTCGCGCACCGCGATGGCCTGGTGCGGCGTGCCGGAAAAATCGACGGTGCGCAGGATCACCTCGACCGGCAGGGTGCGGCCGTCGGCGGCGGCGAGCTCGGTCTCGATGGCGGTGTTGGGCGCCTCGATGAGGCGGGTGACGACGGTGGGCGGCAGGAAATCGAGAAGGTGCCGGCCGGCAATGAAGGATTGCGGCACGTCGACGAGGTTCATGAAGGAGCGGTTGGCCGTGACGATGACCTGGTCCTTGCAGACCAGCAGGCCCTCGACCGCGGCGTCGGCAAGGCCACGCATGCGCGACTGCTCGGCGGCGGCCCGGCGCCGGTCACGCAGGTCGAGATAGATGCCGCCCAGCGCAAACAGCAGGATCAGGATGGAGACCAGCGCCACCACCAGCGACAGCCAGGCAGGCGTCTGGTCGGCGGCGGTGACGATGGGATAGCAGTTCTGCAGGCCCGCCGCGCTCATGCCGGTGAAGTGCATGGCGACGATGGCGACGGTCAGCAGGCCGCCGCCGGCGAGGCGGTCTTTGAGGCGCGAGCTGCGCGTCGCAACATAGAGCGCCGCCGCGCCGAAGCCGATGCCGAGCAGCAGCGAGCTGGCGATGAGATAGGGATCCCAGACGATCTGGCCGCCGATGATCAGAGCGCGCAGGCCGACATAGTGCATGGCGGCGATGCCGACGCCGACGATGGCGCCGGCCAACGCCGCATCGGACGGGCGGCGCGCGAGGGTGGCGTACCATAGCGCGCCACCGACAATGCACATGGCAATGGCCAGCGACAGCAGGGTCAGGGGGATGTCGTAGCCGGTCGGCATGTCGGCCATGAAGGCGAGCGCCGAGATGAAATGCGTGGCCCAGATGCCGAACCCGACCGAAACGGCGGCAATGCCGAGCCAGGCGAGCTGCATCGGCCCGTCGGTGCGGCGGGCATGGTGCAGCAGCGATACGCCGGCGAAGGTGGAGAGGCCACAAACAATGGCAGCGAGCGCCACCAGCAGCAAATCGTGGCGGAGGAAGATGGTGGTGAATACGGTCTGCACAGCGGCCCCGGGCGAAACGACAGGCGACGGAGCTTTATGGGACTCCAGCGCTGAATCATTACTTGCCGCCGGCGGCTGAACGGGCCCGGATCGGCGCGGCTGGTGAAGGAGGTCTTAACGGCGGGGCGGAAACCCACAGGCAGACTCGCGCGTTGCATCGGGAGGTCAATGAGGAGATCGAGGCGCCATCATGAGCAATGCCCATCCCGGACGGATTTTGCCGCAGGACGTGACGGCGCAGGATGGCTGGGGGCAGATGCTCACGGCGCTGCCGATCAGCCAGGCCGAAATCGAAGAGCTGCTCTATGGCGACGACCGCCCGCCGGGCGAGCGCATCGAGCGGCTGCAGGATCTCGCGGCGCAATTGCGCGACGACACGCCCGGCGATTTCGGCGACGGCGACCCGCAAGCGCTGCTGCGCGAAATCGACGAGGCAGTGGCGCGGCTGCAAGGCGATATGGACCGCGACCCCGACCTGGCGTTCGACGAGGTGTCGACGGACGACGACCCGCTCAACCATCGCGAGACGCTGTCGCCCGATTCGGACGAGCTCGAAGAGATCGAGGAGGACGACGAGGCGTCGCTGACCGACGGCTCGGAGCCGCTGCCGGACGACGTGCTCGACCCCGAGGAGTGGGACGAGGGCGACGGGTTCGACGTGGACCGCGGGGTGAAGTGATTGGTGGTGAATGGTGAATGGATGACTCGCGTTCCTACCATTCACCATTCACTATTCACCATCACTACATGCTCGTCCGCGCCTTCAGGGCCTGGCTCAGCGTGCCTTCGTCGAGATAGTCGAGCGCGCCGCCGACGGGGACGCCATGGGCGAGGCGGGTGATGGTGACGCCGGAGGCGGCGAGACGGTCGGTGATGTAGTGCGCCGTGGTCTGGCCCTCGACCGTGGCGTTCATGGCGAGGACGATCTCGCTGAAGTCGGAAGCGCGCTGCAGGAGCTGGTCGATCGACAGATCGTCGGGGCCGACGCCATCGAGCGGCGACAGCACGCCGCCGAGGACGTGGTACTTCACGGCGCCGACGCCGGCGCGCTCCAGCGCCCAGAGGTCGGCGACGTCCTCGACCACGATCAGGATGCCGCTCGTGCGCCGGGGGTCGGTGCAGATGCCGCAGGGCGAGTGCGTATCGACATTGCCGCAGATCTCGCAGACGCGAACGGTCTCGACAGCGCGGTCGAGCGCAGCGGCCAGCGGCAGCATCAGCGCTTCCTTCTTCTTGATCAGATGCAGCACCGCGCGCCGCGCCGAGCGCGGCCCGAGCCCCGGGAGGCGCGCCAGGAGCTGGATGAGCTGCTCGATCTCGGGGCCGGAAGCCATTGTCAAATGACGTGAATGGTGAATGGTGAATGGTGAATGGCCAGGGAGGGCAGCCAGCCATCCGAGCGGTCAAGACAGTACCATTCACCATTCACCACTTACCATTCACCCTTCTAGAACGGCAGTTTCATGCCGGGGGGCAGCGGCAGGCCCTGGGTCATTTCGGCCATTTTCTGCTGCATCATCTGTTCGGCCTTGCCCTTGGCTTCGTTGTGGGCGGTGACGATCAGATCCTCGAGCACCTCGACGTCGTCTTCCTTGAACAGCGACGGATCGATGCTGAGGCGCTTGAGCTCGCCTTTGCCGGACATGGTGACGACGACGAGGCCGCCGCCGGCGCGGCCCTCGACCGTGGCGCGGCCGGCCTCGTCCTGCATCTCGGCCATCTTGCGCTGCAGCTCTTCGGCCTTCTTCATCATGCCCATGAAATCGACCATTACTCGTCCTCGCGCTCTTCCAGGAATGCATCTTCGTAGGCGGTATCGGGGATCTGCTCCTCCTGCAAAGTGACCTTGACCGAGGCTCCGGGGAACAGGTCCAGGATGGCCTTCACCAGCGGATCGTCGGTGGCTTCGGACCGAGCCCTTTCGGCGTGCTGGTCCTTGATGTCGCGCATGGTCGGGCCGGTGGCCTTGCGGGTCGAGACCGACACGCCCCAGGTCTGGCCGGTCCATTCGCGCAGGCGCAGCGACAGCACCTGGATGACGGAGGGATCGGCGCCTTCGACCAGCGCCACTTCAATGGATTTTTCGCGGAAGGCGATCGGCCGCATCTGCTGCTCGAGCGCGGTCTTGAGCAGGATGTCGCGGCGCTCGCCGGCCAGGGCGACGAGCTCGAGATAGGTGCGCGGATTGGCCAACGCCACCGGCCCCGACTGCGGCGTGGCGGCGGGCAGCGATTGCGGCATCGGCTGGGGCGCGGGCACGGCGGAGGTGCCGTAGCGCGGCGCGGGG
>JAEWCE010000176.1 GCA_023390785.1 Pseudomonadota bacterium
AATTGATTTTGTGACACACCCCTCCATTGGAGGGGAAGAATATGAATTTGTGACAGCCCTCCAAGGAGGAGAAGCAAAAGAAGGAAATTTACTCAGTGTGCAAAGTCCGCTTCGTAATCGCCTTTTATACGTTCCATTGAAGGATTGAAATAGCCGAATCTAAGATTCGGAAATTCTTCGCGTATTAGTTCCATCATCTGTTTCATTCCGATAAACTCCCCGGTTTCCGGCATATCAATTTTTTCGAGGTACCAATCCGGATCAATATTGAAATTTCGCCATTGAATCATTTTCAATCCTGTCTCCCGGATCAGTTTCCTAAGGGCTTCATATTCCTCAACACTGTCCGACATACCCGGGAAAACAAAATAATTGATGCTGGTCCAGCCTCCGAATTCTGTAACGGTTTTTAAACTCTCTTTGATGTCGTTGAACGTATAATTATTCGGCTTATAATATGAGAGATATACCGATTCTCTTGCAGAATTTGTTGACACGCGTATGCTGTTCAGTCCTGCTTCGCAAAGTTTACGCACCGCTTCGGGCATACTGCCATTGGTATTGATATTGATGCTTCCGCGTTCCGTGTGTTTTCTTATTTCAATAATAGACTTTCGGATCGTTTCCCACATCAGCAAAGGCTCGCCTTCGCAACCCTGGCCGAAACTCACGATCGGGTACGGTGCAGATTTTAAATGAGGCACAGTAAATTCAACGATCTCTTCAGGAGTTGGTTTGAAACTAAGTCTGTCCTGTGTACTAAAAATCGTTTCGTCTTCGGGTTGAAAACTGATACATCCGATACAGTTCGCGTTACAGGCGGGAGAAACCGGAACAGGACATTCCCATCTGCCCAAAGCCAGGTTGCGCGCGGCCGGGCAGGTGTACGTAAGGCAACAGTTCTCCATTAAATGATGTACGAGCCGGTTATCCGGGTACGCCTTCAATAGTTTCTGCACACCAGATTCAATATCTTTTTCCTGGTATCCTGAAGCGTCCTGCCTGATATCCTGTTCTATCCGGACCGCAGGAACGTACAATTCGTCATTGTGCCAACCAGCCGCTGTATAGCAAAACAAAGGCAGTGTGGGTGCATCAGGCATTGTTTCATAAGCCGCGATAAATAAACCTGTATAAGCAGGAGGAATAAAAGCTGCAACTGCCCAACCTTTCTCACATATACGCATCTCACCTGTTTGCACATCTATACCAATTCCCCTCCTGCCGGGAAGTTCATATAATTGTCCGCCTTCCGGAAGTTTGATCCAATCATCCGCAGACACTGGCAAGGCATCCCATCCGCTTCTGCCGGTAACATATAAACTTTGATCTTCATAGATGTTACCATTACCATCGGAATACATTAAGAACGGTGAAGATTGTAGCGCCTGCATCCTGTAAAATTAGCGTTTATCCGCGTGTTTTGCGGTTTCTATCCAGTGGTTACACTGTTCGTTGAACTGTACTTCATCCCCTTCAAAACCATATGCCGGTACAACGATCTGAAAAAAGCGGTTACCCGACATTTCTATAGTAAGCACTGCATTTTTGAGGATAACTGTTTGCACTTCCCGCCATGGAATGATTCTGGGCGGAAAAGAAGGAAAATGTACACCGGCATCAGAAAACCGGATCCATTTTTCTCGCGCGGCAATGATGGTCATGCCTGCAAAAACAGCGACCGATATGGCCGGAACCCAGGCAGGAAGGAACATCCAAATTAATGTAACCAGTACAAAATGAACCGCATGAATAGTTCCCGGACGGTGATTTATTTTAATAATAGAAAATAAGATACCCGACACACAGAGTACTGTTCCCGCCAGTGAAAGCCATTTATTTCTTCCTTCCATTTCAAGAAAAATCCGTCCAAACACAAGCAGGTTCAAAACGAAGATGAAAATGCTTACGTAGTGGAAAGACCGCTTGTTACTACCGGGAACCAGTATTCGAAAAGAAGCCATATTAATTGTTGCTCGACAACAGCAGGTTACAAAGTTTGAATAAAACCCTTGCACCTACATTCTCATCCCATTCATTTGGACTGACCCCCACTTCAACAAGGTCGAAACCTACTACCTGCCGGCCGCTCTGCATGATCCGTTTGAACAGATAAAAAATTTCTTCAACCTGCATACCTCCATGAACCGGAGTGCCCGTCATTGGACAAAGTTTTGGGTCCAGCCCATCGATATCAAAACTAATGTACACTTTTTGTGGAAGATGATTTACGATCTCGTCTGCGATCTTCTTCCAGGTTTCGCCTTCGTAGAGTCTTTCTTTGATATCTCTGTCGAAAAAGCTAACCACTCTCCCATTTTGTGCCTGTATCACTTCAACTTCACCATCGCTGTAATCGCGGATACCGACCTGAACCAGCTTCTTCAAAGCAGGTATTTGTTCCAGCGCGTTGTACATAATGGATGCATGGGAATAATTGAATCCTTCATATGCTTTTCGCAGGTCGCAATGGGCATCGATCTGGAGAATGCCAAATTCCGGATGCTTGTCTGCTATCGCTTTAAAATAACCTAAGGGGGTACTGTGATCTCCACCCAGCAAGGCCACCAGTTTTCCTTTATCGAGCAGCTCTCTGGTTTGCTGATAAACCCAGTCGTTCAGAAACAGACTTCCTTCATTGATTTCTTTCAACGTCTTACACATGAAACGGTTATCATCAACACATTCTTCCTGTGCAATAAAATTGATATAGAGCTCCGCTTCTTTCCGCAGATAATCACTTTTGGTAAGGATCTTTTTGTTCACCGGCCGCATGAAAATTCCTTTTTTCCATCCGTCCTGATATTCCGGATCATAGAGGTCAACC
>JAEWCE010000201.1 GCA_023390785.1 Pseudomonadota bacterium
GAACCGGACCGGCTGGCCGTTCACCGAGGAACTGTCGAAGGCCGCGGCCGCACACACGCTCTTCGCCGCCGTGGACATGACGAAGCTGCCCGGCGTGCTCTTCGAGGAGCGGGAGTTGAAGGACTTCGCGCCGCTGGCAAAGGCCAGGGCGGTCACGCTGACGGCCGACCTGAAGGGGAAGGAACTGAGCGTCGCGGCCCGCGGCACGTTCCCGGACGCCGCGTCCGCCAAGGCGGCGAGGGAGGCAATCCAGAAGGGAGTCGGGCTGGCGGCCGGAGAGGTCGAGAAGGTCATGAAGGGAAAGGGGGCGGACGATCTGAAGGTGGTCATGCCCGCAATCAAGGAGGCCCACCGCGCGCTGAAAGAAGCGAAGCTCGAAGTCGACGGCTCGGACGTGACGCTGGCCGGCAGCTACAAGGCGGACTTCGACCTCGGCGCGGTGGCCGTCGAGGCCGTGAAAAAGGTCAACGAGGCCGCGACGCGGGTGCAGTCCGCCAACAACCTCAAGCAAATCGGCCTGGCGCTGCACAACTACATGGACGCCTACGGGCAAGTCGTCATTCACGCCACGGGCAAGAACGGCCAGCCCCTCAAGGCCGGGACGGAGACGCCGCTGTTGAGCTGGCGGGTGGCGCTCTTGCCGTACATCGAGCAGGACAACCTGTACAAGCAGTTCAAGCTCGACGAGCCCTGGGACAGCGAGAACAACAAGAAGCTCATCGACAAGATGCCGAAGGTCTACGAGGCGCCCGGCAAGAAGGGGAAGGCCGGGTACACCCACTACCAGATGGTCATCGGCCCCGCGGCACTCCAGAAGGTGGGGATGAAGTTCCCGGCTTCGTTCACCGACGGCACCTCGAACACGATTGCGGCGGTGGAGGCGGCCGAGCCGGTGGTCTGGACGAAGCCCGACGACGTGATGTTCCCGCAGAAGGAGTTGCCGAACGACTTCCGCAAGAAGTTCGGCGGGCTGTTCCCGAAGGGGTTCAACGCGGTGCTCTGGGACGGCTCGGTGCGGTTCGTCTCCGACTCGGTAAGCGACAAGACACTGCGCCTGGCGCTGAACCCGAGCGACGGCGAACCGCTGGGCGCAGACTGGTGACCGGAGTGGGCGAGGCGTCGTCGCGGCAGGGGGCGAAAGCCCCCTGTTCGCATTTTGACACTTTGTTCAACGCTCCCCCTGTGCGATAATCCCCGCGTCTCGAAGTTATTGACATTAAGGAGCTCGCATGTTCCGGCGACCCTGGTTGCTGCTCCCGACACTCATATTCTTGCTCGCGTGCCTCGCGGCGTTGCCCGCGTGCCGGAAGAAGTCGCCCGAAGGAGGCGGGGTCGAGGCTGGCGGTGCGACCCCCGCGGCCGTCAGCACCGAGCACCTCCTGTTCGCCCACCTGAAGGCGAAGGACGTCCGCGACGGCGCGGTCTTCAAGGAAATTCAGAAGGCGATCGAGAAGACCGGTGCCGCGGACTGGAACATCGTCGAGGAGGAGGCGAGCAAGGGCTTCGGTTTCAAGCCGACCGAGGTCGATTCGGTGACCGTCTGCGTCGCGGAGGTCCCGGACCGTGGCGAACCGAAGCTGGTCATGATCGTGACGACCTCCAAGCCGGTGGACAAGGGCCGCGCGTTCGGGAGCAAGCTGGACGCGAAGCCGGACGCCCGCGGCTTCTACACGTCGCGCGGGCTGTCGATGCTGGTTCACTTCCCCGACGACAAGACCTTCGTGGCGATCCACCCCGACCTGGCCGACAAGTACCTCGGGGGCTACGCGAAGGACCACGCCGGCTGGCCGTTCACCGAGGAGTTGTCGAAGGCCGCGGCCGGGCACACGCTCTTCGCAGTGGTGAACATGACGAAGCTGCCGGACGGCATTTTCAACCAGCGTGAGTTGAAGGACTTCGCGCCGCTGGCAAAGGCCAAGTCGGCCGTCGTGGTGGCCGACCTGAAGGACAAGGAACTGAGCGTCGCGGTCCGCGGCGAGTTCCCCGACGCGGCCTCGGCCGGGCAGGCGAAGGACGCGATCCAGAGGGGCATCGGGACAGCGACCGACGAGATCGAGAAGTTCATGCAGGCCGGGAGGGACCTCAACGTGGTGATGCCCGCGGTCAAGGAGGCCCACCGCGCGCTGAAGGAAGCGAAGGTGGAGGCGTCCGGCTCGGAAGTCACGCTCCAGGGGAACTACAGGGCGGATTTCGACGTCGGGGCGGTGGTGGTCGAGGGCCTGAAGCAGGTCCGCCTCGCGGCCACCAAATCCCAGTCCCAGAACAACCTCAAGCAGATGGTGTTGGGACTGCACAACTGCGCGGGCGTTAATGGCGACAGAATCCTCTTCCGTGGCACCGACAAGGACGGGCGCATAGTGATGAACTTGGAGGGGAAGCCGCTGCTGAGCTGGCGAGTGGCTCTTCTGCCGTTCATTGAACAGGACGAACTGTACAAGCAGTTCAAGCTCGACGAGCCGTGGGACAGCCCGAACAACAAGAGGCTCATTGAGAAGATGCCCAAGACCTACGCGATGCCGGGTAAGGAGGGGAAGCCGGGCTACACGCCGTACCAGATGGTCGTCGGCCCCGCGGCACAGCGGAGCCCATTCAACC
>JAEWCE010000114.1 GCA_023390785.1 Pseudomonadota bacterium
CTCGATCATCTTGCCGCCGTCGCTGACAAGCGCCTCGAGCCTTACCGGCTGCGGGTCGGCGACGACGGGCTGTGCCGGCGGCTCGGGCGGCGCTGCCTCGGGTGGTGGCGTCGCCTCCTGCAGGGCGGCGCCGGGAGCGAGCGGCGTTCCCTGCTGGCCGGCATCCGGCACCGCGTCGGAAGCAGCGGCGTCGTCGGTGACCGGGGCATGGAAGGTCGGCAGCGGCGCCGGCATCAGCGGCGCGTCCTGCGCGAACGCCGGCGCTGCCAGCAGCGCCACCACCGCGATCCATCGCCATAATTTCAAAGCAGGATTCCCGTGTCGCCCGACTTCCGCGGGCGACGCATCGCTTACCCTTGGAATGGGGAAAAGCTGTGTCATAAGGGGCCGGCACCTGCAAGGATCAGAACATGCCTGCGAACGCCGCTTTGCGCGAATATCTGAAGACCCGCCGGTCGGTGGGGATCGGTTTCCTGAAGGACCCCGGCCCAAGCCCCGATGAGCTCAACGAGATCCTCGCCATCGGCACCCGGGTTCCCGACCACGGCAAGCTCGCCCCCTGGCGGCTGGTGGTGATCGAGGGTGAGGCCCGCATCGCGGCCGGCGAAAAACTGGCCGAGATCGCCAAGCGCAACAACCCGGCGCTCGATGAAGCCTCGCTCGCCAATGAGCGCAGGCAGTTCCTGCCCGCACCGGTGACCATCGGCGTCATCTTCTCGCACAAGCCGATGGCCAAGGCACCCGAGCTCGAGCAACTGCTGTCGGCGGGCAATGTCTGCTTCAACCTGATGCACGCGGCGTTCGCGCTGGGTTATGCGGCGAGCTGGGTGACCCGCTGGTTTGCGTTCGATACCGCGGCGCAGCAGATGCTGGGCGCGCGCGGCGGCGAGCGCTTCATCGGCTTCGTCCACATCGGGACGCCCACCGCGGTGATCGAGGACCGCGACCGCCCCGACCTGGCAAAGGTGGTGACGCGCTGGAACGGTTAACTGCCCGTTAACGGCTGTTAGGCATTTGTTAACCGACGACAGCCACCCGGATTCGCCCATGGGCGTGCAACCCATCACCATCCCGCAAAGCCTCGCCTACGTGCTCAACAACGCCGGCGACAAGAGTGGTGTCGACTTCAACTACCTGCTCGATACGGCGCAGCGGGAATCCGCGTTGAACCCGTCGGCCAAGGCGCCCAGTTCGTCGGCGGTCGGGCTGTTCCAGTTCCTCGACTCGTCCTGGCTGCAGGTGATGAAGCAGGAAGGCCCGCGGCTGGGCTACCAGAAATACGCCGACGCCATCACCCGGGACCGCGATGGCGATTACGTCATCAGGGACAAGAAGGTCCGCGCCGAGGTGCTGAAGCTGCGCGAGGACCCGCAGGTCGCGGCCGACATGGCGGCGGCCTTCACCCGTTCGAACGGCGCCTACCTGCAGCAGAAGTTCGGGCGCATGCCGAGCCCGGGCGAGCTCTATATCGCGCTCTTCCTGGGCCCGCAGGGCGCCGAGAAGCTGTTCAACGCCGGCCTGCAGGATCCCGACCAGGTCGCGGCGCGACTGTTTCCGCGGCAGGCCAAGGCGAACCCGCGCATCTTCTATGCCGACGGCCACGCCCGCACGATCCGCGAGGTCTACAAGGCGCTGGTGTCGCAGCATGACGGCATCGTCGCCGCCGATGTCGTGCCCGACCCGAAATTCGCCGCCCAGCAGATGGCTGCCGATCCTGCAGCCAAGTGGTCGACCGATGCGGTGCCGTCGCGCTTCACCAGGGCCGACATGTCGTTCAACGCGCTGTTCAGCACCGAGGCGCCGACAGGCGTGGCGAAGCCGCTGATCGGCGAGGAGGCGGCTGCCCCGCTGCTGCAGGCGCAGGGCCTGCAATCGCCGCTGGCGCTGATGCCGCAGGGGCAGGGAAGCCCGCTCGATCTGACCGGAGGGCCGGAACCCCTCAAGGCGATCGACGACGCGATGAGCGGCCCGTCCGATGCCGCGAGCGACGACGGGACCACGGCGCTTGGCTTTGCCCCGTTGCCCGCCCCCGCGCCGCTGTTGCCGCCGGACGCGGCACTGCCCGCCGCGGCCGATCCCGTGGCCGTGCCGGCCGAGGCCTCGTCGGATATTCCGCGTCCGCGCGTGCTGATGACCAATCCAGGGCGCGCCAGCAGTGTCTTCGTCACCCAGCTCTACAGCCGCCGCTGAGCGTTACCGAGGTCTCAACAAACACGGTGAACCGTTCCTTAAGCCTTGGCGGCTAAGGTCTTTCCGGTCGTCCGGAGAGTTCGATGGTTGCGTATCAGGACTTCGTCGCCCTCAGTCAGTCCGGCGACAGCGAAGCGCGCGGGCAGGCGGCCCATCTCGCCGCGCAGGCCTATCTTCGCCATACCGGTCCTGCCGACGAACATGCTGCGCTCTATGCTGCGCTGATCGGATTTCTCGATGATCCCTCCGTGCGCGTCCGTGCCGCCCTGGCCTATGGCCTGCTGCACACCACCGACGCCCCGCGACCGATTCTCCTGGCGCTGTTGCAGGACAGCGAGGTCATCTCCCGCGCCGTGGCGCAATATTCGCCGGCGCTGATCGACGCCGACCTGATCGGCATTGCCCGCAAGGCGAGCCCCGTCATGCTGATGGCGCTGGCGCTGCGCGAGCGCCTCAGTCCGCGCGTCGCGCAGGCGCTGATCGCGCGCAACGAACGCGCCGTTACGCTGAAGCTCGTCGGCCGGCAGGACGTTCCGATGCCGCCGCCGCTGCTGAGCGCGCTCGCGGTCGGGCAGGGGATCGGCGATGCCCAATTGCGCGGCCTCCTGCTCGAGCGCGCCGACCTGCCCGCCAGCGCCCGGCTGCTGCTGGTCGAGGCGGCGGTGGAGCATTTGCGCCGTGCCCGCATCGTCAAAGGCGCCATCGCGGCGCCGCGGCTCGAGCGACTGCTACGCGATGCCATGGACACTGCTCTCACGGCTATCGGCGAAACCGAAGCCGAGGCGGATTCGACGCCGTTTGCCGCCGAACTGGTCGAGAGCGAGAAGCTGTCCGCCCGCGTGATGTTGCACGCGGTGGTCAACGGGCATGTGTTGTTCTTTGCCGATTGCCTCGCCACGCTTGCCTCCGCGCCGCGCGAAAAAGTCTTCTCCCTGCTCGAAACTGGTAGCCGTCCGGCGCTCAACGCGCTGCTCGTCCGCTGCGGGCTGAGCCAGGGTGTCTGCAACCTGATCGCCCGGCTGATCTTCCATGCCCGCGCCGCCGACCTCGCCGATGACGTTGCCGCCCGGCACTTCGTCGTGACGGCGCTGACCGAAGAGCTGATCGTCGAGCATGAGGGCGTCATCCCCCATGACCTCGAGGATGCCTTCGCCTATCTCAGCGAACAGAATGTCATTCTGGCCCGCCGCGCGGCGCGCGGTGTGATGTCGGCCTTTGCCGGCGAAATTGCCGGCGACCGGTCGATGCCGGCGCTGCTGCCGGACGAACAGCGCCTGGCGCTGCCTGCGGCGTAGCCCTGCGCGTTGCGACCGACCGGTCCCGAAGGGCTCGCCCGGCCACCCGCTAGTAGCGGAACTGCTCGCTGAGGACGCGCTCCTCGAGCCCGGTGCCCGGGTCGAACAGCAGCGTCACCTGGTGGGTGCGCGCTTCTTGCACCACCACTTCGGCGACATGCTTGAACTCGACATTGTCGGCCACGGCGCTGACCGGCCGCTTGTCGATCTCGCGCGGCCGGAAGGTGACGACGGCATTGTTGCCCAGGATCGCGCCGCGCCAGCGCCGCGGCCGGAACGGCGAGATCGGCGTCAGGGCCAGCAGCGGCGCGTCGATGGGCAGGATCGGCCCGTGCGCCGAGAGGTTGTAGGCGGTCGATCCGGCCGGGGTCGCGAGAAGGATGCCGTCGCAGATCAGTTCGTCCATCTGCGTCTTGCCGTCGACCACGATCTCGACCTTCATGGCCTGGTAGGTCATGCGGAACAACGATACCTCGTTGAGTGCCAGCGCGTCGTGCTCATTGCCCGAGGTGTCGCGCACATGCATGGCGAGCGGCGTGATCCGGGTCGGCTTGGCGGCAGCGAGCCGGTCGATCAGGCCGTCATCGGCGAAATCGTTCATCAGAAAGCCGACCGAGCCGCAATTCATTCCGAACACCGGGATGTGCCGTTCCATCACCTGGCGCAGCGCTTCGAGCATCAGTCCGTCCCCGCCCAGCGCGACGACCACTTCGGCCGCCTCGAGGCCCACGTCGCCATAGCGGGCGCTGAGCCGGCGCATGGCGGCGTCGGCTTCCGGCGTCCCACTCGACAGGAAGGTCAGGCGTTGGGGGGAAAAGTCCGGCACGGAAGGCTCCTCGACAAGGCGGAGCCTGCCTAGCATGACCGCCGCGACCGACCAACAGCGCGGTTACCGGACGGTCAACGCCGCACGTCGAATGCCAGCGTCCGCGCTCGCGGTCTCCTAACCCGGCGGGGGCAGCATGCCCGACAGGAGGAGGGGCGCGCTCGCCATGCAGGACGACCGGCGGAACGACGAAGAAGGGCGCTTGGCCGCCCTGCGCCGCTACGAGGCGCTGGATGGCGGCGACGAAAAGCCGTTCCAGCGCGTGGTCGAACTGGTGCAGACCATACTGGGTGTGCCCGCGGCGGCGGTGACGCTGATCGATGCCGAGCGCCAATGGTACAAGGCTGCTCGCGGCATCAGCGCGACCAGCATTCCGCGGGCCGATGCCTTCTGCAACGAAACCATCCGCCAGGCAGGACCCATGGCGGTGACCGACGCCACTGCCGATCCGCGCTTTGCTGACAATCCGATGGTGCTGGGCGCCCCGCATGTCCGCAGCTATCTGGGCGTGCCGCTGACCACGCCGGACGGCTACAACATCGGCACCCTGTGCGCCATCGACACCGAGCCCCGGCCGTTCGACGCCCGGCAGGGCGACATCCTGCGCAAGCTCGGCGAGATCGTGGTCGAGCAGTTCGAACTGCGCCAGGTGGCCAAGCAGGACGCCATGACGGGCGCGCTGACGCGCAGCGGCTTCTTCGCCGAGATGGAAAAGGAGTTTCGCCGGGCCAACCGTTACGACCGGCCCTCGGCGCTGGTGCTGATCGACGTCGACCACTTCCACGCCATCAATGATCGCCATGGCCACGCCGCCGGCGACGCCGTGCTGATCTCGATCGCCGGCGCCTGCATGGCGACGATGCGCAAATCAGACATTTTCGGGCGCGTCGGCGGCGAGGAATTCGCGCTGCTGCTGCCCGAAACCGAACCCGAGGATGCCCGCGACGCCGCCGAGCGCATCCGCCAGGTCATCGAGGGCACAATCGTCGAAGTCCCGGGCGCCGAAATCCGCGCCACGATCAGCCTCGGCATCGCGCCGCTGCCGGCCGCCGCCGAAGGCGCCGCGACGTGGTTCTCCGAGGCGGACATCGCGCTCTACGAGGCCAAGAATTTCGGCCGCAACCGCTCCGTGGTGAGCCGCGCCCGCCGCCCCGCCCGGTCACTGACCGCCCCGGGCCAACCGTCGCCGCTGCCCAACTGAGCCGCGGCTTGCGGCCATCCCCGGCGCGATGCTAGCAGAGCCGGGCTGCCGGTATAGCTCAGTTGGTAGAGCACCTGATTTGTAATCAGGGGGTCGCGGGTTCAAATCCTGCTGCCGGCACCAGCCATTCCCCGCGTTGTCCGAGGCTGCTGACGATCACCCGAACGGTGGACTACGGCCCATCACCGCCTCGCTAGTCTTGCCACCTCGATCGCGCGACCGCGCGCCAGGCCGCAATGATTCGCGGGGCCCGGGGCGGTCGGGGCGTTCAGCAAGATGAGGGAGGGATCATCCATGTCGACCATTGCCCATCGGCCGTTGCGCGCCGCTGCCCGCAGGCACGCGCCCCATGCCGTCCTGTTGGGGATTGCGCCTTTGCGGCACTTGCCCTGCTGCCCGCGGAAGCGCAGGCGTCGTGCAAGGGCTCGTTCTGCGTGAGCGGGCAGGACATCAACGGCGTGCACGTGGTGACTTTCACCAACGGCTACACCAACGTCACGCACTTCAACTGGGCGGGGCCGGACGGCAAGCAGCACGAGCTGGGCGCCAACCAGCGGCAGTTCTCGTTTGCCAACCTCGCCTCCGGCACGGTGGAGCAGTACTCCATGCAGGCCTGCAGCGGCGGTGGCTTCATGCAGAAATCCCGCTGTTCCACCTGGATCTATTTCACCCACACGGTGCCCTGAGCGGTCCACCGCGGCACCCGGACTGGTCTGGCCGCCCGTCGTGCAGCTATAAGCAGTGGCCGAGCCACGGTGCATTCGACGCCGCGAGGCGGGCGCGGAGGGCCGGATGGTCGAGATCACCGACGAGGTCATGCAGGCAAGGCTTGCGACCGTGCGCACCTACTGCCTGGTGCTGCTGCGCAAGGGGCCGGCCTATCAGCCGCCGGCGACGCGGCCTTCGGCGCAGGCCAAGATCGTGAACGAGCACGGCCGGCGCAATATGCAGCTCAGCGCCGAGGGCAAGATCGTGCTGGTCGGCCCCATCACCGGTGGCGGCGAGATCGTCGGCATGAGCATTTTCAGCGTCGGCGAGGACGAGACGCGGGCCCTGATGGATGGCGACGGCGCCGTACGTGCCGGCATCTTCGTTTACGACGTGGCGACCTTTTACGGCTTCCCCGGCGACGGGTTGCCGCCGGCCTGAGCCTGCCTCACCACTCGGCCGGCGGGCCGTCGACCGAAAAGAACGCAGTACCCCCGTCGGGCGTGACGCGCACCGCCGACAGCGTGCCGCTGTGGTAGCAATGCGTATCGATGTCGATTCGGTGCGGGGTCGCGACGATGCCACGGCCTGGCGTATGCCCGTGCACCACCCGCAGGCCGCCGGTGAGCTGCGAGGTGAGGAACGGGGCGCGGATCCACACGAGGTCGTCGTCGGTCTGCATGGCCAGTGGCACGCCGGGACGGATGCCGGCATGGACGAACAGCCAGCCGGGCAGCGACAGGTAGATTGGCAGGTTGGCGATGAACTGTCGGTGCGCGTCGGGAAACGCCGTCAGCGCCGCCAGCGCCGCGGACTGGCTGCGCAGTGGGGCCTCCAAGCCGATGCCATAGGAAGCGAGAGTCGTGGTGCCGCCTTCATCGAGGTAATAGGCGTGCGCCGCCGGGTTGGCGAAGAAGTCGAGCAGCATCGCCTCGTGGTTGCCGAGCAAGGCAAAACGCCTGAAGCCGGCGGGGGCAGGGCCCATCACATGCTCGATCACGTCGCGCGAGTGCGGCCCGCGGTCGATGTGGTCGCCCACCGTCACCAGCCATTTCTCGCCCGAAATCGCCGTCGCGTCCTGGGCGATCACCGATTCGAGTGCCAGCAATTGCTCGAAGCAACCATGCACGTCGCCGATGGCGTAGATGGCGGCGGGCCAGGTGTGGAAGGCGAGGCGGGGATGGGGCATTGTTGTTCCCATACCCGATCGCACGGATCGGGCAATGGCCTTGCGACACTTTCCGCAAGCGACAGGAGGGCAGGATGCTGGTTGGCGCCCGGCACAGGAACTTCTACATCGCCCTCGCCCTGGGCGTGGTCGTCGGGCTGGGCCTGTTGCTCGTGGACGGGGGCCTTGCACTGGCCGGCGGGGTGAATGTCTTCTTTCTGAGCTATCTGGTGCTCACCGGCATCGCCGCGCGCAAGCTTTCCGCCGATTTCCTGCGCCGGCACGCGGCCGAGGAGGATACGCCCGCGGGCTTGATCCTGCTGGTGATGCTGGCTGCCGTGGCCGCCGCCGCGGTGTCGCTGTTCGTGGCCTTGCGCGATCCGCACCTGATGTCCCTGCCACTCGCCCTTGGCGTCGCCTCGGTGCTCTTCGGCTGGTTCGCCGTTCATACGATGTGGGCAATGCACCATGCCTACGAGTACTACCAGGCGACCGAGGCGGGCGACGGCAAGCGGAAAGGGCGCAAGATCGCCGCCGGACTGGACTTTCCCGGTGGCGAAGAGCCCAATGGAGCAGCGTTCGCCTACTTCGCCTATGTCGTCGGCATGACCGCGCAGACCTCGGACACCGCCGTCACCTCCAACGCCATGCGCCGGCTGGTGCTGGTGCACGGCATTTTCTCGTATTTTTTCAACACGGTGATCGTTGCCGCGGCGGTCAACATCGTGGTCGCCTTCGCCCAGTGACGGCCCCGGCGGCGCTCGACGAAAAATACGTGCCCTGCCATGAAGCAGTCACGGCAAAAACGCAGTTCTTGGTGTAACACTATGTACAAGGGCTCCGCCGAGGGCCCAGCAAACAACGTTGCGACGGAAGAGGAATTCCCATGCAGATCAAACTGATTGCCGGGCTGCCGATCATTCTGGCAGCGAGCCTGATGCTCAGTGCCTGCGGCGGCAATACGCCACCTGCCGGCGCGTCATCGAGTTCGAGCACGGCGGCGGAGGCATCGTCCGATCAGGCTGCGGCCTCGTCGGCCGCCGCGGCCAAGGCGAGCG
>JAEWCE010000221.1 GCA_023390785.1 Pseudomonadota bacterium
TGTCGTTGAGCCGGAAGCTCAGCAGCACGGCCTTCTTGAGCCACTGGTTGACCTGCCAACTCCCGTCGGGCTGCTTCTCGGCCACCCGCGCCTTGCCGCTGTCGAGCATCTCGAGTGCCGCCTCGACGGCCTCCCGCACCGGGCCTTTCGTCGAAAAGCCGATTTCGGCCCGCTTCTCGAAGGCCTCCTCTATGGTGCTCAGAAGGTCTTCGCCGGCCATGAATTCGCTGTCTCGTCTGCTCAGGATGGGGCGGGACATTACCGGGCAGACCCCCGGAGTCAACGGGCGCGCACATATCCTTAACTCGCTCATGCGAGCGTTTGCGCCAGAACAGGAGAAGCCAGGATGGCACGACGGGTACGGACCCCGCTACGGACCTCGGTCCAGGACATCGATACCGCAAGGCAGGTGCCGGTCACCCCGCAGACCGCTTCGGCGACCTACCGCCTCGCCTTTGCCGACCAGGAGTTCATGACCTCCGAGGATACGCGCGGCATCCGCTTCCAGCTCGAATATCTGAAGGTCGAGTTCGCGCTGCGCGAGCGCGGCATCAATTCCACGGTCGTGCTCTTCGGCAGCGCCCGCATTCCCGAGCCCGGCACCGACGCCTGGGCGGCAAAGAACGAAACCCAGCGGAGCAACCTCGAAGACTGCGCGCGCTTCTACGACGAGGCACGCCGCTTTGCGCAATACGCCTCGCTCACCGCCAAGGCTGTCGACTACAAGGACTACGTCATCGTCACCGGCGGTGGCCCGGGCATCATGGAGGCGGGCAACCGCGGCGCCCACGATGTCGGCGCCCCCTCGATCGGCATGAACATCGTGCTGCCGCACGAGCAGGCGCCCAACATCTACGTCACGCCAGACCTCTGCTTCAACTTCCACTATTTCGCCACGCGCAAGATCCACTTCTTGCTGCGCGCCAAGGCCGTCGCCATTTTCCCCGGCGGCTTCGGCACGCTCGACGAATTCTTCGAGACCCTCACCCTCATCCAGACCGGCCGCATGGAGCGCGTGCCGCTGCTGCTGTTTGGAATCGAGTTCTGGAAAAACGTCATCAACTTCGAAGCGCTCGCCGAAGCCGGCACCATCTCGCCCGAAGATCCGCACCTGTTCACCGTCGTCGACAGCGCCGAAGACGGCTGGTCCGTCGTTCGCGACTTCTACAAGCTGCCCAAGGTGGAGCTGCGCTAGGTTTTTTCCTTGGGCGCGTAGCGCTCATCGAACAGGCGGGTCAGCTTTTCGACCATCTCCGCCTGACCGTTCTCGATCTTGTCGTCCGTCACCGCGCGATGCCGACAAGTTCCATGCGGATGGTCGTCTCCAGATCGTCCTTCACGTCCGACAGCCGGCGATCAATGGCTGACATGGTGCGGTTCATGGACAGGAGCGTATCGTTCAGCGCCCGCAGCGTTCTCGCCAGATCCTGCTGTCCCTCACGGGATTGCCGGGCCTCGGCGAGCACTGCGTCCATCTTGCGGCCAATGATTTCGAGAGAAATACCATCGTCGCTCATGGCCCGAATGTAGTCCCGGCGGGACGACAACTCAACGGGCCGTCACACCACCTGCCGCAGGAACCCGGCCAGGTCGTCGGTGGTGTGGTGGATGTGCGGACCACTGCCGCGTCCCAGCTCCCAGCTGTCCACCTGCGCGTGCTCCCAGTCCTCGGGCGCCACCACCTGCACCGTGACCATGCCGGTCTGGTGCGGCACCAGCAGGTTCTTTTCGAGGTCGTCGAACATCGCGGCCCGCTTGGCGTCGATACCGTGCGCGGCAAAGAAGCTCTCATAGGCCTCCGGCAGCGGCTTGGGCTTGAACCCCATGGCGCGGATATCGAAGATGCCGGCGAACAGCCCGGTCGCGCCCAGCCGCTGCAGCACCGCCTCGGCATGGCCGACATCGCCGTTGGTGAGGATGAATTTGCGGCCGGGCAGGGCGCCCAGCGCCGCCGCCAGCCCCGGATGCGCCGGCACGCCGGAATAGTCGATGGCGTGCACGGTCTTGAGGAAATGGTCGGGGTCCACCCCGTGATGCAGCATCAGCCCGTGCAGCGTCGTGCCATGGTCGCGGTAATAGTCCTTTTGCAGCGCCCGCGCCTCGGCGTAGGGCAGGCCGGTGACCGCCACCATGTAGTCGCTGATCAGCAGGTCGATCTGCGCGAACAGGTTGCACTCGCGCGGGTAAAGCGTGTTGTCGAGGTCGAACACCCAGTCGCTGACATGGGCGAAGGCGGGGCGCATTTCTGCCAGGCTCGTCATAGGCGCATTGTGGCAGAAGCGGCGCGCCTACGCATCGATTCGTTTGCGGCCGGGCCGCCCTCAATCGTCGCGGCCGAACACCTCGCGCAACTGGTCCTTGGCCGCCTCCAGCACCCGCTTGCGCTCGGCGCTGAGATTGTGGCCCGCCCGGTTGATGTAGAAGGTCAGCATCGACATTGCCGATTGGTACGGCTCGCTCTTGCGCCGATGCGAGGCTTCCGCCGAGCGCTTCAGCGACAGCGCGATCTTGTGCGGATCGTCCAGCTCGAACACGCCCTCCTCGAGGTCCATCGCGTCCGAATGCTCGGTCACCTCCTGCGACCATTTGCGGTCCTGCGCGCCGTGCGCGTGCGCATGGCCGTGTGACGGACTCATTGCCCGTCTCCGGCGGTGGCGCTGTTGTCCTCCGGGCGCGGCTGGTCGGCCATGTCCTGGTGCGTCTTCTGGTTGAACCCGCCGGTCACTTGCGATTCCGGTGCGTCCTTGTCCCGCTTCAGCGGTCGCGAATTGGTGATCTTGCGGCTGATTTCGGCCGCCTTTTCCTTGCTCTCGGGCAGTGTGGTGGTCGGCATCATCCGGACCCTCCGTTGTGCCGGGTAAAACGGCGACGGTCGGGGTTTGGTTCGCGCCGGCAAACGAAAAGCCTCCGGAGGCAGGTGTCCGGAGGCTTTTGCGCAGTCGGGGGCTGCCCTACTGCTTGACGATGACCGTCAGCGACGTGCCGTCGAGCATGTAGCCAACCACCTGCTGGCCCTGGTAGCCGGCCGCCGCGATGGCCGCGACGACGTTGGGATTGGTGCTGATCGCAGCCTGTGCCGTCGGGTCGATCGTCGCGAGGTCGCTGAGCCCGGAGCAGTCAGTCAGCGAAAACACCGTCACGTTGGTCACCGCCGCCAGTGCTGCCGCATCGATGGCCGCCACCGACACGTTGGCCGGCGTCATCGAGCTGCAATCGGTGCCGGCCGTGGCCGAGCTCGCACTCATTGCAGAGGTCGAAACCTCGGTCGAGGCCGAGGCGCTGGCGCTGACATCGGGTACGCTGGCCGAGGCGCTGGCGCTCACATCGGGCACGCTGGCCGATACGCTGGCGCTCACATCCGGCAGGCTGGCCGAAACGCTGGCGCTGACCTCACCGCTTGCCGAAGCGCTGACGCTCTGGGCGAGGGCCGGGGCCGAAAGGGTGCAGGCGGCAAGCAGCAGCGCCGCGAGCGAGTATCTTGACATGGGTAGTCTCCTCTCTTCTTGTTTATCCCCCGCTGCCTTGCAACATGCGGTCGCCCGCGCGGTTGCGCCGGCCGCCAAACAAAAATAGGCGACTGCAAGGGAACCGCCGGCCGGCTCGAAAGTTGGCGCCGGCAATGCCGCCCCTGGGCCCGAGGCCCCGTAGGCGGCCGCAGCGCGATCATCCTGACAGGAACTGTCAGCCGGCGGCGCTAGTCCTTCGCCTCGTCATCCCGAACCCATGCTGCAGATTTGTCGAAACGCCGGCCGGCGCCGCGTCATCTCGGCGACAAGACCACGGAGCACTTCCATGACTGCCACCTTCCACGTGCCGCAGAGCAAGGCCGAAGCCGATCCCCGCCGCTGGCTCGCCCTGGCCGTGCTGCTCATCGCCAGCTTCATGAACCTGATCGACGTGACCATCGTCAACGTGGCAATTCCCTCGATGCAGCAAGACCTTGGCGCCAATGCCAGCCAGATCGAATGGGTCATCGCCGCCTATGTGCTGGCCTTTGCGCTCGGGCTGCTGCCGTTCGGCCGGCTCGGCGACATCGTCGGACGCACCCGCATGTTCCTCATCGGCGTCGGCGCCTTTTCCGCCGCATCGGCCTTCTGCGGCCTTGCCCCGTCGATCGAGTGGCTGATTGCCGCCCGCACCGTGCAGGGCCTCGCCGGCGCCATGATGACGCCGCAGGTGCTGGCCATCGCCACCGTCACCTTCCCGCCCGAGGAGCGCGGCCAGTCCTTCTCGCTGTTCGGCCTCGCCGCCGGCCTGGCTGCGGTCGCCGGCCCGATCGTCGGTGGCCTGTTGATCGGCGCCGATCTCGGGGGGCTCGACTGGCGCCCGATCTTCCTCGTCAACGTCCCCGTCGGCATCGTCGCGGTCGTCCTCGGCTGGTTCATCATCCCGCGCCCGCCCGGTCACCCCGAGCTTCGCAACGACTATGCCGGCATCGCCCTGTTCGCCGCGGCCATGCTCGCCCTCGTCTATCCGCTCATCGAAGGCCGCAGCGTCGATTGGGCCCCGTGGACCTGGGAGTTGATGGGCCTTGCCGCAGTGCTGCTGGTGCTGTTCGTGCTGTGGGAGCGGCGCATGGCGCGGCTCGGCCGGCCGCAATTGCTGAGCTACAGCCTCATCACCAACGGCAATTTCCTGCTCGGCGCGGGTATCACCACCATCTTCGCCTCCGGCATCCCCGGCTTCTTCATGATCATTTCCATCATGCTGCAGGTGGGCTTCGGCTTCTCCCCGATCGAATCGGGCCTTACCAACACGCCGTTCTCGGTCGGCGTGCTGCTGGTCTCGCTCGTCGCCGGCCGCTTCGGCTCGTCCTACCTGCGCACCCGCGTGGCGCTGGCCGCCGGCATGCTGGTCGTCGGCATCGCCTGGCTGCACGTCATCATTGCCCGGCTCGGCGACAGCATCGACCACTGGTCGTTCCTGCCGCCGCTGCTGCTGGCCGGCCTCGGCCTCGGGCTTGGCTTCTCCGCCCTGTTCCAGACCGTGCTCAACGGTATTCCGGCGCGCGATGCGGGCGCCGCAGCCGGCTCGCTGCAGGCCTTCCAGCAGGTCGGCGGCTCGATCGGCGTCGCCCTCGTCGGCCAGATCTTCTTTGCCAGCCTCGGCGACGTCGGTACCCTTTTCAGGACCGGTCCGGCAGCCGTGCACGCGGCCTTCGCCAGCTCTGCCGCCACCGCCACCTGGTACCAGATCGTCAGCTTCGCCCTGGTGATCGCCCTGGTCTTCCTGCTCCGGCCGCGCGCCCCGCAGCCGCAGCGCATGCCGGCGCCCGGCACTCCGGTCGCGCTCGAAGCCTGACGGAAAACAGCAGGGGCGCCTGTCGGCGCCCCTTGGCATATCCCGCGCAGCGCGACTCCCGAGCTACCTCACGATCAGCGTGCCGGCGCCGTGTTCGGTGAACAGCTCCACCAGCACCACGTGCGGCGTCTTGCCGTTGAGGATCACCACGCCCTCGACGCCGTTCTCCAGCGCCTCGAGGCAGGTCTCCACCTTGGGGATCATGCCGCCGGAAATCGTGCCGTCGGCGATCAACGCCTTGGCATCGCGCATCGTCAGCTCTGGAATGAGCTTCTTGTCGGGGCCGAGAACGCCGTCGACGTCGGTGAGGAACAGCAGGCGCTTGGCCCCGAGCGAACCGGCGATGGCGCCGGCGAAGGTGTCAGCATTGATGTTGTAGGTCGCCCCGTCGCGGCCCGGCGCCACCGGCGCGATCACCGGGATCATCTCCGAGCGCGCCAGTTGGTCGAGCAGGGTGCGGTCCACCTCCACCGGCTCGCCCACGAAGCCGAGGTCGAGCACGCGCTCGATATTGGAGCCGGGATCCTTGACCTTCTTTTCGGCCTTCTTGGCAAACACCATGTTGCCGTCCTTGCCGCACAGGCCAATCGCCCATTCGCCCTCGGCATTGATCAGCGCCACGATCTCCTTGTTGATCGAGCCGGCCAGCACCATCTCGACCACTTCCATGGTGCGCTGGTCGGTGACGCGCAGCCCGCCCTCGAACTTGCTCTCGATGCCGAGGTTCTTGAGCATGTTGGCGATCTGCGGCCCGCCGCCATGCACGACGATCGGGTTGACGCGCGACTGCTTGAGCAGCGCGATGTCGCGGGCGAAATTGCGGCCCAGCGCGATGTCGCCCATCGCGTGCCCGCCATACTTCACCACCACGGTCTTGCCCTCGTAGCGCTGCATGTAGGGCAATGCCTGCGACAGGACGGCGGCATCGCGCGAAAACGATTCGATATCGGGCATTTTGCGTTTCGAGCTCATCTTGGCCGCAACCCTATAAAGCATCCGATGTGGCAGAAAAGCGAATTCCCCGGCCATGACACAGGGTTTGGCGGCGCCGGAGTGGGGATAGGCAGCAACGCGGCCAGAGGATAGGGTCCCCTCATGCAGAGCGATGCCGCCGAAATCGCCGACCTGATCGCCCGCTGTGCCCTGCGCGACCGCCAGGCATTCCGCCTCCTTTACGCCAGAACCAGCGCGAAACTCTACGGCGTAACCCTGCGTATCTTGAGGAACCGCCCGGAGGCCGAGGAGGCGTTGCAGGAGATATACGTGAAGATCTGGCAGCGTGCCGACCGCTTTGTTCCCGGCGGCTACAGCCCGATCTCGTGGCTGGTGGCGGTGGCCCGCAACCACGCTCTCGACCTGCTTCGCGCCCGCAAACCCGAGAGTGACGACATCGATCTGGCCCTCGACGTGGCCGATGCGGGGCCGACCCCGGAGCAGGCGGCGCTGCAGAGCGCCGAGCGCTCCCGCATCGACATCTGTCTGGGCCAGCTCGAAGCCGACAGGGCCGACGCCGTGCGCGGTGCCTACCTAGACGGCTATAGTTATGAGGAGTTGGCGACGCGCTACGAGGTGCCGCTCAACACCATGCGAACCTGGCTGCGCCGCAGCCTGCTGAAACTCAGGGAGTGCCTGTCGGCATGAGCGAGGAGGGTGACAGGACGGACAGCGACGCCGACGGCGTCCGGATCGCCGAGTACGCCCTCGGCGTGCTTCCGGCGGCCGAGCATGCCGCCGTCGCCGCCCGGCTTCGCGCCGATCCCGCTTTGCGCGCCGAGCTCGCCGTCTGGCGCCGCCGCCTCGCCGCCCTCGATGCCGAATTCGCCGAAACCCCGCCGCCGGCCGGCGTCTGGCC
>JAEWCE010000247.1 GCA_023390785.1 Pseudomonadota bacterium
CCCCCCGCCGGGCCCCCCCGGGGCGGCGTCGGTGCGCGCCTGACGCTGCAGCAGCGTCGCGTCGTCTGGGCCTGGGGCTTTCTGGCGCTGCCCGTCGTGTTTTACAGCTGGATCCGCTTCTATCCCACGTTCTATGCGTTCTGGCTGTCGTTCACCAACTGGGACCTGATGCGTCCGGCCCAGTTCATCGGGCTCGAGAACTACCAGCGGATGTTCGCCGACCCGGCCTTCCTCCAGGCCTTCGGCAATACCTTCGAATATCTGATCATCGGCATGCCGATCAGCCTGCTGCTGAGCTTCACGGTCGCCTTCTACCTCGATCGCGTACGCTTCATGCACGGCTTCATCCGTGCCCTCTATTTCCTACCGTTCATCACCACCGCCGCCGCCCTCGCCTGGGTCTGGCGCTGGTTCTACCAGCCGATCCCGGTCGGAGTGTTCAACGGCATCCTCTCCCACCTCCACCTTCCGGCGCAGCCCTTCCTGCGCACACCCGCCCAGGCGCTGCCGGCCATCACCGTCACCGGCATCTGGGCCGGCCTGGGCTTCCAGATCATCATCTTCATCGCCGGCCTGCGTGCCATTCCCGCGACCTATTACGAGGCGGCCCGTATCGACGGCCTCGGCGAATGGGCCATCCTGCGCAAGATCACGCTGCCGTTGCTCAAGCCCACCACGATCTTCCTCGTCGTCTTCTCTTCGATTGGCTTCCTGAGGATCTTCGATTCCGTCTTCAACATGACCCACAACGATCCCGGCGGCCCGCTCGGCTCCACCAAGCCGCTGGTGCTGCTGATCTACCAGACGGCGTTCTCGTCCTACGACATGGGTTATGCCGCGGCGCAGACCGTGGTGCTGTTCGTGATCCTGCTGGTGATCTCGCTTGGCCAGCTTTTCCTCTTGAGGGACCGCTGATGGCCATCGCCGAGCTGGCGTTGAACCGCAAGCGCATCCGTCCGGGCCGCGTGATCGCCTGGACGATCCTGCTGCTGGGCGGCCTGTTGATGGTCACGCCGCTGTTCTACATGTTCTCGACCTCGCTGAAGAGCTCGGCGCAGGTCTACGATCTGCGGCTGATCCCGGCGCACCCGACCTTCGACAACTACGTCGCCGCGCTCGCCGACGGCCACTTCATGCGCTGGATGCTCAACTCCACCATCGTCGCCGTCACCGTCACCATCTCCAACGTCTTCTTCGATAGCCTAGTCGGCTATACGCTGGCGAAGTTCCGGTTTCGCGGTCGCTACTTCATCTTCCTTGCCATCCTGTCGACGCTGATGATCCCCACCGAGATGCTGGTGATCCCCTGGTACCTGATGTCGTCCAAGCTTGGTTGGCTCGATAGCTATTGGGGCATCATGTTTCCCGGCATGATGACGGCCTTCGGCACGTTCCTGATGAAGCAGTTCTTCGAGAGCGTGCCCGACGATTTCCTCGAAGCGGCGCGCATCGACGGCCTCAACGAATTCACCATCTGGTGGAAGGTGGCGATGCCGCTGGTGACGCCCGCCATCTCGGCACTTGCCATCTTCACCTTCCTCGGCAACTGGACCGCGTTCTTCTGGCCGCTGATCGTCACCACCAGCAACGACCTCTACACCATCCCCGTGGGCATCTCGAGTTTCTCCGACGCGCAGGACACGCGCTGGGAGATGATCATGACCGGTGCCGCGCTCGCCACCATCCCGACACTGGTGGTGTTCCTGCTGCTGCAGCGCTTCATCGTGCGGGGCGTGATGCTCGCCGGGCTGAAGGGCTGAGCATGGCCCCCGACAGCAGCGTCTTTCCCGATCCGACGTACAAGGACACCGTACTCCGGCCGCTGTTCGATGGCGTGAAGGCCGATCACGTCGATGGTTTTCGCCGCATCGACCGCGCCCACCTCGTCATGCTGGTGGCAACCGGCATCCTCGAGCCCGCGCAGGGCGCCGCCATTGCCCGCGCACTCGATGAGATCGATGCGTCGCTCGATATCGACAGCCTCACTTACACCGGCGAGGTCGAAGACTTCTTCTTCCTCGTCGAGCGCGAGCTCAAGGCGCGGCTCGGGCCGGATCTCGGCGGCCGGCCGCACACAGCCCGCTCCCGCAACGACATTGACCACACGCTGTTCAAGCTGGCACTGAAACCGCGCCTCGATGCGCTGCTCGGCAAGCTCGAGCATCTGCTGCAAACGCTGATCGATGCGGCCGAGCGCGAGCGGGCGACGTTGATCGTCGCCTACACCCACGGCCAGCCGGCGCAGCCAACGACCTACGGCCACTATCTGGGGGCGATGATCGAGGTGCTGCTGCGCGACATCGCGCGCCTTGAGGCGGCGCGCGCCATCGTCGACCTGTCGCCGATGGGCGCGGCGGCCATCACCACCACCGGCTTTCCGATCGATCGCGAGCTGGTCGCCGAGCTGCTCGGCTTCGCCCGTCCGCTGCAGAATTCCTATAGCTGCATCGCCGCGGTGGACTACATCACCGCCACCTACGGCGCGCTCGAGCTGCTGATGCTGCACCTGGGCCGGCCGATCCAGGACCTGCAGTTCTGGACCAGCTTCGAAGTCGGCCAGCTCTACGTGCCCAACGCCTTCGTGCAGATTTCCTCGATCATGCCGCAAAAGCGCAATCCGGTACCGATCGAGCACCTGCGCCACCTGAGCAGCCAGACCCTGGGCCGTGCCCGCGCGGTGCTCGACATCATGCACAACACCCCGTTCACCGACATGAACGACAGTGAGGGCGAGACGCAGCGCTTCGGCTACGAGGCCTTCGGCACCGGCTTCCGCGTGCTCGACCTGCTGGCGGCGCTACTCGGCGAGGTCCGCGTCAATACGGATCGCGTGCGCGCCAACATCAGCCGCTCCTGTATCACCGTGACCGAGCTGGCCGACACGCTGGTGCGCGAGGAAGGGTTGTCGTTCCGCGAGGGGCACGAGATCGCCGCGGCCGTGGCGCGCGCCGTGGTCGCGATTGAAGGCGATCTCGGCCGCGATGGCTATGCGCCATTCCGCGACGCGTTCGTTGCCGCGACGGGCCGCCAGCCGAAATTCGATGCGGTCCGCTTCGCCGAAATCGTTTCGCCGGAGTATTTCGTCGCCGTGCGTACGCGCCTCGGCGGCCCGGCGCCTGAGCCGCTTGGTGCCGCCATCGCCGGCTACCGCGCCGCGCTGGCCGAGTTGCGCGCCCGCAGCCAGGCCAATGCCGAGCACGATGCCGCCGCGCGCGCTCAACTCGACCGTCGCTTTGCCGCCCTCAAGGAACCCCGCTGATGGCCACCATCTCGCTCGAGAAGCTGACCAAGTCTTTCGGCCCCAATACTGTCGTTCACGGCATCGACCTCGACATCGCCGATGGCGAGTTCGTGGTACTGGTCGGCCCGTCCGGATGCGGCAAGTCGACGACGCTGCGCATGATCGCCGGGCTCGAGGACATCTCGGCCGGCGCCGTGAGGATCGGCGGCGAGGTCGTCAACGACCGCGAACCCAAGCAGCGCAACATTGCGATGGTGTTCCAGAACTTCGCCATCTACCCGCATTTGACGGTGGCGCAGAACATCGGCTTCGGCCTCTACACGGCAAAGCTGGACAAGGCGGAAAAGCAGAGGCGCATCGAAGCCGCGGCGCGCACGCTCGACCTCGAGGACCTGCTGAAGCGCCGGCCGTCGCAGCTTTCCGGTGGCCAGCGCCAGCGCGTCGCCATCGGCCGCGCCATGGTGCGCGACCCGGTAGCCTTCCTGTTCGATGAGCCGCTCAGCAATCTCGATGCGCAATTGCGCGGCCAGATGCGGGTCGAGATCAAGCGCCTGCACCAGCGGCTCAAAAGCACCATCGTCTATGTCACGCACGACCAGGTGGAGGCCATGACCATGGCCGATCGCATTGTCGTCATGCGCGACGGCTATATCCTGCAGGTGGGGACCCCGACGGAGATTTACGAACAGCCCGCCGACGTGTTCACCGCCCGCTTCATCGGCAGCCCGGCCATGAACATGCTGAAGGCGACCGGCAGGGAAACCGGCCTCGTCGTTGCCGGCGCCACCGCGCCGGTCGAAACGGGGCAGGCGGGCCGAGGCCAGGTTCTGGTCGGCGTGCGCGCCCATGACCTGATGGTCGGTGCGGGGGCAGGGCAGGGCGGGCTGACGCTCAACGGCGTCATCAACACCATCGAACCGCTCGGCGCGGAGACGCTGGTGCACCTGACGGTCGGCGATGCCGAGGTAACGGCCACTGCCCCCGGCAAATCTGCCCTCCAGGTAGGTCAGACCGTGTCGGCCGGCGCCGCTGCAGGCAGCCTCTACCTCTTCGACGCGCAAACCGAGAAAAGCCTCGGTCGGGCCTAGCGCGGCTCGACGCCACCCGCGGAATGCTCGACGGCGCGTTGGGATTGAGGCACCTTAGCGCCGCCGACTCCCGCGAGACCTTCATGCTCCGCATCGCCGAATTCATAGATCCCACGCCCAATCCGGTCTGGCGGCTGGCACAGCAATGCGGCGTCACCGCTGCCGTCGGCGGCCTGCCTTTCACCATGCTCGAGGCCAACGAGCGGGTCTGCGACCTGGCGCCGCTCACGCGTATGAAGCAGCGCTACGAGGCCGCCGGCTTCACCCTCGAGGTGATCGAGGCACGCCCGCCGCTCAACAAGGCCAAGCGCGGGCTGCCGGGGCGTGACGAAGAGATCGACGTCGCCTGCACCCTCGTCGAGAACATGGGCAAGCTCGGCATACCGGTCTGGTGCTACGAGTGGATGACCGATTTCAACTGGGTGCGCACCAACACCGCGACCCCCTCGCGCGGCGGCTCGGTGGTCACCAGCTTCGATGCCGCCGATGTACCCGCCGACATCACCGCCAATCCGCCGATCTCGGAGAACGAGCTCTGGGACAATCTCGACTATTTCCTGCGCCGCGTCCTGCCGGTCGCCGAGCGGGCCCGGGTCAAACTGTCGATGCACCCGGACGATCCACCCATCACCCCGATCCGGGGCGTCAGCCGCATCATGCGCAGTATCGACAATTTCCACCGCCTCATCGACATGCTGCCCAGCCCGATGAACACCATCACCTTATGCCAGGGCAACTTCACCCTCATGACCGACGATCTGCCGGGCGAAATCCGCCGCTTCGGCGACAAGATCTCGTTCGTGCATTTTCGTGACGTCCGCGGGGTGCCCACCAGGTTCGAGGAAGCCTGGCACGATGCCGGCAAGACCGACATGCTCGCCTGTATGCGTGCCTATCGCGACATCGGCTTCGACGGCGTGCTGCGCCCCGATCACGTGCCGACGGTCGAAGGCGACAGCAACACCAATGCCGGCTATTCCGCCTATGGCCGGCTGTTCGCCATCGGCTACATCAAGGGCCTGCACCAGGCGGTTTATGCGGAGGCTGGCCGATGAAGATCGCGCTTACCGGCGGCAGCGGCACGGTCGGCCGCGCCATCATCGAGCGGGCGCTGGAACGCGGCGACACGCTCATCAGCCTCGACCGCGCCTTGCCGGCCGAGCCATATCCCGGCGTCGACTATCGCCAGCTTGAAATGTCCGACTATGACGGGCTGGTCAAAGCCTTCGCCGGCTGCGAGGCGATGATGCACATGGCCGCAATCCCTGCGCCGTTCCACCACCCGGATCATGTGGTCCACAACAACAATGTGGTGGGCAGCTACAACGCTATGCGCGCCGCCATAGAGTGCGGCATCCGTCGCATCTGCCAGGCCTCCAGCGTGAACGCCATCGGCCTGTCCTACAGCCGCGAGGCGAGTTTTGACTATTTTCCGGTCGACGAGCAGCATCCCAATCACGGCGAGGAGCCGTACGCGCTCTCCAAATGGATCTGCGAGGCGCAGGCCGACAACCTCGCCCGCCGCTACGCGGATCTGCAGGTGTCCAGCATGCGCTTCCACTGGGTCATCGGCGACCGCGCCCTGGCGCAGAAATTCAATGCGCCGACCCGCGAGGCGGCGATGCATCTGTGGGCCTACACGCTGAAGCAGCATGCCGCCGATGCCTGTCTGGCGGCCATCGAGCCTGGCCGCTTCGCCGGCCACCAGGTGTTCTACATCGTCGCCCCGGACACCACCAACGACATCCCCAGCCTCGAGCTCGCCCGGCAGTACTATCCTGACGTGCCCATCCGCGGTGATCTCAGCGGCCACCGCAGCTTCTTCGATTCCAGCAAGGCCGAGCGGCTGCTGGGGGTAAAGGGCTAGCGGTGGCGAGCGTCCTCGTCACCGGCTCGGCCGGCTTCATCGGCTTTCACCTGGCGCAGCGTTTGCTCGCCGATGGTCATGCCGTGGTGGGCTTTGATGGCCTCACCGACTATTACGATGTGCGCCTGAAACACGCCCGCCACGCCATTCTCGCGCAATCGCCAAACTTCCGCGCCGTCATCGGCATGCTGGAAAGCACAGATCTCCTGCGGCAGACTGTGGCGGAAGCCAAGCCGGAGTTCGTCATTCATCTCGCCGCCCAGGCCGGCGTCCGCTACTCCATCGAGCAGCCGCAGAGCTACATCAGCACCAATCTCGATGGCACTTTCCACCTGCTTGAGGCGCTGCGGGCGCTGCCGCCGAAACACCTGCTGCTCGCCTCCACCAGCTCGGTCTATGGCGCTCACGCGCCGACGCCGTTCGTCGAGACCGACCGAACCGACTATCCGCTCTCGATCTATGCTGCGACCAAACGTGGCGGCGAGGCCCTGAGCCACTCCTATGCCGCGCTGTTCAGGCTGCCGACCACCTGCCTCAGGTTCTTCACGGTGTACGGACCCTGGGGCCGGCCCGACATGGCCGCACTGAAGTTCGCCGACGCCATCGCCCATGGCCGCGCGATCGAGGTCTACGGCCATGGCCGCATGTCGCGCGACTTCACCTATGTCGCCGACGTCGTCGAAGCCGTGACGCGACTGCTGCCCCTCGCGCCCACTGGGCAGCCCGTTCACGCGCACGACACGCTGTCGCCGGCGGCGCCCTGGCGCGTCGTCAATATCGCTGGCGGCGCCCCGGTGGCGCTCGATGTATTCATCGGAGCGTTTGAGGCCGCGCTCGGCAGGCCGGTGCGGCGCACGCTGCTGCCGATGCAGCCGGGCGACGTCTCCGCCACCGCGGCCGATGTCTCGCTGTTGCGTGCGCTCGTAGGATACGTGCCGGCGACACCTGTCGCCGAAGGCGTCGAGGCGGGG
>JAEWCE010000282.1 GCA_023390785.1 Pseudomonadota bacterium
CTCGGCATCACGCCGCAATTCGTGCCCGGCGAGGAGCAGCGCGACATCAACGCCCGCGACATCGCAGCCTGGAAGCAGGTCGCCAAGGACGCCGGCATCGAGGTCAAGTGAGCATGTTGAGACTGGGAGCGCGGACATGAGCCGCATCTTCGGCGCGGTGCGCCAGAACGGATATGTGGTGCGTGACATCCATGCCGCGAGGAAGCCGTTGTACAAGCCCTGGTTCGCCGCCAGCACCTTGCTCTGCCGGGCGAAAGCTTCGCTGGTCCCGAACGCCTTGCGACCGCGTGGCGTGTCCCAGAGAAACATCTCCAGGACGACGACGTAGAGATGGATCAGGGCGACGAGCCCCGTGAAGATGTTGGCGAGCATGGCGCAGCATCGCCGAAAACGTCACAGACGAAAAGGCCGCCCCCAAGGGCGGCCTCTTGTCTGGCCAGTGCGTGAGTTTACCGGCCGATCACTGAGCGTCGTTACTTCTCAGTGTTTTAGGTCCTTGCGGGCGTCGTCCTTGGCCTTGCCCACAGCGGATTGGAACTGGCCGGCCGCCTTGTCGAGCTTGCCTTCGGCCTGCAGCTTGACGTCACCCGTCATCTTGCCGGCGGCATCCTTCATGGCGCCCTTCATCTGCTTGCCGGCGCCTTCAACCTGGTCCTTGTGCATCTGGTTACCTCCTCAGACTGCAGTCCGAGGAGAAACGGGCGGGCTGCGCGGCAGTTCCCGTCCGTTTCATGAATTCGGCCAGTGTCAGGTCGCAAGCCGCGCCGCGTAAGCCTTCATCGCGGCGGCGTGATAGTCCGAAAAGCCCTCGGCGATCGCCTCATAGCGACTGACGAAGTCCGGGTGGCCCAGATGCAAGTCGGCGAGTCCGGCATAGGCCTCCGGCGGGCACGGTTTGTCCCACATGGCCGCAACCCAGGCACGATGCCGCCGGAGCAGCGGGTCGAGGGCGCGACTGTCGGCCGGAACGCCGTTCTTCATGGCGTCCGCCCAGGCCTGCTCGACCTCCGCCAGTTCATCCATCAGTGCCTGCCGTTCGGCAGCGGTGAGCGCGTCGTACTTCTTGCGGCTCGCGACAATCCGCTCCGGCATGTCGCCACCATACTTTTCGATCAACCAGGCCTCGTATTCGGCCTGCTTTTCGGGCGAGAAGCCCTTGTACAAATCCCCGTTTCGCATCGCATTCTCTCCATCAAGGCGGGCGATCGTGCGGTCGATCGTCCGGACAAGCTGGGCGTAGCGCTTGGCCTCCGCGGCAAGCCGGTCCCGCTGCTCGAGCAGCGCTCGGCGCTGGTCGAAAGCCGGATCGTCGAGACTGTCGCGGATCCGGTCGAGCGGGATGTCGAGCTCGCGTTGCAGCAGGATCTGCTGCAGCCGCATCAGCTCGGGTTCGCCATAGTAGCGATAGCGGTTGCGCCCAATGCGCGCGGGCTTGAGCAGGCCGATCTCGTCATAGTGGTGCAGCGCCCGGACGGAAACGCCCGAAAGCCTTGCCACCTGTTTGACCGTCAGCAGTTTCATCGCCTTGTCCTCGCGCGTCCGCCGGACAGGCAGATACTCCCTCACGCCACGTCAGGGTCAACAGGGCGAACCAACCGGCTCAACCGCAGGTCTTGAGCAGGCTGGCGATGGCTTTGCTGGAGCCCTTGAGCGAGAAGGTCTGGGCCGGATAGTTGCCGCTGGCTTCCGAGATGAACACCTCGTCGCCGCTCCCGAGGAACGCGATCATCGGGTCCGAGGGCGGGAAATAGGTGGCGAAGGCTCCGTCCATCTCCTCGTACTGCATGTGCCGGGTCAACTGTGCGCTTTCGTTCTCGAAGCGGAAATCGGCCTCGCTGGCGGGCGCCACGGTGTCGGCGGCCGTAAGGTAGCGCAGCATCACGCCCTCGTCGCCCGCGCACATCAGCCGCAGCTCCGGCGTGACGCCGCCCTCGGCCGCGGCGGTCACCGATGCCACCAGCACCGATCCGCCCTCGTCCTCTTCCATCTGCGCGCTCCAGCTGCCGTCGGCGGCATGCGCAGGGCCGCCGCCAGCAGCAGTGCCAGGCAAAGCGACAGAGCACCATGCATCGCTGTCATTGCTCCACCTCGCCGGCGTAGCTCACCTCGATGCGGTGAAATAGCGGCCCCTGCTTCATGCCGGCCAGCCAGGCGTCGAAGTCGGCGCGGTCCCGGAAACCGGCCCTGCGGGCGTCCGCTGCCGTCACGTCGGTCGGGTCCATCTCGTCCATGCGGCCGATCCGCAGCAGCCCGACCTTGGTCCTGAGCGTGCCGCCGGCCTTGACCGAGGGGCGCGTCCAGCGCCGGAACTGCAGCGTGATGTCGCCCCGCCGGATCGCCTCCAGCACCTCGGCCTTGATCAACATCGCCCGCCTCCCCTCACAACCGGCTTGCGGCGCCGCGCGCCCGGGCGTTTGATAGCGGGTCTGGGGACAGGGAGCACGTGCAATGTTTCGTGCCATCGGCCTCGCCGCGATCCTGGTGCTGGTCCTGCCGGCAGCGACCCGGCTTGCCCTGGTCACCGCGCCCGAAGCGGCGGCGCTGACGCCGCATGACTGGCTCGGCGTCTGGCGCGACGGGCAGAACGTGGTGTGGATTTCGCAGAACCCCGACGACCTCGTCACCGTGGTCAGCGCGGCCTACTCGACCGGTGGCGCCAACCAGCCGGGACACGGCACGCTGCAGTTCGAGGCGATGCTCCAGGGCAACCGCATCCGCTACGCCGCCGACGCCGCTCCCTGCACCGCCGACATGCTCAATTTCGGAGGCCAGTTGATCGTGCAGGACAACGGCAATTGCGGTCCGGTCCGCTTCAACGGCGTCTATACGCACCAATAGCTGGTGCGGGCGAAGGGACTCGAACCCTTACGGCTTACAGCCCCGGGATTTTAAGTCCCGTTATGATATCGCCCATCATCTTGAAATTTATGGACGAATTTGACGTTGCTGGCAAAAACGTGTAAGAAATTGTGCAAGGATTGGGCTTACGACCACACGTAATTCCCTCCGCGATCGACGCCCTAGGGCCCGGACCACACTCGGGCCAAAGGGCCCAAATTTGGGCCAGACGGCCCGCTGTAGACGAGCAGAGGCTCGCTCCAGGTCCCGGTTGAAAGTTGAAATGAACGATCGGCGAAGTGCAGTTCGTCGCCGAGAGAGCTGACTTGACCGGTTGATGGTTCGTCGGAGCGCCACGCATCGACAGTCAAAAACATCGATGCGGCACAGACCGCCCGACGGGTCTGACGTTAAGCTCAATGCAGAATGCGCCCACCTGCCGAGCCAAGATGCTCGACGCGAAGAAACCGCGCCAAATCCAAAGCGACAGCGGTCGCGTTGCTCGCGGCTATTCCCCTGATACTGCCTCGGGAACCGAGGTCTAGATGTGTCTTCTTCGTCGCGTGATCGGATATCCCGCGAACGGCAAACGCGACGCCAGCGCCAATGTTGGCCTTCTTGTGCGCCAAGAAGAATCCAAACGACTCCATATCTACCGCGAGCAAATCGTCACCGCGCCAGGAGAGTCGCGTCATGTCCAGGGGATCATTCTTCTGGACATAGTAGTCTGTCGACCTGTCGGCATTTCGCTCCCGGATCAGTCTCACGTACTCATCCGAATCTATGACAAAGTCTGATCCGAAGATGGTGGTCCCAACGACCTTCGGAGCCGCATTCGAGAATGTCTGCCCTTCGACATCCGCCGCCTGAATGGGCTGTAAGGAGAGGGGCTGCTTCTTTAAGCCGCTAAGATAAAGGCTGAGCGCCGTATGACTATTCTCCAAGTCCAACCACCGCCGGCGTTGTCTCATGAAGGTGCTCAACATCAAGCGGTCGCGGAAGTCGACTGTTATCCCTCCCACAGGCGTAACCCGCGACGCGTCGTCACTAAACCGCTCACGGCTCGGGTCGAGCGTCTTATAAGCGTCAGGGGCCATCATCTTCGCCCCCGTGGATACGACAACATCGCCAACGGTCACCTGTGTGGGATCCAGTGATCCCGCTATGCCTGCCATAATCGCGATATTTGGGCGGCGTTGGATAAGAACCGGAGAGACGCTTGTGCCGATGTCCAAATTCCCCTGTTCGCGCAGGCAGTGAATGATCACATGCCAGTCGGACTCGTGCCGCTGGGAAAAGGTGAAGACGTACTGGGGCAAGGTTGCATGATGATATTGATCATCGCAGCGTCCACCATCTCTCTCAAGAAGCGCGTAAGCCTGCTCGAGTTCCTCGTCCAGGGCGAAGAAAATAACGGCAACATTGGCCAAAAGGAGTTCCCCCCAACCCCCTGAAAATTGGTTTGATTAGTGCGCGAGCAATTGAGTGTGATACGTCGCGTTATATCTACCCATCAACGCGCGCCATCCCGGCGATGTGGCCACTATCTCCTTATTAAAGGAGCTGGGCTCGTGGCCATTGGGCACGCGGTGTGGGTCCGCCAGGATCGTGAACCTAGCGTAGAAGCATCCTAGGGCGGCTTCTGAAACGAAATTCACCAAAGGGATTTGATGGCCGATGGACTGGCGAAGGTCATAGGCGTCGGCGACGACGAACTCATCAAGAATGGTTTCCTCGAAAGTAGCGCCTTCTTTCGCATATCCAATCAGCAGATTGGAAATGACTTCGAAGTCCAATACGGGACGCCGTTTGCCGATTTCTACTCCCGCCTGCGCCGCTTCAATTTTTACGTGATTTCCTTTGCCGAGCAGACTTAGAAGATACAGGGCGATGTAGAAGTCATCGAAGGTCGGGTTCTTCCCAGCCAACCCCAAGCTTAATAGCGAGTCCTTTTCGGCTTTTGAGAGCTTAGCGGACTTGTTGTAGATGTCGCTGAGGCGGTGCGTTGCCTCTTCCGAAAGTAAAATTCCGACCTTCATGATGCCTCTGTTTTAGGCATTATCCAACTATGCACAGTATTTAGTCAATCCCTGCGAATCGACTGTCGAATGGTGACCTAGGTGGGTTACGATCAGATTGCCATGGGCGGTGACGGTATCGACGACTAACCGCGGACTATCCCCAACCTAGCGCCTGAATCTGCATTCTGGAAAGGCCTGCAGCTAAAGGGGAATCTCACTCAGGAGGCTGGGTTCCCGGGCTCGAGGCAATTGGTCATAGCTCCCGCCCAAAATCCTTCCCCTCGTTCTTCTCCCGCCACTTGGACATCGCAAACCTGATCTGCTCTGCCCGGTCCCGGGGAGCTATGCGGTCGCTCATATTCTCGATGGCCTGTGTCACTTCGCGCGTCATCATCGGCTCCGTGTAATCGAGGGTTGTCTCTTTCGTTCGACGGCGGGAGAGCGATTGGATGAGGGCGGCCTGCGAGGCAAACTGATCCCGGCCGTAGTGCAGTTGAACCTCGCCGCGCTGACGGGAGAGCGCAACGTACGCCATGTGCCGGTCCATTGACCTGCCGGCGAGGACAAAAGCGCGCTCCACCGTCGTGCCCTGCGCCTTGTGAACGGTCATCGCATACCCGTGCGCCAGGTTGCGATACCGGCTGAGGTCGACCACCACACGGCGATTCCCCGTACCGTCCAGGCGGACCACGAGCGTGCCCGCCCCGAATGCTTCGAGCGTACCCAGGGTGCCATTGCGTACGCCCGTGCGCCGGTCATTCTTGGTGAACAGCAGCCGTTCGCCGACCGCGAGCTTCAGGGACATTTCGCGGGTCGGCTTGCCGATCCGTTCCTCGACCGCGCTGAGAGAGCGCTCGCCGCTGAGCTTGCCAGCATCCTTCATGGCGCTCCGGGCAAGCGAATTGAGCCGGGCAACATCCATGCGCGTAGCGGCAAGGATCAGGGCCGGATTGGGGGGACGGTCCTTGCCGTCAGCCCCTCCGATCTCCTTTGCCCAGTATGCGACGAGTTGTTCGGCCGCGCCGTCCTTGGTGGCATGCGCCTGTATGGCGCCATTGCGCGCATACGCCTCGATGGCATCGCCCGTCCGGCCGGAGGCGAGGTCGGTCGTCGCCTGCCGCTGCCACGCGGTGCGCTGCCGGACCACCTCGGTGATCGTGGCGGTATCGACGCGCTCGGAGACAATCCGATAAGCGGCACCAGCCTCGATGGCCTGCAGCTGCTCGGGATCGCCGATCATGACAACCTTGGCACCACCCAGCCGTGCGGCCGAGACAACCTGCTGCATCTGGCGGCTGCCGACCATCCCGGCTTCATCGATCACCAGAATGTCTTTGGGGCCCAGTGACGTCGCGTTGTTGGCAAGCCCCCATTGGAGCGCATGCAGCGTGCATGAGGAGATGCCGCTCCCCTGTTCCAGACCCTCGGCCGCGATGCCGGACAGGGCCGCGCCGCGCACGCTGTACCCCGATGCCTCCCAAACCTCGCGCGCCGCCTTGAGCATTGTCGACTTGCCGGTGCCGGCGTAACCGGTGACGCAGGCAATCGCCTCAGGACCCGTCACATGCGCCAGCGCGGCCCGCTGACCGGGGGTCAATGACCCGGCGTTGTTACGTGTACGTTTCGCATCGCGGCTGATTGCGTGGCTTTGGTCCTGGCTCATTGCGTCGACCGTCGCCGCGAGGATCGCTTCCGCCCGCACCATGGTCTGTGTGCTCATGCGGTCCGTTCCCTTGAACCGCACCAGCTCGGGATCGGCCTCGACCCTCGCCAGAAGATCTGTGAAAGCTGCAGCGCTGTTGGTCAGCGCTCCAACGAGACGCGCCAGATCCTGCCGCGTGAACGTGCTTTCGGTCCGGGTGAGGCTCTGCAGCACGCGCTTGACCGGATCGCCGCCCTTGACGCTGAGACCATCCTCCAGGGCGCGCCGCTCGAACCACATCGCCCGCGTGGGCGAGAAATCCCGGATGGGAACGAAGGCGCTGGGCTCCCGATCGTTGTCCCGCTCTGCCTTGCGCACGGCCGCGAGCGCCCGCCGGTCCTCGTTGTTGAGGATGCGCTGCTCGCAGTGGATCATGTGCTCGCGCTCGTACGCCTCGGCCCAGCGCGAGAACTCCAGCTTGGTGAACTTCAGGTCCGCTGTGCGGCCCGTGTAGGGGTGCACGGTATTCACGACGACATGCAGATGCATGTGTTCCTTGTCGCGGTGGCCACTGATGACGGCTTGATGGGCCTCGAGCCCGAGCGCCCTAAGACTCGAAAGTGCCATCGCCTTCATGTGTTCTTCTGAGGGCTGCTCCCCGTGTGCCCATGACAGCGTGTAGTGCAGCACTGGTTCGCTGTTCTTGCGGCCGCGCGCCTCGACGCCGGCGTGCTCTTTCAGCGCGGCCTGATCCTTCCACGTTGCAAACATTTCGAACCAGGCATCCTCGGCGGAGGACACCAGGTTCCGGGTCATGGACCACGAAACGCGCTCAGAGCTCTCCTTCTGCGGATCGTGCAGGATGTACATGCACGCTCCTTTGAAACTCCTCCCGCGCTTGTGGAGGCGCGGAATCATTCTGCGGCATCCTTTGCGCTGCTGCCTTGAAGCGCTGGGCGAGCAGGTCGTCCTGCGCCACAAGGCGGATTAGTTGATGAAGTGACTGGGTCGCGAACCGCACATCCGGGGGCAGATTGGAGTTCAGGGCATGCGCGATCTGGTTGAGGTTATTGCCGACGCGCTTGAGCTCCGCCATCAGCGCGGGATCTAGCCGCGCCGCTAAATCCGAGGCCGCAACCTTCACCTCACCCTTGGAAACGAAACGCTCCGCGAGGCCGGAAATGCTCATCCGGGCAAGCCCCGCCTGAAGCTTGAGCCGTGCGTATTCGGCGGAGGTGACCCGGATGGAAATCAGCCGGTCGCGCGGGGCGTCGGGATGTGTGCGGCGTCGGGGCAATGATCGAACTCCAATACAACAGTGCGGACGGCCCATCTACGAGCCCTCCAGAACGCATTGTGAGGGGACCGCCGCGGCCCCTTCGCGGAAGCAGCGAGAGGATTTGATTACGTAATCAAATCCACATCTCGCTACCCCGCCGCAATTTCTACGGCACTACCTCTCAGTACCGCGCTTAAATCTGGCCGGTACGCTAACCTGAAGGGCTTTGGCAGTGCAACAATGTTCTATGGTGAACCGTGAACTTGTGCTTTCGTGTGTGGAATGGCCATCGCCGCGCATGCTGTGAGCACGCACTCACCATGCCCCTGTGTGTTTCGAGAATTTGTGATTGAAGCAAAGAGATTTTCCGCCGCGCGGCTCCGGCATCGAAGGCCGCAATGAATCCCCGCCCGCAGAAATCTGGACGCACCCGTGGCAGCTGGACGACGACTGGGACTGGGCCCCGGGCAAGGTGCTGCTGGGGTCGTGGGAAGGGCGGGCGCTAGGGCTGTATGACAACCGCCACGTGGTAACGGTTGCGGGCTCACGCAGCGGCAAATCGTCGACCGTGCTCAAGCCCAATCTGCGCCGCTATCCCGGCTCGGCCGTGGTGATCGATCCCAAGGGCGAGCTCTACCGCGACACGGCCGGCTACCGGAGGGCGCTCGGCCAGGAGGTCTACAAGCTCGATCCGTTCGGCGAGACGGAGGGGGTAAGCGCAGCGCACAACCCCTTCGACGAGCTTAAACGTGCGAAGCCCGAACATATCTCGGCGGATGGGGCGCTCTTTGCCGACGCGTTGATCATCTCCAATGAGAAGGACCCGCACTGGACCGACAGCGCCAAGAATCTGATCAAGGGCCTGACCCTGCACCTGATGGCGACGATGTCGGAAACCCCGGCCGTGTCCGACCTGCGCGCGGCGATCAACGGCACGCCCGCCGAGCTCGATGCGCTGTTTACGGCCATGACCACCTCGGAGGCGTTCGGCGGCACCGTCGCCAATATCGGCGCGGCGTTGCTGGGCAAGCACGAGGCGGGCGGCAAGGAGCTCTCGTCGATCATGTCGACGGCGGCCGAGCAGACAGCACCGCTGGACGACATCGCCGAGGTGCTGGGCCATTCGGATTTCACGCTGCGGGATTTAAGCCGACGGCGGATGACGATTTACGTCATCCTGCCCGGCATGCGGATGGGGACGCATTTCCGGTGGTTGCGGCTGTTCATCCAGCAGGCGCTGGCGGCGATGGAGCGCTCGCCGGTGCCGGAGGGCGAGCTTCCGGTTTGGTTCGTGCTCGAGGAGTTCGCTTCGCTCGGTTACATGCGCACCATCGAAACCGCAGCGGGCCTGACCGCCGGGTTCGGCGTCATGCTGTGGTCGGTGCTGCAGGATCTGACGCAGCTTAAGACGCATTATCCCAACTCGTGGGAGACGTTTCTTGGGAATGCCGGGATCGTGCAGGCATTTGCCAACGCGGACCTGACCACGACCGATCATCTCTCGCAGCGCCTTGGGATGACACAGGTGATGGACCGGCAGGTGGTGCGGGTTCAGGGCGCGGGCATGGCCGCCGGGGATACCGGCCTGCGTCAGACGCCGCGCGCGGTGCGTCTTCTGGACCCGAACGAAATCACGCGCCACTTCGCCCGCGAGACCCGCCGCCAGCTGATCCTCGTGCCGGGGCAACTGCCTACCTACATGGAGCGCCTGAGGGCCGAGGAGTGACCAGAACCGGAAGGGCGGATTGCCCTTCCGGCTGCTCTGCCCTCCTAAGCCGCCGGTGCGGCTTCTTCGGGCACGGCTTCCTCTTCATCCCGGCGCTCGAGGATCACCACGCGGCCGAGGAGCGGAGCGGATTCCAGAACCACGTTCATGCCGGTTCCGCCGTTTTTGTGGCTCCATGCCGCGCCGATGCGGCGCCAGATTTCGCGTTCGTCCTTCTCCTTGTCCCCGATCACCTGCCAGACAATGTGGGTGGGGCGTTTGTCGTTGCTGTTGGTCGTCATGTTCATTCTCCTTTTGCTGTCGTTGTCGAGCCGGACATGAGCGCCCGGCTTCATGGGGACCAGTTTCCGGAACGGCAAAGAGGCCCGGTCAAACGCCGCGCCTGAAGGCGCGCCCCACGGGGGCGGACCTGGCAGGGGGTGCGCAGCAACCCCGAAGGGAGCCGCGTTGAACGGGCCTCGACGTTCCGGTAGGCCCCCATGAACCTCAAAGCCGGGCAGCGTTCCGGAGCGGGAACGACAGCAAAAGAAGAAGGCTCGGTAGGCGACTGGAGGCGACAAGCGCACCATCGCCTGCAGCCAAGGCTGGTGATTATGGAACGGGGAAAAATAACAAGCCGAAATTGCCCCGGTACGGCATGGAATACGCCCGAGGCAGGCGGTCACCATTGGTTGGCGCCAGTCCTCTTCGCCGGTCGGCCTGATCGGGCATGGCGGGATGAGGGGAAGCCGCGCCCGAAGATTGCCTATGGAAGCGACAGCGCAGCCCGAAAAGCCGCCCTGCCGATCACTGTCTAGTCGGCGTTTCCGGCTCTGAGGCCTGCAATAACGTCCCCTGAATCGCACGGTACCGAGGCGCCATTTCGGCGTCATGAATGTCGACCCAGTCGTCCTTTGGCATGATGATCGCACCAAGGGAGGGTGAGCGCGCCAGGAGAACCATCACCACCCAGCTGAGAAGCCCAGCTGTCATTTTAGGGCGCCCGACCTGGAAACAAACTGACTTAGGAAGTTTTCATCGATAGTCTGGTTTACTGATGTGTTGTTCTGGAAATCCCACGCTTGGTAATCTCCAACCTTTTGCATATTACCCTGATGAATGGCGACAGGGTCGAGAGCCGAGACCGCCCCCTTGTCAAAACTGTTAGGCGTCAAAAGCAAGCCTCCAGAGTTGCCGAAAGTGTTATCGCAGTCGGTATCCAGTATGCCTGGTCTCGTCGGTTTGAACGATGGCGGCCGCATCACGATACAAAACTCTGCTCGAACCTGGCTAGGCGTTGCAGGATTGATTGACACAAAGAGCACCCGGTCATTTTGCCGAACATTCCGCACGGCGTCCGAGCTAATGATCAGTGGAGCTTCTGGTTCGATGCCCTTCAGCTCAACGCGAGCCCGATCGTTCCAGAACGCCTTTTTATATCCATCCTTTGACCCTAGCCGTAGCGAGGTCGGGTTGTAGGCAAGTTCGATTGAAGGGTCGGTGTACGGGCTGAATGTGCACGTTCTCCAATTTGGCTCCCAAGTGTCTGGATCGTGCATGAAGCCGTGCCAGTTCGTGTAGAGATAGACCGAGCCGTCTGACGGGTCCTTCAACGCCCAGGCATTGAGGTAGCCGCCGCAGTTCATACGATAGCCGGCCTTCAGAATGGCATCGATCTGATCATGTGAGAGGCCGCAGGCAAGGTGAGGATCGGCGTTGGGAGGGCATGCCTTCTCCGCGTCACGAATGTCGATCCAGTCGTCCTTTGGCCCGATGATCGCGGCGGAGGACGGATAGCACCCGATACCTAGGATTAGTGCGATTAGCAGGTCGCGGAGGATCGATGTGTTGTAGCGCCCCGCCGTTGCCCATGCTTTGATACCATGCTGCATGTCTGCTATTGACGCGCCTTCGTGTGACGGAGCCGACCAGACACTCGAATATCGGTCCCGCCGTATTGACGTCGAATACATGCAAAGCGCACCATAAAGCTCAGCATGGTATCAGAGACTAAGCTGCGCAAAGATGACAGGTCAACCTCCCTATGTATTGGCTCTCACACTTGTTCTCATGCTTTGTCCTGCAGCCACAGCTCGGGGCGGGGAGCCGAACCAAGGTTTGTCACTACTCGGCGACGAGAATGGGGTCCTTGTTGAAGTTGCCCCAATCGGGCCGGCTGGAGTCGAGATCGTCCGGGTCTCCCAGAGGACAATTGTTGGATCGTCCGATGGCTGGAAGCCGCTCGAGGAGATAGACGACGTCAGCGAACAAACTAAGCAAGCGCTTCTGAAGGCCGCGGCGGATTACTATTGTTATGACTCACCTGGCCATGTGCGATTTGCAAACGCATGGTTCCTTAATCGTGACGGGCGCAATTTTTATACCGCGGCGCATGCGATCGTAGAGAGGGGTGAACTCCTTCTCGGTTTGGACAGGTGCTATCTGCATCTATTGACCGAACCGAACCCCTACGATCATTCGCATCCCGTCTCGGCCGACGTCGCCAATTACGGTCTCCCTGTGCATCGGGATCAAGATGGCACTTATGGACCCGTTAGTCTTCTTGTTGACCGTGCGAAAATCCCATTGCTAGGGGCGATCCCCGACGCCGCGCCGCTAACCGAGATGGGCGTAATGCAGACCAATGGTGCGCCGCTTCTCCTCGTGACCAGTCGGTTCCTCGACGGTAAACCCGGCCTCTTGGCTCAGCACTGCACACTGAAGAAGAAGTTTAAGGGTCCGCCGGGCCTGCCAGGTGCCATATTTACCGACTGCTCCCACTTCGATGGCAATTCTGGCGGGCTGTACCTCGCGAAGGACCAAGGGTCCTGTCGTCCAATTCGAGGGATCACGGTATGCGACTGGAAACCGGTGGCTATGCACAGCCGGGCAAGGCAAGGCGGGCCTGACCACGGCGAGTGGGACGAACAAACCAACACGGCAATGGGTGTACGGATGGATGAGCCGGGGTTTTTCGATTTCTCCCCGAGTCCATAAGATCGCTGTTTCCACTTCTGGTGGTGATTCCAGTAAGGTCTCTACGAGTTCGGCCAGAGGCGGTGTTCATCCACTAGAGAGTGGACTCATAACGCTTTGGCCCCGACGCGGATTGAAGCAATGAGGACGGCAGCAAGGAAGTTTCGGGTGAGCTTATCGGCGCGCGTGCGCTAGCGGGTAGCAACGCGCCTGAGCTTGAGAAAGAAGCGCTCGATGAGTTTGCGTATCTGTAGATCGCGGGGTCCAATCGTGCGAGCCACCAACATGCAGCGGGTGGTAAAAAGGAGTCCGGATCACGCCATCGGCCGCTCCCGTGGGGGATTGATCACCAAGATCCATGCTGTCGTGAACCAGGATGGCATGGCTGTGTCGGTTGGGCAGCAGCGGAGCGATCGCTGCCCACTCCTTCTCACTCAAATCGAGTCGTGGGCCCATCAAGCCCTCCATCGAGGAGCTTGAATCACGATCTCACGCCAAACGGATTCCCGTTATGGGTTCACGACCTAGTCGGCTCCGCTGAGGTCTTCGCCGTCATCGTCGTCCCGTGTTTCGCCGGGGGCATCGCGCGCGGTGCTGCGCAGGAGCGGTGCGGGCAACCAGCCGCGCGCGGTGAGCGCAGAGGCGGTCCGCATGGCGGCTTCGCGCTTCTTGAGGGTCGCAACCACCGCCGCCTGCTGCACCTCGCCGCTCTGGGTCAGGAAGGCGGTCATCTGCGCCTTGGAGAGCCGCAGGAAGAACCCGTCCACCTCCGGCAGCCAGTGCGCGTGCATGTCGAGCTGAAGGGCATCGGCAAGCAGGTCGGCATGCGCTCGGCCGGAGCGATAGCCGGTCTTGGTCTCGACCGCGTTGACCGACAGGGCAGCGAGGATGCCAAGGGCATCGAGCAGGCCCGCATGATCGAGGGTAAGGCACCATCCCCAGAGCAACGCAGGGTCGGACGGAATACGCGCAAGCCATTGGCCGACGAGCGAAGCAAAGTCGGCATGGGCGCTGCACTCGGTTGGGGATTTGACATGCCGGTCGAGCGGCTCGCTGTGGGCGGAGAGCTCAAGGTAGGACGACACCGCCGCAGCCGGATAGAACAGCGAGAGCCCAAGCGCGTGAACAACGCTGGCCAGAGCTAGCCTGTTATTCCGGGCAAGGGCGAGCCGCAGCGCCGCCGTCCGATGCCCGCTTAAATCCTCGATCTGGGCGGCATTGAGCGCCGCATGGTCAGCACTGGATTTGACCGGATGTTTTTTCGCTTCGCGCCGCAGCGTCTCGGGATGGACGAGGCCGCGCTCGACGCGCAGAGCGCCGTCGTGTCCGATGGTCAGCTTCGCCCCGGCCCGGGCCATGTCCGCTGCATCGAACACATCCTCGTCCGAGCCGTCGACCGCGCGCGGATAGACCCGCCCGTAATGCACGGTGTAGTCGGGCCGGAGTTCGATTGCGACCCACTGCCAGCCTTCCGCCCTGATGCTCCCCGCTTCCGCTTCGAGCCGCTCGGTTGCAAGGCGCTCGACCAGTGCGGCATCGGACAGCACCGCTTCATCCATGTCGCCGAACAGGTCGGTGATGACCACGCCGCCCGCTGCTTCATAGGCCTCGATACCGACGAAGCGCGCAAGGCGGTCGCCCGCCCGCATGCCTTCCTTGGTCAGGGCGCGGCGGATCGCATCGGAACCGTTGTTCCAGTCCGGCAGGTCGCCCCACGCGGCTTCCTGCGCGGCGTGATCTTCGACGAGGGCAAAGGCCATCATCTGGGAAAGATCGAGCTTGCCGTGGCGAAACAGCGTGCGCAGCAAAGGCGACACCGACGCCAGCCTGAGCCGCTGGCGCACGATGGTCTCGGTGACGCCGAAGCGGGCCGCAACGTCCGGGATCGCCATGCCCTCAGAGACGAGGTGCTGGAACGCCGCGCACTGATCGTCGGGATGCATCGCCTCGCGCAGGGTGTTTTCGGCGAGGGAGATTTCGGTGGGGTCATCGCCTTCGTCCAGCACGGCGCAAGGAATGACAACGTCGTTCGCGATCCTGCCCTCCTTCATCAGGCGCCTGAGCGCTTCGAGCCTGCGGCCTCCGGCGACGACTTCGTAGCGGTTGCCGGTGGTGGGTTTGACATTGAGGTTCTGCCGCAGCCCGTGTGCCTCGATGGAGGCCATGAGGGCTTCGACTGCCCGGCTGTGATGGGTCCGGCGGACGTTGGATTTGGAATGGACCAGCTGCCGCAGGGGTATCTCCTTCGTAGTCATAATCATGTTCTTACTCCTTGTTGTTCGTGGGTTTCAGGCGGAAAAAGGCCGCCATGAAACCCTGCCTCGTGGCGAACAGCGGGGTAGCAAGGTGCAAGGGAGGGGGATCACCCGGCCTGGCAGGGAGCGAAGCGACCGAAGGCTGGGGAAACCCTTGCGCCGCGCGAGGGCGGCGCCCTTAGCCCGTCCGCTCGTCGAGCGGACAGAAGACGGATTCCGCTGTCCAGCGGACGAAAGACCGATCCGCAAGGGATCGAAGCCGGATGGCGAAGACCCGTACGGGGCTTCGTTTACGAGAGCCCGGGCCGCCCTCCGGCGGCTGCGGTAGAAGACGGGCTCTCTTTAAGGACAATCGATGTTTGAAGGCAGCGCCGGATTGACGTTCGTCGGCAGCGCTGGAATCGTGTTTTCCGGTTTCAAGGCGTCGCGACCTTCGTCGCGAACGATATTGTTTGAAGCGTACGATCAAGCCTTTTTTGGAGAAGACGTCTGATGGCGATTGTCCCGCCTTTTGTCTGTGAGCCGATCCGCATTTACGATGGCGACAGGTTGGTCGAAGCCGGGGTGCTCTGGGGCGAACGGCGCGCTGACATAGGTCGCACCCTTGCCTTTGGAAACACACCCGGACCGATTTCGAGGTACCGTGCGATCGTCTTCACGCATGACGACCGGACCGTGATACCGATGGGCCTCAAGGGCGAAGAACAGGTGCGCATTGCGCCGCGCTATCGTCCGAGCGCCATCCAGAGCATTGAATCCGAGCGACGCCAGCCGATGGAGCGGGAAGCCTATAATCCCTCCATCGTGAATTTCATCAGCACGGAAGGCGACAGGACTTCCGTGTCCGGGCGGATGTACGAGAATGAGGCGTTCAAGCTGGCCTGGCAGCTGAACAAGGCGCTCGACGACATCCGCACGGCGGTGGACGGAGAGTTTGCGCGGGCCGACCCGGACCGGCCCGACGTTTCGCCGGCGCTTCAGGCACAGCTCGCGGCCATGACAAATACGCCGTCGGCAAAACGCGCCAAAAGGTCCGGATCGATCCTCCGCTGGCTTGGTGGCTTGGTGTTGCTGGTGGTCGCGGCAGTCGCCGTATCGGCTTATTTTGTGCAGCAACAGGTCGAGGATCGTAAGCGCCAGCGTCTCGAGTTTGCCCAGAGTATGTTCAGCTACCTCGACACGCATCCGTCTGTCGTCATCGCATCCGGAGGCTGCCCACAAACTATAGCCGCTTTGGACCCGTCCATGCCGCCCGCAGAGCGTAAGGCAAAGTGCAACGAGGCCTGGGGCGACGCCCTGAAGGTTGGGTACGCATTTGCGCGGCAGGACTGGGCCGATGGTTGGCTGGTTTCGACGGACCTGCATGCAGGCAGCATTCTGTGGAAGTCGAACTCGCGCAATGAAGGCATTCGGCCCGATGGCCGCACCTTCTTGCTGACCGAGGCCGGCACCGTGATCCCGGCAACGAGGTAAGACTGCAACGCACAGGACCCTGCGTATCCTTACGGCCACATCCGCGTAGCGATCTCGCGTTCTTCGGCGCCGAGCGCATCCGCGTAGATCGCCGTCGTCGCAATGTTGGCGTGGCCTAGCCAGCGCTGCACGAGATTGAGCGGCACGCCCGAGCGGATGGCGTGAATGGCAAAGCCGTGGCGCAGACCCTTCGGGCTTGCCTGCAATCCGAGGATGCCGGCTTGCGTCATCACCTGCTTGACCAGCACCCAGCCCCAGCCGCGCGACCACGGCCACAGCCGCCGGTCGCCCTCGGCAAGGGCGAGGACCTCCGCCACCAGCCAGTCAGGCAGCGGCACCTCGCGCAGGACCATGCGGCCGCGCTTCTTGAGGCTGCGGAGCACCACGAAGTGTTCGTGCGGATCGAAACCGGCTGGTGTCAGCGCAAGCGCTTCGGAGATGCGGCAGCCCGAATAGGCGAGAACCAGACATAGCGCGCGAAGCCGCGCATCCGGATGCCCCCGCGCCGCGGCGACGAAGGCGCTGCGCTCGGCGGGCGTGAGATACTTCCGGCGTCCATCGCGGGCGAAAAGCGAGAGGGTGGGATACGGGCTCGGCTGCATGACCATCGTCCCGCATGGCGGGGAAGATGACCGTATTGCCTATTCCGTTCAGTCGACCCGAGGACCCCGGTTTACCCGGCCTTCCCGCATGTGCCAACCGCCATCATTGCTAACACTGAGTCAATAATTTGGCAATGTAACCGCAAGCGCTCCAAGGACAGAAGACGGAATAGGCAATTCTGTCCTGTGTCGGTTCAGTCATCCCAAAGCATGTGCTTCGAAATGGTCCTGATGTTTTTCACACGGGACCATTTTCGATTCGAGAAGTGTCCATTTTGGGAAGGCCATCATGAGCAAATCCGACCACGACCACAGTTCGTTCGCCAGGTTGGGGTACGCGGGCTATGCCCGCCCCTACGGGATTTCCGATGACGAAAATCGGGAATTCGAGAAGGGCCGCCTCGACCGGCAGAAGGACGAGGAGGACCGCTACCGGGCCAACTGGGGCGGCAAGGACAAGCGCGGATAGCGCGCAACGGCCGGACGGAGCAAACCGCCCGGCCGTCTTCATTTCGGGGAAGATATCATGAAACCATTGATCGGGGGCACGGCGCGCTGGCTTGCGGTGCTGCCGCTTACGGCCCTGCTTGCCGCGTGCGGCGCATCAAACGGCGCACCCGGCGCCGAGGATGCCAGAGCGGCGATCAAGGCCGCCGTACTGGCCTATCCGGTGCCGCAGAACAACGCGTATTATCGCATGCTGCGGGATTACACCGGCGACAAGACGATTTTGCGCGATGCGGGGCAGCTCGCGGGGCTTCTCGACAAACCAAAGATCGAGCTCAGCCAGTGTTCCCCGGCAGGCGATGCCGCCGGGTATTATTGCGATTACCGCATCGGCTGGAAGGGGGTTCTACCGCCGCCGGACGGGATCACCATCCCGGAGTGGTCGAACTGGTATCACGGCCGGTTTTTCCGCTCAGACAGCGGCTGGAACTACGAAGAGCGCAGATAGCGCCCACCGCGCGACGCCGGACCGGCCGCCGCGCGTTTTCATTTTCAAAGGGAGACTAATCGAATGATCGACCGCAGTCTGGCCGTCTTATCCTTCGTGCTTGCCGTCGTAGTGCCGGGCATCGCCTCAGCTGCCGACAACGACTATACCTATCCGCCACTGACCAACGATCTGGCGCCGCGCTACGAGTTCTCTGGGCCGGAGGCAACCGACATTGTCGGCGTCGGTCTCGGCATGACCAGAAAGGACGCCGAGGCGGCGATGCAGGCAGCAGTGCCGGGCGGCGAGCTCCAGCCGGGCATGAGCGGCGGCGAGCAGGTGATCGGCGTCAGCGACGGGCGCGGCACCGAGGTTGGGTTCGTGTACTACCCGAGCGACAGCATCTACGCGTATTCCGGCGACGACGGCGCGGGCACCAAGCAGTCCGAGAGACTGGAGGTGAAGTATTCGACCGCGCTCACGGGCGAACGCGTGACCTCGATCGAACGCGACCTGGAATTTGGGACGCAGGTGCAGCCGAGCCTGCCCGACTTCGTAAAGGCGCTGGAAGCCAAATACGGTCCGCCGACCGCCCGGCAGGACCCGTCGCCCGGCGCGGGCATTCTCGATCTCTGGTTCGGCTGGAAAGACGGCAGGCGCGCGATGCTTGACCGTAAGGAGGCGGCGGAGTTTCCCCACGGGGCCCTGAACACCTCGCCTTTCTACAACTGCCTTGATCTGGGGTTCAATCGGGGAGCCTACAGCTACATGCAGAACCGCACCGACGAATGGCCGGGCTGCACGGCAGTGCTGAGCGTGAAGATATTCGTCGGCCGCCGGGACGATCTGATCAAGACCGTCCAGATGGACTTTTACGATCACAGGCGGTGGTACGACAGCGCGGCGATTGCCGACAAATATCTGGCGGATGCCTTCAACGCCGCGCTCAACACGACACCCAACGCCCCGGCACCCAAGCTCTAGCGATCAGAACAGGCAGAGTGGGCGGCGGACCATATCCGCCGCTTTTCATGCCACGCTAGGAGTCCCGGTCTACCCCAGGCGAGGGCCCCCTTCGGTCTTTTGGTTCCTAAAGAAGCAAGTCTTTTGCCTTGCTCGACGACGCCGTGCGCGATGCTCTACCGCATTTCGATACGCCACTGCATTAGGCAGCCCCCGTTTCTGCCGTCCGTGTTGTCGCGATATTGCTTGGTCCAATTTGTGCTCGGGCCAACCGAGGTCCACTCGCTGCACGTGTCGCGTGCGCCCTCGCACTGACCGGGATCGTCATCACTTACGACGTGGAGACAAAGGCGCGCCTGATGGGCGACCGAATGACTGAGCAGATCAAGGGCCTTCTGTTGTGATGCATTCTGCGCTTCGATCTGTTGTCTGAGAGCTTCGAGGTCAGATTGGAGCGACGAAATGCTCTTGCTGTACCCTGGAATGCTTATGGGGTCGAAAGTCCCCCAGTTTGTATTTATCGCGAAGCTGACGGGAACGTCCGCTCGCTTAGCGCATGTGATTTCAATCTCGCGTTGATTAGCTGGAAACTTTGCCTTGGTCACGTCTACGCCGTTGAAGGTGCAACTGACGTCGTAACCGGCGCTTTTCTCAACGCTGTACACCACGAGATCTGGAACCTGCCCTTGTGCGCGCCGTGCCAAGCGGACTAACGCTCCATCCAAGCTGACGTCCGGGACGGCGATCGCGAAGTGACCTTCGGCGGTCGCCTCCACGCACTGTCGCCACTGGCCAACCGCGAAGTCTGAGTTCCTGTACTTGTTGAAGAAGCCCGTTGAGTAGGCGATGTCCTGTGCCGTTCTGTGGCAGAAGTGGTCGTATGCTTGGTCACGAATGTCGCTATTATCGGCGCCCGAGCTGTCAATTCCCAGAATGCCGTAAGTTGTGGTCAGGTCGAGGCCCCAGCTAGATGCCCTGTTTTCTAAGTCGGAGCGGGAGGACCACTTGGTCCGGCACATCACATCGTGAAAGCTGGAAGCGAAGCTTTCAGCGGTGCTCGTCTCGCCGACGTTGAAGACTCCGGGTTGAAGGACCGCGTTACATAATTCGGATGTTTCAGCCGACATGGCCGATGTACTGAACGTCGCAAACAACGCGACAATGAGACTACTCAGATAACGCATAGGATATTCCTTTCATCAAATGAGTGCACGTCAACATGAGGTCCAGAATAGGAATTTGCAAATCATCTGTCGCGAAGTGCTGATTGCGCTTAAAGCGCCCGGGGGCGTTGATCGTGGTCTGCGCTATCGGCATCCGTTGAGACGCAGTTACGGAACAACGGTTCGCGACATAGAATACAGCGTGCTGACGCACTATGCTGTTTCTGGACTCAGATACGCCGCAGCCTCGCTCGCCCGCGCCGCTGCCGCGAAGATCGCGCGATCATCGTTCTTGAACAGCGTGAGCCAGTTGGCGAGGTACTGCGCATGGTCGGGCCGCAGGTCCTGCGTGATCTGTAATTCCGCACACAGGAACGCCGCGCCGATTTCGGCCACCAATTCCTCGGCGGCATAGGCGTCGTCGCCGAAGCGCTTGCCCATATTGCGGTCGAGCCGCTGCTTCGCCCCCGACCAGTATACCAGCTCGTGCACTAGCGTGGTGTAATATCCTTCCGTGCGGGTCATAGTCTGCGTGCCGGTGAATAGCCCTTCGTCGGGCATCTGGATGTGATCGGTCGCCGGCGCGAAGAAGGCGCTGTCCCCGCCGTGACGGATCGTGGCACCCGTGGCGGTCACAAAGGCATCCGCCTGCGCCAGCCGTTCGACGGGACCAAGCGACAGTGGCAGCGGCGGAATCTCGAAGCCATCCACCTGACCGGCATTGAACACGTGGGAGGCGCGGGCAACCCGGCGCGTGCCGGTATCGTCGGCATCGTCCGGATCGGGCGTGGCTTCGTACTCCTTGTAGAACACGACGAGGGCGGATTTCTCGCCCCGGCGCACCTGCGCGCCTTTCTCGGCCCACTGGCGGTACGTGCCCCAGAGCGGGGTCGCATAGCCGTGCGACGCGGCGGCAACCCACAGGCTGACGATATTGATCCCGCGATAGGCATTCCCCGTGAGGGCATTGACCGGGATGTGCAGGGCACCGCCCTGACGCCGCCACGGCAGGGACGGCTTGCCGGGGTCGGCCTCGATGGCGGCAATAAGCTGGTTGGTGATTTCGGCGTGCAGATCGTGGCGCGGTTGATCGGTATTCGGCATGACGCAGGCTCCTTTGGCTGGAGCCGCCTTGGGTGGCGGCCCGCATGCCGGAGAGCTGCGACGGGGTATCGAGCGGGTGCGGAACCCGACCGAAGGGAGGGCGGCAGGCCGCATGGCCTAAAGCCGAGGCGAACGCCTTGCAGCACCCGCGCCCCGGCGCGAAACGAGGCATGGGTGCGGGACGCTACGGGCGCTCCGAGAGGAGGAGGTCAGCCAGGGCATAGATCGGATGAAGCGATGCGGTGCGATCACTGCCAAGCAAGGTCATTCGCAAAGCCTAGCCGGATTTGCCACGCATCCAGGACGGCCGGGCCTTCAACGTGATCGCACGACGTGATGTTCGGCGCGTCCGTCGCCTCTTGCCAGGGATAGGCGATGCCGCGTTCTTAAAGCGTTCCCTGAGTGCGACCGTGGGTCACGGAGCCGGATGGAGCGCAGACTGTCGCGGAGGTTTTGCCGTGGTGTCGTCGGCATCGCCTTGAGATTTCTGGGATGGTACGCGCATCACCAGCCTGCCGTCACGCGCCGGAAGAGCATCGAGGACGAGGTTGAAGCCCTTGCCGTCGCGATTGGCGAAAGCAGCCCCGACCCGTATCCAGCGCGCCGCGTCGTTATCCCCGGCAACGACGAATATCTCGTGGCTTAGGCTTGGCTTTTCGGCTTCCTGTGACATCGGTCCTCCTGGGCAGGTGTGGGCGCTCTGGATTGTGTCGAACGCCGATCTACTGTTTTGGATTGTGCACGACTTCACGGGAGGCGACTAGGATGAGCACCCGCGTATGCTGCCCCACTATCCGCCGGCTCAACGGCTGGGATGCTTCAAAACTTGCATTGACCGGTCATGGTCGAATCCTGACGATCTAGGCAAGCGAGGTAAAACTTGACTTCTTAAGGTGGCACATTATATGATGCATGTACCATATATGGTTCCGGTATGAACAAGGCTCCACCGACCAAAATGCCCGCGGTGTTCTATCGCACGCGGGGCGGCGCCGAGCTAGTGCTGGATTGGGTTCGTAGCCTGGACGAGGGCGACCGCAATGCGATCGGCCTTGACCTGATGCGGGTCCAGTATCGTTGGCCGGTCGGAATGCCACTGTGCCGGTCGCTCGGCAACGGCCTCTGGGAGGTAAGGGTTGGCCTTCCGAGCAAACGAATAGCGCGCCTGATATTCAGCGTGCGGGAAGGAAAAATCCTGGTGCTGCACGGGTTCATCAAGAAGACCCAGAAGACGCCGGCAGAGGACCTCGAACTCGCGCGCAGGCGCGACAAGGAGTTTGAAAAATGAAGACGACGACGAAAGACACGAAGACCAGTGCGAAGAAGAAGGGCCGGAGCACCGCAGGACTGACGGCGCTGGACGACGTGCTGGCGAAAGAGGGCACGCTTGCGGAATTCGAGGCGGTCGCCATCAAGGAAGTCCTTGCCTGGCAGATCGGAGAGGCCATGAAAGAGCAGAATATCTCGCAGCGCGCATTGGCCGCTCGCATGGGTACAAGCCGCACTCAGGTCGGCCGACTCCTTGATCCGAAAGACGGGAACGTGACGATCGCGACGCTTCAGCGAGCGGCGCGAGAAGTAGGCCGGTCTTTGAGGCTCGAACTCGTGTAGTCACGAGGGCGCGGGCTGGCATGGAACACGTTCAGCGAGCGTCGGGATAAGTTAACATTGGTTCCTGTCGGCTGAGCTACGCATCGACGTCGCGGAACAAGCCTTCATATGGAGATGCCATGTGTCCGGCCGCGCTGACTGGGGAGGACACTGACGGCGGCTCAGTGTACTCGTTCTGCATGTCTGAGATGTACGAACGTATGCTTCGTTCGGCCGAGTCCAGCAACAGTTTCGCCTCGGCGATCGGCAGCACAGCCCGCGCGTAGCGTTCAAGCGAACTCCGCAGTTCGTCGAACTGCTCTTCAGGAGGATACTCACTGTCCCACGCCGACTTTACGCGTGACAGATGAGCGCCGACATTGCCTAGGACGTGGACACGCGCTTCTTCAAAGGTTTCGTACTCCTCGTCGTCGGTAAGAACCGAGGCGATATCGTCATCTTGTAGCATGCTGGCATCGGCTTCCTCGATCACAGCGTCTTTTAGCCTCTCGAAGAAATTTCGCCGGAGGTCTTCCGGCAGCAGACCAAGCTTGTGAAGCCGGCACACGAGGGCGGTGTCCGGGTCTTGAGCAATGGGGACGACAAAACTACGGAGGCTGTTCAGGATGTCGGGTCGCATGGCTATGAGGCGCTCCGCAAATTCCCGGTCCGCTCGATAGGAGACAAAGCTGCGCAGGCTGTACACGCCTTGCAGCCTGAGCCGCTCGAGCAACAGGTCATAGCTAGCCGGCATGACCCTGACGGACGCGCCGGCGAGCTCGACGTCACCGCAGATCACCTCGCGCATGAGAGTCTCGGGCTTAGCGCCCCTCAGAAAATATGTGACGTATTCCGGGTTCGAAGCGACGTACTTCGAAAATGCATCACCAATCGTGGGATGCTTGTACGTCCAGTACCGCCCTTTCTCGTTGTACGCGAGATTGGCGAGGCTGCCGTTCAACGAGTTCAATGCATCTCGTATGTTGGCGCCGCTGACACCGAATGCTGACGCGACATCGCGAAGAATGTCGTTCTCGAGGACTGGCGAAGGCACAGTGCCACCCGAAAGGTAGATAAGCGCCACCGCCGCACGTGTTGCCGCATCGAGGCCAGAGATGGTGTCGAAAAGAAAGTCCTGAGGTTCGGCAAAGAACCGCTCGAGGTTTTCCTTTGACGGAACGAGCGCGCCAGCAAAGAAGTTGGAGCCAAGGCGCCTCGCAGTTTCGGGCAGGAAATCACCGCGCGTGGCAAGTTCGGGCAAGAATGGCTTGATCTTGGTGCGAAACTTTTGCGGCTGATCACCCATGCGTATGTGGTTGAACAGAATCTGCGCGCGTTCCGGCTCCGCAAGCTTTTGCACGTTGATGACAACCTGGCTCTGATTAAGCAGGGGAAATGCGTGCAACTTGAGATCGCCTTTCGCACGCTCCCAAATGTAGTCGCGGCTAGTGAGAAGAAAGCGGGTTCCTCGTTTTACGGCGGCCTGCATGAGCGGAAGAATGCGATTCCAGCTCTCGGCGCTGTCGCGTTGATACTGCGTGCTACCCCACGCGTCGTCGATCCAGAAGAACTGCGACTCCTTGGGGTTCAAATGCTGTTCGACCTGTTCCGGGGAAGTTGCACGAAGTGTGAGCGATTTCCAGATATCGGCAGCACCGACAGCTAGACCTGCACCAATGGTAGACTTTCCCGCCGCGGGAGCGCCTAAAAGCAGCACGAAGTTGTGCCGAGAAATTGCCTCGACGCTACGTCGGTGGGCATCAGTGATCACAAGCTTCTTGAGGTCATCGCCCATCGCGCTGAGGATCATGCTGGCCTGCTCGTACGCTCTCTCGTCCAATATCTGGCTAAGGTCACCGAGGCCGTACAGACGAGGCACTAGCATCCGCAGTCGTGCCGACTCCTGAATTTGGCCGACCAACCACTCCCGGCCAAAAACACGGCAGCGTTTGACCCCTACAGCCTCGAACTGAGCCACGATTTCTTGCTCACTAACGCCGGAAACGGGGTGGTTGGTAATAACGATGTAGTCGGTCGCCAGCCCGCGAGCCACCAACGCTTGGGCTTTTGCCAGCTCGTCGGAGAGCATGGCGGCGGTGAGGTGTTCATGTGGGAGGGAAGTGAATTTGCATTGAATGGTCGATCTGCCTGCGTCGCTCCCCGAGGCCCACGAGCCCACAAAGGCGCCGTCTCGACCCCCGTCCTTTGACGGTAAGAAAAATTGCACGGGGCGCTTCAGGCATTCCTGTGCGACTGACACACACAGATCCTGAAACGCCTTCCAACCAAGAGTGTGCAGTTCGTAAGTTGGAATTGGAACGGCGGGCATGTCGGGACTAGACTTCGATGACGATCGGAACGCCGATCTGGTTCGCAACTGACGTGTACAGTTCGGTCTCGACGCCCGGCGTCTCGATTGTCACGATGAGGGAGTAACGCGCAGTTTTCCTCCATCCCTCGAGCTGGGGCCGCTTATTCCACCAGCCCATTGTCGGGTAGACGCCAACGTGGCCTCGTGCGGCAAGCGCTGCGGCAGTTCCGCGCCAGACATCGGAGTGCACCGATCCGAGGGAAGTAAACGACCTTTGCGAGTATCCGAAATCCCAACCCGGATCGGCGAGTCCCGCGGGTTCATAGTCTTCGTCGCGGCCGGCCTTGTTGATCCGCTGCTGAAATGCAGCAGGGCTTTCGAGGGGGTTGATCACTGCAAAGCGCAAACCGTGGGAGGGATAGCCATACCGAGCAGTCCATCCGCGCTCGCCCGGACTTGGTTCGATGAAGTACGACAAGGTTACGCGCATTACGACAGGGGTGTCGCCGAGTTCGTCCAACACGTCGATAGGCCACGGGAGGGGATGCAGGCGCATCTCTCGTGTCTTCACCCGTCCGTCATCCTCATCTTTGAAGAACGGCTGCAGGTCACTTTCCACTACCAGCGTCAGAGAGTTGTCCAGGCTGGAGAGCAGACGCGTAAGGTTAGGAGTCCCTCGACCAAAACAGCGCAGCAGACTTCTGAAGTCGACAACGCCATTGGCATTGCGGAAGCGATCGATCATCGCGGGGGTCCACTCGGCCGAATGGATCATCAGCGCGCGAACGGTCTCGGGCTGGAGGTTAGGGTATTTGGCCCAAAGCATCGCGGCAAATCGTGAAGCGAGCGCCGTCGCGGCGCTGGTGTCGCCGAACACCTTAAAGGGACGGTTGAACGCAAAGTCGTGCGCTGTGCTGAGCAGCTGTAATCCGTTGTCGATGTAGTCCGGGTCCTCGAACTCGTCGTTGCGGCCCATATTGCCGGCCTCCATAACGATGTCGGGCTTCAACGGCCACTTACCCCAGGTCACCGACGTGCAACTGGCGGGTGAAAGGTCTCCAGCTATTGCAAGCGGTAGCCAGCCGGGGTTCGTCTCAGCGTCGATCGTGATCTTCTCTGTGTAGCCGCCGATTGTGAGTGCGTTCCACGCCTGCGCGGGGTCATGAATCCCATCGGTGAGATTTGAATCTGGATAGTTTCGTCGAGCCGCCTCGTCGGTATTGCCAGCGGAGATCATGATGAGGCGCTTTTGTTCATCCTCGTCATCACTGCCCGAGGCTAATGCGTCTATGGCCGCAGACCATGACGAGGGACGGCCGCGATCGCGCCCGTCAGGTGCCGTCACCGCCATGCAAAAGACGCGGTTGCGGTCGCCGTTGACCTCGGCACGATAGGTGGCCTCGCGACTGACAGCACCGTAGAGTTCAAGCGGGTTCGGATCGTTCGGATTCATTATCTTCACGGACTCCAGTCTATGCGAAACCTGCACGGGTCCCGCGCCTTGGAGAACGTCCGTCAGATCACCAAAGAGGCTTAATCCGCCCATTGGCGTGCCGTGAGCCATACTGTCGTTAGTTCCCCACGCCGGTTTTTGGGTGTGGAGATCTGCCGCAGAGATTGAGCCTGCCAAGAGAGGATGTTGATGATTGATGCCGGAATCCAGAAGGCAGACGTAAGGCGCTCCAATTGGTGCTGGCTCCAGCCGGTCGGCAAGATTGTCCAGCCACGCTTGCTGCTCCAGACTGGGCAAGCCGGCGAAATATGCGGCTGTCGTTCGGGGAATTCGTAGCTCGGCGATCATCCCCAGAATTTCTATTGATCGGCCTAGGTTTTCGGCGGTACCCCGGACGACCACGATGGTGCGGTCGACAAAGCCGATGACTTGGTTGCCGACTTCGAGATCGAACTGCTGGGCATGCTCCCGCAGGCGATCGAGCTGACTGGCGGCGCCGTCTTTGCGCAACCAAAGCTCCCAATTGATGGCGTGCGACGTGTTGGGAAAAGCCATCTCCGGTTCGGTCCACAGCGCCTCAAGTGCCGCAAGCCGGATGTCCGAAATACTCTCAACGAGATCCTGGTTCTTTGGCCTCGTAGGGCCGCCCTCTTTGCGGGGCTTCGTCATCTCGTCGCGATAGGCTTCGACCCGTTTGACGAAGAGGGGCAGCTTCCCATCGGGTACGAATACAGTCGCGAGTTGCCGATTGTCGGGTGTCGTTTTGACGGTGCAAAGCTCGATCCCGCTTTTGGCGAGATCGAGACTTTCGAACTTCAGATCGAAGTTGGGCTCGCTCTCGAACGAGACATAGATGCCGCGCCCGTCCTCTATCCCGAGAGCCGTTTGCTCGGCGACGCGATTTTGATTTTCCTGTGTGACGACATCGAGCCGTGCAGAGAGATCAGCTGCATGTTGCGCACGGCTCCTGGCAGGCCGTTCGAACTGCTCGCGAGGACCCGAGCTTGGGCTGGTGAAGGCAATGGGGTCTGGACCTGCAGGTACGAAGATATGCGGGTGTTGAGCCAAAAAGCCTCCCTCGAGTCATCAATCCTTGCGCTGACTAAGGGCGTGTTTGCGATCGTTGATTGCGCGGGAAATATCCGGCTGTGTTACGCGATCGCGACCATGAATAATGGCGTCCTTAATGGCATCTTCTGCCGCGCGTGAAATATCTGCAAAGCTCAGTCCGTGCGCCAGCGTTGCCAGCTTGGACCACTGAATGCGGTAAGTCTTGAACAGCCCAAGCTTGACCCTTAGGGCCTCGACGGCGAGCTCACCTGTCGGCAACTGGTACGTGATCACGTCGTCAAAGCGACGAAACAGCGCCGGGTCCAGCATGCCGATCTGATTTGTCGCCGCAACGATTAGGCTGTCCGAGTGGTCCTGCTCGACCATTTGCAGAAAGCTGTTCACGATGCGCCTGATTTCCCCGACGTCGTTCGAGGCGTCGCGGGCGGTACCAATGCTGTCGAACTCATCGAACAGGTAAACACCGCGCGTCTGGCTTAGCGTTTCAAAAATGACGCGGAGCTTAGCAGCCGTCTCTCCCATGAACTTCGTGATGAGACCGTCTAGTCGGACCACGAAGAGAGGTAGGCCCAGCTCTCCCGCGAGTGCATAGGCTGTTAGGGTCTTTCCGGTGCCAGGTTTTCCCGACAAGAGTATCTTGCGGCGCGGAGCGAGGCCGCGTCCGCGGATGGCTTGGATCGAACGCTGTTCCTTTATGACGCGCTCGAGTTTTGCCCTTGTGTCCTCGGCAAGAACCATGTCGGAAAGTCTGACTTCGGGATACGAGACGGCAAGGAGTTCCGATGCCTCTCCTTTTGGTCTCGCAAGCGGTATGGCGCCTTTAACATGCGACCGAGGGCGGGATTTTGCCTTGTCGATGAGGGCACGGATTTCTTCAGCGAGTTTTCCGTGCCCGAGACGTGCCTCATGCGCTGCGATCTGCATGGCGACCGCATAAAAATGCCCTTCATCTCCGTCAGACAGGGATGAGATGAGAGCTTTTACTTGGTCGGCGCTAGGCATAGTTCTCCGCGTACGTGGCGAGGCATTGGCGCTCGCAGCAAACGCGAACACACGCACCAGAGTGCGGTCAGAACCCCCACGAAAAATATTGTACCTTTCCTGAGGCCGGAGGCAAAGAATTCTATGAAAGCCGAGACTTTTCATAGAGTTCCCGGGCCATCCGCGAAGTGCAGCTTCCGGGGTGGGTGCACCTCAGTACGACTCACCGCCAAAGGCAGATTGGTGCGGGCGGAGGGACTCGAACCCTCACGGGGTATACACCCCAACGGATTTTCTTACCTGCTACGGCTTTCGCCGCCGCTTGAGGTGCCTCAAGCGTTTGGGGTCTGGACTATCCCTTCACCTTAGCCGTTCGGCTTTAGGTGCTGCCCGTCTAGTCTCTACACCTTCCACCGGTACCGGTGGCTTGGCTCGGGATTACCATGTTGGAGGCTTCCCCGAGTTTGAGCAGTTCTGCTCCCCGGGTTTCCCGCAGGGGCACTCAAATTGATCCGCTTAAGTCCGTTGCGTCTACCATTCCGCCACGCCCGCGCACGAAACGATCATACTGATAGACAAGGAAACTGCCAGAACAAAATGCTGAGGAGTTTCAAGGCTGTGGAGTTGCGGTTTAGAGCATAGCTGAAGTGGTCGGGCTAGCAGATTTGCCGAGGTTATGCAGGCTCGATCCCTTCATCTTCGACCCTCGTGTAGGCCGGCTTGAGGCGACGGACGTTGATTAGAGCCGTGTCGAGGCTATTAGCGATGTGCGAGGCATAGTATTTCTGGATCATCTCGACGCTTGTCCGACAGTTCTTCGCGATCTGGTAGATGTCGGCGCCCTCCATGAGGCGTAGGCAGATGTAAGTGTGACGAAGGCTGTACGCGGTTCGGCGTTGCCCTTCGCGATCGATCTTGAGCTTCTCCTCATCGAGGATCGCTTCAAACAGCTGACGATGCCCGCCTTTCGGGAACAGCTTGTCCTCCGGTTGCGGCGAGTTGCGCTTGACCAGTCGCTGGAATGGCAACACTGCGCCCGGCATGCTCTTGCAATAGCCGACACCGCGCTTGCCACGAACGCTGATGAGCAGGATGCGCTCCTCGGTGGCCGTGTCGTCAACAATTTCCACGTCGCGGTATTCGAGGCGGTTGGCCTCGTCAGGCCGAAGGCCGGTGTTGGCCATGAACAGCACATAGTCGTGCAACTGTTCCGACTGCCATGCCCAGCGGCTCTTCTTGGGGGCGTTCGCCCGGCGCCGTGTCGCCTCATACAGCCGCTTGTACTCCTCCGGCGAGAACCAAGCCCGGTGGCTGACTTTCCCATTGCTGCGGTATGGCTCGGAGAGGTCTGGCAGATGATCAATCCAACCGTGACGCAAGGCGGTTTTCAGGACCTGCCGCAACGTCACCATCTCCTGGTGCATCGTGTTGCGCGCCGGGGGCTTTCCCCACTTCTCAACCGCAATGTTGCGCCGGTGAATGCGGTACTCTTGGACGAGACCGGTGGTGACCTCGGCCAGATATTTCTCCCCGAAGAATGGGGTCAGGTAGTTCTTGATCCGGAGCTTGTGCTGCTCGACGTACCACGCGTTCCGCTGCCCCTCCGTGATCAGTTCGTACTCACGTTCGAACTGCTCGGCGGCGTGTTTGAACTTCTTACCGGAGAGGATGTCGCCACGATGGGCCTTGCCGCGGAGTTCGAGGTACCAATCCTCGGCCCACGCCACCGCCGCGCGAAACTCCTCAAGCTTGGTCGATACCCGGTGGTTTGCGCCGGCGAGGAACGTCGAGCACTGCCAGAAACGTGAGTTGTCACGCTTATAGACGTGGAGCTTTCCGTCCATGAGGGAGTGGGTCGTAGCCATACAAGATTTCTCGTCGTCCAGGGTCCAATGAGTGTGCAAAATGTGTAATGGATGTGTAGCACACTACCGCACGACTGAAAACGTTTATCTATATGATTACAAATGTATTTTTGGCCAAGGTTGGTCGAATTTTTCCGGTTTTAAGTCCCGTATGTCTACCATTCCATCACGCCCGCGCGAGACTGGAAGTACGTGGAGCGCGGCGGCAAGGCAATGCTAGTCCGTGCCGCCGGCGATCGGCGCCACATAGGCCACGTCGAGGTCCCACGGAAAGAAGATCCAGGTGTCCTGGCTGACTTCGGTGATGAACGTGTCGACCATCTCGCGGCCCTTGGGCTTGGCGTAGACGGTGGCGAAATGCGCGCCCGGCAGCATGTCGCGCACCGCGCGGGCGGTGGCGCCGGTGTCGACGAGGTCGTCGACGATCAGTATTTTTCGTCCGGCCTTGGCCTTTTCGATGATCTGCGGGTCGATCGGCTTCAGCAGCTTGATCTCGCCCTGGCTCTGGTGGTCGTAGCTCTTGACCGCGACGCAATCGACGGTGCGGATGTTGAGCTCGCGGGCGACGATGGCGGCCGGCACCAGCCCGCCGCGGGTGATGGCGACGCAGGCCTCGAACGGCCCTTCGCCGTTCAGCCGCCAGGCCAGCGCCCGGCTGTCGCGGTGGAACTGGTCCCAGCTCACCGGGAAACTCTTGGTACGCGCATCGTTCACGTCTGCTCTCCTCGCAGGCTCAATAGGGGTCGGGCGCCGGGAAGCCGCCCTTGGCATGCTCGGCCGCGACCATCTCGTAGACGGCCTTGGCCGCCTGCTGCAGGCGCGCCTCGTCGGGCGAGCGCAACACCAGCTCGGTCATCACCGTGCCGTCGCCCATGCGCGGATAGCTGCCCATCTTCACGTCGGGGAATTGCTGCTGAAGCGCCGCCAGCGGCCCGCCGATATTGCCCTCCCCCACCCGCGATTTCACCGTCACCGAATGCACCTTGCGCCCGCCCCTGAGCGTCGGCGCGATGGAGTCGAGCATCGCCCGCATGATCACCGGCACGCCGGCCATGACGTGCACGTTGCCGATGCGAAAGCCTGGTGCCGCGCTGACCGAATTGACGATCAGGCTGGCGCCTTCAGGGATGCGCGCCATCCGCAGCCGCATCTCGTTGGGCTCGGTGCCGCGCTCCTTCCAGCGCGCCTCCAGCATGGCCCGCGCCTCCGGATTGATCGGCAGCTCGACGCCGAACGCCTTGGCGATGGCGTCGGCGGTGATGTCGTCGTGCGTCGGGCCGATGCCGCCGGTGGTGAAGACGTAGGTGTAGCGGGCGCGCAGCGCGTTCACCGCCGCGACGATATCGTCCTCGATGTCGGCCACCACCCGCACCTCCATCAGGTCGATGGCGAGGTCGGTGCAGAAATCGGCGGTGGCGCCTATGTTGACGTCCTTGGTGCGGCCCGAGAGGATTTCGTCGCCAATGACGAGCAGTGCGGCGGTCGGGTTTTTCGGATCGTCAGTCATCTTGTGGGCCGGAGCGGGAAAGGCGCATGCATCGCGCGACGGCGCGGCAAAAGCAACGGGCGCATGGGCTTTTGCACCAGAGCGGACGGCCGAATTCAGGCGCCGGCGCAGGCTACGCGGTTCATATTGCGCCCTGTCGGATCGGTCGCGAGGGGGCCGATCAGCCAACCGCTTCAGGCGCAAACCTGCCCGGCCTTCCAAATCCTGCCCTGACGGACTATTTCTGAACGACGCGAAAGATATTGAGATGATTACGTACGTCGACGCCGAGACCAAGACCCGCCGCACCTCGGGTATCATTCCGCTGCATGGCGAGGCAGGGTTTCAGGGCATGCGCAAGGCAGGCGCCCTCACCGCCGAGGCGCTCGACCTGCTCACCGAGCATGTGAAACCAGGCGTCACCACGGCCTTTCTCGACCGGCTGGCCTATGAATTCGCCATGGATCACCACGCGATCCCGGCCACCCTGTTCTACAAGGGCTACCGCTATTCGGTCTGCACCTCGATCAACCACGTGGTTTGTCACGGCATGCCGGAGGAGCGGCCGCTGCGGGAGGGCGACATCGTCAACATCGACCTGACCCTGATCGTCGACGGGTGGTACGGCGACAGCTCGCGCATGTATCCGGTGGGCGAAATCTCGCGTAAGGCCGAGCGGCTGATCGAAGTGACCTATGAATCCCTCTATGCCGGCATCGAGGCGGCGCGGCCGGGCAATACCACCGGTGACATCGGGGCCGCCATCCAGGCCCATGCCGAGGCGGAACGCACGTCGGTGGTGCGCGATTTCGTCGGCCACGGCGTCGGCCAGCTCTTCCACGACGAGCCCAACATCATGCATTTCGGCGTACCGGGCACCGGCGTCGAGCTCAAGCCGGGCATGATCTTCACCATCGAGCCGATGATCAACCTCGGCCGGCCGCACGTCAAAATCCTGTCAGACGGCTGGACGGCGGTAACGCGCGACCGCACGCTTTCGGCGCAGGCCGAGCATTCGATCGGGATCACCGAAACGGGGCACGAGATCTTCACCCTCTCCCCGCGCGGCCTGTTCAACCCGCTGGACGCCCGCAAATAGCCATGGGCGAGGTGGCCAAGCCCGCGCTGGACGGACTGGCCGAGGCCCCTGCTGTCGACCTCAAGGCCGGGCACCGCGACCGGGTGCGCGAGCGGTTCAAGCGCGTCGGCGGCGAAGCCTTCACCGATGTCGAGCTGCTCGAGGCCGTGCTGCACCTCGCCATCCCGCGGCGCGACACCAAGACTCTCGCCAAGCTCCTGCTCAAGCGCTTCGGCTCCTTCTCGGCGGTGCTTGCGGCGCCCCGGGCGCAACTCGACGAATTCGCCGGCCTCGGCGACATCAGCATCACCAGCCTCAAGGTAATGCAGGCGGCGGCGCAGCGCTACGCCCGCGACCGGGTGGACCAGACGCAGCCGATCCTGGGATCCTGGGCGGCACTGATCGACTATTGCCGCTCGGCGATGGCATTCGAGGACGTCGAACAGTTCCGGGTTCTGTTCCTCGACAAGAAGAACCGGCTGATCGCCGACGAGGTGCAGCAGCGCGGCACCGTGGACCACACGCCGGTCTATCCGCGCGAGGTGATCAAGCGCTCGCTGGAACTGGGCGCGACGGCCGTCATCCTCGTCCACAACCACCCGTCCGGCGATCCGTCACCGTCCACCGCCGACGTGCAGATGACCCGGCAGATCGTGGACGTCGCCAAGCCGCTCGGCATCACCGTCCACGATCACATCATCATCGGCAAATCCGGCCACGCCTCGATGAAGGCGCAGCGTCTTATCTAGCCGGCGGCGACGCCGGCAGCTGCGCCAGTATCCAGTCGGCACGGTCGGCGACCGATCGCTTCGGCACTTCGAGCACTGCGTAGTCGAACAGTTGATAGTCGCGAACCAGGCGTCGGTATTCAGCCTCGGCCTGAGCGAGTCCATGCTTGCGCTCGGCATCCGTCTCGTAGATTTCCGGCCAAGGCGGCGTGACGAAGGCGGTTGAGTGATACCGATATTTGCGGCCGAGCTCTTGGAGCGCGGGCTCGCCGGTCATGTCGGTCAGGCCGCTGATCGCGTCGAACAGCCCGCGATCGAAAAACACCCAGCCTGCCATCGTCTCGGCCCGCCGCCGGTCGTTCATCGCCATCTCCACGGCACGGCGCAGGAATGCTTCCGGGTCGACCCAGGGAAGCGCCGTACCGCCGCGCGCCGTCTCCTCGCGGACGATGCGACGGCCAGGCTCGTCGACGACTGAGTAACCCCGTCGCGCGAGCTCGGCCAGCAGGGTCGATTTTCCGCCGCCCGAGCAACCGGACAGCACGACAAAGCGATCGCTCACGATCGGCTCCTTCAGCGCTGATGGGGATGATGCGGCTTTGCGCCTAGTCGGCGTCGGGCGTCGATGTGGGGGCCGTGGCCCCGCCCCTGCCGCTCAGGTTCAATAGCAGGCCGCGGGCCCGTTTGGCCAGCTCCAGCAGCCTGGGGTCAGACTTCACCCGGGCCTTGAGCTGATGCAGGCCGCGATGGCCGAGGGCGGCCAGCGTGCCGCGGCGCGTCACCGGCACATAGTGGTGCCGCACCGGCACCTGCACATTGCACCAATGGCGTTTCTCGTCGGTCAGGCCCTCGCCCATGTCGAAGGCGCGGTAGCCGGCATCGAACACGGTCTGCATCACCCGCAGCAGGCACTGCTTGCCGGGCGAACCCGGCCGGAGCGAGATGTCCTCGCTCATCGACGAAATCAGGCAGAAGATGCGATCGCCGTAGACGATGTTGTAGCGCACCGCGACCACGTCGCCGTTCAGCGTCAGCACGTGCAGCATCACCGGCACGTGCGAGCCGGACACGGCGGTGGCGTCGTAGAAGGCGCGGACATTGGCGCTGCAGAAGGGGTCGAACACGCCCATCTCGCGAAACCGTGCCGCCCGTTGTTGAAACATGGTGTCGAGCACGAGGCCGGCGGCGACGCCGTTGCGCATTTCCTCGAAGCGTACCTCGCCCATTGCCTCGAGCTTGTCGCCCTGCTGCCGGTCGTGCTTGCGACGCGATTTGTTGCGCTGTGTCCGGTCGGCCTCCTCGAAGCTGGTGAACGACGCGCGATAGAGGGTGTCGGCGCTCATCCACTGACCGAGCTCGGCGAACAGATCGGCGCCGTCGACGACAAGCTGAGGCACGGATTTGAGATAAACAAGGTCCGCCCCCGGAACGCTCGCCAGCATCTGCCGCCAGAGCGCGGCGCGGCGGGCCGGCGGCATCGCGGCGAGCCGCGGTGCATCAACCAACGGCGCGTTGCAGCCGACATGCGCGCCCTGAAACCACGACAGCACGCGCACGCCCCGGTCCCAGCGCCGCTGCAGCGGCAGCAGTGCGACGGGCGCGCCGCCGTCCTCGGCCAGAATGAAGTACTGATCCGAAGCGGCAATTCCGAGGCTGTCGATCCACAGCCGCACGAACTCGAAGATCTGGCCGGGCGATTCGACGCTCCGGGCGGTCAGCCGGCGCCAGACGGCCTCGACTTCGTCCAGCCGGTGGCCGATCGAAATGCGGAAATTCCCCGCCGCGGCTCCCATCGTCCGCGGCGTGGCCTCGACCAGCGATGTTCGCGCGAGGGCTGCGCTCTGCGCCATTCCGGCATCCCCATCGTCCCGCTGGCAAACTGGCGGGCAGGCATGAATCTGCCGTTCACATTGCCGCTAATCCCTCGTGAGCACCGGCTTTTCGTGCGCGAGGGTTAATTTCAGCCGAAGCTTTGCAGGATGGGGAAGGTTTCGAGGAACCAGTAGCTGAGCCGGGTGAATTGTCCGGTGAGGAACAGCAGCCCCGTCAGCACCAGCAGCACGCCCATTACCTTCTCCACCGTGCCCAGATGTTTGCGGAAGCTGGCAAAGAAGGTGAGAAACGGCCCAATGGCGATGCCGGCGAGCAGGAACGGCACGCCCAGCCCCAGCGAATAGATGCCGAGCAGCCCGGCGCCCTGCCAGGCTGTGTCCTGCACCGCCGCGACCGACAGGATGGCCGCCAGCACCGGCCCGATGCAAGGCGTCCAGCCCACCGCGAACGCCAGTCCGAGCAGGAAGCCGCCGACCGGCCCACTCGCGGCGCCGGGTCCGGAATGCCGGAGTTGGCGGTCGAGAAAGCCGATGCGGAAGACGCCGAGGAAATGCAGCCCCATGGCGATGATGAACAGCCCGGCGATCGGCGTGATCGCCGGCAGCGCCTGCCGGAACGCCTGGCCGAACGCCGTCGCCGTCGCGCCAAAGGTGACGAAGACCAGCGAAAAGCCGA
>JAEWCE010000296.1 GCA_023390785.1 Pseudomonadota bacterium
GCGCCGAACCGTTCCAGCGCCTTCATCACCCGCTGCCGGTCGGCGCGCAGGACATTGACGCGCAGGTCGAGGGGCGGCCTGCCGGTCATGGCGCGGCCCTCGTTCACCCAATTGGGTCCGAGGCTCGTTTTCAGCGACGGCACGGCCCATTCCGGCAGGTCGGCGATCACGTGCGCCGGCGCGTCGACCCATGGCTCATGGCGGCTCAGGCGCTGCACCTCGTCGGCGCTGAGCACCTCCGGCGCATGGGTGTCGCCGCTGAACAGGTCTTTGAGCTCCTCGGGAGTCGTGCCCCAATCGCGTACCGCGACGCTCAGCACCAGCGCGCGCGGCGTGTCGGCGCCCATCGCAAAGGCATGACTGGCCCGACGGCGCAGGGCGTCATAGACCAGATTGCCGATGGCAGCGCGATCGCCCGCCCCGGCGAAGCGATTGTTGAGACCCCAGCTCTTCAACGCTTCGGCCACTGGCCGGTGGCGCCGGTCGATATCGTCGAGCACTTCGATCGCGGCCGACAGCCGGCCGGGTAGCCGCATCACATGCCGCCGCGATAGTTCGGCGGCTCGCGCGTGATGGTCACGTCGTGCACGTGGCTCTCGTTGAGCGCGGCGCCGGAGATCTTGACGAAGGTCGCATTCTCGCGGAATTCCGCGAGATCGTGCGCTCCGGTATAGCCCATTGCGGCGCGCAGGCCGCCGGCGAGCTGGTGCAAGACGTTGCCGGCCGGGCCCTTGTACGGCACCTGCCCTTCGATGCCCTCGGGCACCAATTTCAGGCTGTCCCGCACTTCCTGTTGAAAGTACCGGTCGGCCGAGCCGCGCGCCATGGCGCCCCCCGAGCCCATGCCGCGATACGCCTTGTAGCTGCGGCCCTGGTACAGATAGACCTCGCCCGGGCTCTCGTCGGTACCGGCCAGCAGCGAGCCGACCATGGCGCAAGATGCACCGCCTGCCAAAGCCTTAGCCAGATCGCCTGAGAACTTAATTCCGCCGTCGGCGATCACTGGCACGCCGCTCTTGTCGGCCTCCTCCGCGCACGCCATCACCGCGGCCAGCTGCGGCACGCCGACCCCGGCGACGATGCGTGTGGTGCAGATCGAGCCGGGACCGATGCCCACCTTGATCGAGTCCGCGCCAGCATCGATCAGCGCCCGGGTCGCCTCCGCCGTCGCCACGTTGCCGGCGACGATGCGGGTCGAATTGCTCTCGCGCTTGACCCGCTCCACGGCCTCGGCGACACGCACCGAGTGGCCGTGCGCCGTGTCGATGACCAGCAGATCGACGCCTGCATCAATCAGGGCCATCGAGCGCTCGTAGCCCTTGTCGCCAACAGTCGACGCGGCCGCAACCCGCAGCCGGCCCTGCGCGTCCTTGATGGCCATCGGGTTGAGTTGTGCCTTCTCGATGTCCTTGACGGTGATCAGCCCGATGCAGTTGCCGACATCGTCGACCACCAGCAGCTTCTCGATGCGGTTGGCATGCAGCAGGCGCTTGGCCTCATCCTTGCCGACCCCGTCGCGCACGGTCACGAGGTTGGCGTGCGTCATCAGCTCCGAGATCTTCTGCCGATCGTTGGTGGCAAAGCGCACATCGCGATTGGTGAGCACGCCCACGAGCTTGCCGGTCACACGCCCGCCAGTGCCGCCGTTGGCAACAACGGGAATGCCCGAGATGCGGTTGGCCCGCATCAGGGCCAGGGCGTCGGCCAGCGTGGCCTCCGGTCCGATGGTGATGGGGTTGACCACCATGCCGCTCTCGAAGCTCTTGACCTGCCGCACCTGCTCGGCCTGCTCCGCCGGCTCGAGATTACGGTGGATGACGCCGATGCCGCCGGCCTGCGCCATGGCGATGGCCATCTGATGCTCGGTGACCGTGTCCATCGCAGCACTCAGGATGGGGAGGTTGAGCGCAATGTCCTTGGTGACCCGGCTGCCGATGCTGACATCAGTCGGCAGGACGTCGGAGCGTGCTGGCTGCAGCAGCACGTCATCAAACGTCAGCGCGGCGTCGCCGGTGATGGAGGTAATGATCTTCGCCAAGGGCGGCCCCTTCCGTGCTTAGAAAACAGGAAGCCCGCAGCGGAACGACTCGGTCCCCTGCTGCGGGTTGGCGAGGGTGAATATCACCAGGACGGGCAAATGCAAAGGCCACTGGCGCCAGCGCTGCTTGCCTGCCATGATGCCAGTATAGATGGTATTTTACTTACGATCTTGAGGGGGATCGCATGGAAACGACTGTCGAGTGGCCAGTAAAACAGCGCGAACTCATCATGTGGGTCATCGATTCGCGCCAATGGAACGACTTTCAGTTCCGCGACGATGACATCGTCATCGCCACCTGGGCGAAGTCCGGCACCACCTGGATGCAGCAGATCGTGGGGCAGCTGATCTTCGCGGGCGAGCCCGACCTCTATTGCGAGGAGCGCTCGCCATGGCCTGACTTCCGGATGCGGCCCGGTGCCCTCGAACGCGCCGCGGCGCAGACCCACCGACGATACCTGAAGACGCATCTGCCGATCGAGTCGCTCGTGTACTCACCACGGGCGAAATACATCTATGTCGGGCGCGATGGTCGTGACTGCTATTGGAGCTGGCATAACCATCACAGCGGATTCACGCCGGAGATGCTGGCTCGCATCAACGCCCTTTATCCCGACCAGCCGCCCGTCCCCTACCCCAATCCGGACGTTCGGCTCGCGTTCCTCGACTGGCTCGATCGTGATGCCTATCCCAACTGGCCGTTCTGGAGCCACGTGCAGGGCTGGTTCGATGCCCGGCACCTGCCCAATCTGAAACTCGTGCATTTCGCCGACCTGAAGGCCGATCTCAGGGGCGAGATCGAGAAGATCGCAGCCTTCCTTGAAATTGAGGTCGCTCCAGAGCTGTGGCCCGCAATTCTCGAGCACTGCAGCATCGACTACATGCGGATGGTGGCCTCCCGGAACGAGCGCGCGAAGACCGTGTTCAAGAACGGCGGCGCGACCTTCATTAACAAGGGCACCAATGGCCGCTGGCGCGACGTCCTCACCGCCGATGACATCGCCCGCTACGAGGCTGAGGTGGCACGCCACCTCACGCCGGAGTGCGCTGAATGGCTCGCGACGGGACGGCTTCCCGACTAGGGGCGCGCCTCGAGTTCAGCCACGAGCTTCTCCACGCGCTCGATATGGGTGAGATGGCGCTCCTCGACGACGAAATTGAGCGTCATGTACGCGCGGCCGGGGCAGAAGGTGCAGATGTTGGTCGACTGGTGGAAGGCGCCGCAATAGATCGGCTCGATCATCCATTCGGTCAGCGGCCCCATGCTGCGATGCGGCGGCACCAGGGTCAGCACCAGGTCGGCAGTGGTGCCCTGCAGGCGCCAGAACTTGTCCGAGATCAGCCACGGGGCGATCTTCTTGAGGTTCCGCATGGCCCGCATCATGGCCAGGATCATGAGCTGGAACTTGGTGAGATCCTTGCTCTCGCCCGCCTCCATCTCGGCGTCCACCGCCCTGGCGTAAGCGACGAAATCGGTGGTGAAGGGAAATTTCGCCTCGAGCGCCCGCACGCGGAAGAAGTCGTCGTCGGACGCCGTGCGCTTGGTATCGAGCATGGTGTAGGCGGCGGTGATCACCTTGTCCTTCACGCGCCGGTCCTTCTCGGAATGCAGCGCATAGGTGACGAGCGCGAAATAGAGCGAACGCTGGCGCACGCCGAGCTTGGTCGCCAGCGCGCGGATGCGCTGGCGCGGCAAGGCCAGCGTCCTGAAGTGCAGCGGCCGTTCCTTAGGGTTGACCAGGACGGCGGCAAGCCCTGAGATCAGGGCCATGGAATAGCCGGCGAGCGCTCCGCGGGCGCGTTTGATCCAGGCAAGTCGGTTGCCCTTGTCGGACTGGATGCCGTGGTTGGCCGTCTGCGAGCGGGTCAACAGTGCGGCATCCGAGCCTTCGAGCAGGCAGTGTGCCGAGCGAACCTGGATGATGGAAGCCCTGCCCTGGCCATCCGGCCCGCCCTTGAGGTTGGCGGCCATGACCCGGAACAGCGGCAATTCTGGGTGCTCGAACACATCCTGGCTGCTGGACAGCCATTTGTCAGGATAACCCTCGAAGTTGTCGACCTCTTCGACCGAAGTGATGGCGTCGAGAATGTGCTGCGGAAACGGGTATCCCGGCCGCGCCCCCACGAAGCCATGAGTCAGTTGCGGGGCCAGCGCCACCATCTGCGCTGTCAGATTGGCGATCGAGGCCTTGTCGAAATGGCTCTTCGAAAACGCGGTGAAGAAGATGGTGTCCTTGCCTTCGAGCAGGAACCACTGGAAATCCGTGAACAGGGCATGGGGGTTCTTGCGAACCGCTTCAGCGGCCAGATCGAGCGCCACCGCATGTTCGGAGGCAAAGCTCGAAGACGAGAAACTCTTCATTTTGACCCGTATTTTTCGTTGGGACTACCTACCACAACATGGTGCCTGGGGGTCAATCGCCCTATCAATTTCACGAAAGCGCGATTGTAACATTTTAGCTTGCCGCGACTTATGGTTAGGATCATAGCCAGTGCGCCGGCTCCCTCCATCCGCCGTCCGGTTTTTCTCGATTGGTTCGTCTGACTCCGCTCATCCTCGCCGTCGCCCTGTTCATGGAGAACATGGATTCGACGGTGATAGCCACGTCCCTGCCCGCCATTGCGGCGGACATCGGGAGCAGTCCGATCGCCCTGAAACTGGCGCTTACCGCGTATTTCGTCTCGCTGGCCATCTTCATTCCGATCAGCGGCTGGATGGCCGACCGGTTCGGCGCCACCAACATTTTCCGCGTCGCCATCGGCATCTTTGTGGTCGGCTCGATCGCCTGCGCCTTCTCCAACTCGCTGCCGACGTTCGTCGTGTCACGGTTCCTGCAGGGCATTGGCGGGTCGATGATGACCCCTGTCGCCCGCTTGGTGCTGATCCGGGCGACGCCGCGCAACGAGTTGGTTTCCGCCATGGCTTGGTTGACCGTCCCTGCCCTGCTGGGGCCGCTGAGCGGGCCGCCGGTCGGCGGCTTTCTCACGACGTATCTCAGCTGGCACTGGATCTTCTGGATCAACGTGCCGATCGGGGTGGTCGGCATCCTGCTCGCCACCCGTTTCCTGCCGCCGCCCGAACCGCGAACGCCCCGTCCCGTCGACGTCGGGGGATTCTTCCTCACCAGCATCGGCTTTGCCGGCATCATCTTCGGGCTGTCGGTGATCAGCCTGCCGGCCATTCCGCAGGGAGCAGGCTACGCAGCGGTGGCTATCGGACTGCTGGCAATGGTCATCTACTTCCGCCACGCCAAGCGCACCGAGCATCCGCTGCTCGACCCCACGTTGTTCCGCAACCGCGTATTCCGCACCGCCGTCCTCGGCGGTAGCTTCTTCCGCGTCGGCATCGGCGCGTTTCCGTTCCTGATGCCGCTGATGCTGCAGATTACGTTCGGTTTCACGCCGTTCGAATCCGGCCTTACCACGTTCGTTTCTGCCTTCGGCGCCATCATCTCGAAATTCGGTGCCACGCGGCTCTACGCGCGTTTCGGCTTTCCGCGCGTCCTCGCCATCACCGCGCTCCTGGGTTGCGCCTTTCTTGCCATCAACGGCTTCTTCACCCCCGAGACCAACCACTATCTGCTGATGCTCTGCCTGTTCGTGGGCGGGCTGACGCGCTCGTTCTTCTTCACCGGGGTCAACAGCTTCGGGTACGCCGACATCAGCGAGGCCGAGGCCAGCCAGGCGACGGCGATCGCCGCCGTAGTGCAGCAGATCAGCGTCGCGCTCGGCGTTGCCGTCGCCGGCGGCATCCTCGAAGCCAGCACGCAAATCCGCGGAGCGTCGCTCGATCTCATCGACTTCCATATTGCCTGGTTCATCGTCGCGGCGCTGGCGACGGTAAGCGCCATTCAGTTCCTGCGACTGCCACCCGACGCCGGTTCCAACGTCTCGGGCCACCAGGTCAAGCTGCCGAAAGCGGAAGCCGTCGCGTGACCTCCCGCCTGGTGCCGCTGATCCTCGCCGTCGCCCTGTTCATGGAGAACATGGACTCGACGGTGATTGCGACCTCGCTGGCCGACATCGCCCACGACATCGGCTCCGAGCCGATCGCGCTGAAGCTGGCGCTCACCTCCTATCTGGTGGCGCTCGCCATCTTCATTCCGATCTCGGCGTGGATGGCGGACCGCTGGGGCGCGCGCAACGTGTTCCGCGTCGCCATCCTGATCTTCATTGCCGGCTCGGTCGCCTGTGCGGCGTCCAATTCGCTGCTCACCTTCGTGTTGTCGCGTTTCCTTCAGGGGTTCGGCGGCGCGCTGATGACGCCGGTGGCTCGACTGGTGCTGGTGCGCGTGACGCCACGCAACCAACTCGTCGACGCCATGGCCTGGCTCAGCATCCCCGGACTCATCGGTCCGATCGTCGGCCCGCCCGTGGGTGGCTTCATCACCACCTATTTCAGCTGGCATTGGATCTTCCTCATCAATGTGCCGATCGGGCTCATCGGCATCGTGCTGGTGACGTGGTTCCTGCCCGACTGGTCGCGCAACGCACCCCGCCGCATGGACTTCACCGGCTTCGTCATGACCGGGATCGCCTTCGCCGGCTGGGTATTTGGCATCTCGGTGCTGACGCTGCCGGCACTGCCGCTGAGCGTCGGCTACATCACGCTGGCCCTCGGCACCCTGGGATGGATCGCCTATCTGTGGCACTTCAGGCGCACGGAATTCCCGATCCTTGACCTGAGGCTGTTCCGCTTCCCGCTGTTCCGAGCCACTGTGATCGCCGGGACATTCTTCCGCCTCGGCACCGGCGCCATGCCGTTCCTGTTCCCCCTGATGCTGCAGCTCGCATTCGGGATGACGCCGTTTCAGAGCGGCTCGATCACCTTCGCCACCGCAGTTGGGTCGTTCGCCGCCAAATTCGTGTCGGAGACGATCCTGCGCTGGCTCGGCTTCCGCATCACGCTGATGATCGCCACCTTCATCACCGTGCTCGGACTTGTCGCCATGGGCGTCTACAGCCCGGCGACGCCGCTCGGCGTGATGTTGCCGCTGCTGGTGGTCACCGGTTTTTTCCAGTCGATCTTCTGGACCGCCACCAATGCCTTCACCTTCGCCGACATCGACGACAAGGACGCGGGCCAGGCGACGGCGATCAGCCAGGTGGTGATCCAGCTCACGCTGGCCTTCGGCGTTGCGCTGGGGGGCGGCGTGCTCGAGGGGCTACGCCTTACCCATGGCGGCGAGCCGCTGCTCGGCGACTTCCACATCGCCTTCTACGTCATCGCCGCGGTGGCGCTGGTCGCCACGATCCTGTTCGCCTTCCTGCCCAAGACCGCCGGCCAGCACCTGACCCGGCACGGCCGGCCGCTGGAGGCGGCGGCCGAGTAGACAGGCAATCGGCAGTCGGCAGTCGTTACGCATGCGCGGCGGCAAACTGCCGGACTACAGATCGCTTCGTTCCGACTGCCGGCTGCCGACTGTCGACTGCCCCTTGAACCCCTTCGCCACCAGATACGTCTCGGCACTTTCGGAGCGCGACGCCGGCGGCTTTGCATGCAGCGTCGTGGTAAAATGCTGTTTCAGCATGGCCAGCAGCTCGTGCTCGGTGCCGCCCTGAAAGACCTTGGCGACGAACGCTCCTCCCGGCGCGAGGATCTGGATGGCGAAATCGGCGGCGATCTCAACCAGGTGCATGATGCGCAGATGGTCGGTGGCGCGATGCCCCGTGGTCGGCGCCGCCATATCGGAAAGCACGAGGTCGGCCTTGTGCCCGCCCAGCGCGTCGATCAGCATCTGCGGCGCGTCGTCGTCGGTAAAATCCTTCTTGAGCAGGATCACGCCGTCGATCGGGTCCATGTCGAGATAGTCGATGCCGACGACCAGCGGCTTTTCTGCAGTGGAGCCGACGATGGGCACCGCGACCTGGCTCCAGCCGCCGGGGGCAGCGCCGAGGTCGACGACGCGCATGCCCTTGTGCAGCAACTTCTGCTTCTCGTTGATTTCGATGAGCTTGTAGGCGGCGCGTGAGCGCAGGCCCTCCGCTTTTGCCCGCGCCACGTAGGGATCATTGAGCTGGCGCTGCAGCCACAGTGTCGAGCCGATCTTGCGGCCCTTCGAGGTCTTCACCCGCACCTTGAGGTCGCGGTCGGATTTGCGACCGGTCCCCCCGCCCATATTGGTAGTCTTGACCATCAGCGGCGCCCCGGGTTCGTCCGCCGCGCGGCGCCGCGGTCGGCGTCGATCAGCGAGATCAGGATGCCCTCGCGCAGGCCGCGATCGGCGACGCGCACGCGCTCGGTCGGCCATTCGCGACGGATCGCCTCGAAGATGGCGCAGCCGGGCAGCACCAGATCGGCACGGTCACGCCCGATGCACGGATGCGCGACGCGCCGCTCGAACGGCATCGCCAGGAGCGCCTTCATGGTCGCATCGACCTCGGCGCGCGCCATCCACAGCCCATCGACCTTCTGCCGCTCGTAGCGCTCGAGGCCGAGGTGCAGGCCGGCCAGCGTCGTCACAGTGCCAGACGTGCCGATCAGGTGCACCGGATGGTCCGCGATCATCTGGCGGAGCTTGCCGCGGCCCTTGAACTCGCGCAGATGGCCGGCAACGTACGCCACCATCGCCTCGAAGCTCTCGGGGGTGACGGTTACACCGCCGAACTTTTCGGCAATCGAAACCACGCCCACCGGCAGCGACTGCCATGAGCGGATGGAGGCCGCCATGCGCCCCTGCCGGCGCGGACGGCCGCCGCGGAAATCGAGCCAGGCCAGTTCCGAGGAGCCGCCGCCGATGTCGAACATCAGCGCGCCGTCGCTCTCGGCCTCGATCAGGTCGGCGCAACCGGTGACCGCCAGTTCGGCTTCGGTCTGGCGGTCGACGATCTCGAGATCGAGCCCGGTCTCGGCCTTGATTCGTGCCACGAACTCGACGCCGTTGCTGGCCTGGCGGCAGGCTTCGGTCGCGATTAGCCGCATGCGGGCCGGCTCGTGCTCGCGCAGCTTGTTGCGGCACTGCTTCAGCGCCTCGATCGTGCGGTCCATCGCAGCGTCGCTCAGCCGGCCGGTGACCGACAGCCCCTCGCCCAGCCGGACGATGCGGGTGAAGCCGTCGAGCACGCGGAAGCTGCTGTCATGCGGCCGGGCGATCAGCAGGCGGCAATTGTTGGTGCCGAGGTCGAGCGCCGCGTAGACCGGGCCACGCGGGCGCCGGGCGGGATTGGAGGTATTGTCCTTGCGCCGCTCCGCATCGCCGCGCCGGGCGTTCGGCCCGGTGGCGGCGTCAGGCCGACCGGGCCCCCGCCCTCCGGCATCGTCCACGCCCACGGGCGCGGTTGCGGCTGCGGACCGATCATCGTCGGTCACTCGCCAACCTGTCGTCCTGCGCGGTCGCCGCTCGCCCACTCCGTGTACGGGGTGCACGATGGCGCCCGGCGCAGCCTTATTCATATGTCCCTGAAAGCTTAGGGCATGGCCTTGCGACATGTCAAAAGCAAAGCGCCCCGGTGATACCGGGGCGCTTTGCAAAATGCCGGGCGGCAACGCTCAGATGCGGGTGAACTCGTAGGTCTGGCACAGAATGCCTGAGCACCCCTTGAGAGTCATGAAGTTCTTGCTCACCAGCTTCATGGTGCCGGCGTAGCTGTTGCCGTTGAAGGTCACGTTGCCGGCCCAGGTGCCGTTGCCGGTGGGCTGGGCGCCGCGGACCACGTATTTGTTGAGCAGCGCCAGATTGTCCTGGCTGCGCGCATCGGAGCGCAGCCAGACCAGCTTGGCGCAGAGCTGGCCGCCCCCGCCGCACGAGGTCACGGTGTAACGGGCTTCGCCGGTGGTCACCTGCCACTGGCCGACGGGAGAGGCCGACGCCGCCGCAAAGGTGGGCCCGACCGAAAGAATCGCAAGCGCAGCCGCAGCGATCCAACTGAGGAATCGTGTCATCTCAAGTCCTGTTGTCCGGCCAGGGCCGGCACGATTTGGGTTGTCGAAAGGGGCAACTCATCGCGAAGGACGCGGAAACTGCCCGGTAACGGGACATCGGCCCCGTTGGTTCATCGAGCCAGATGGGGACCAATCTGGGCGCCGGGATGGCGGCAGACGAAAAACGGCCTGACACATTGTCGCGGCAACGCGACCGGTGCGGCCCTCTCCGGCGCCATTGACGATACCGACAGCCGGCCACTTTTTTGCAGCGCGGCGGCAGTTGATCGGGCCCGCCAATGTGCTACAAGCCCGCCCGAAACGAAAAGCGGCCGCCGCACCGGCGTCCCCTCGGGTGCCAATCCACGCGTTTCACCATCTCGCCGGATGCTCTGGCACTTGCGAATTGGGGAATAGTTCAATGGTAGAACAGCGGACTCTGACTCCGTTAAT
>JAEWCE010000312.1 GCA_023390785.1 Pseudomonadota bacterium
CGCCCGACTGGTCCCAAAACCTCGCCGCGGAGCTGCGCTGGGTGCCTCGCACTCAGTCCCATTCTCGGAGGCGCCCGGCGCACTCCGTCCGCGGCACTGCCTTGCGCCGCGGCAGGACGAACTCCCAGCGCCGAGGCGCGTGGGACAATTCGGCTCGGCCATGGACTCGGAGGGGACAATGCTTGTAGATCGTGCCGCCAACGCCCATTTGAGCCGCAACATCCTCAATTCCGGACATATTCCGATGCCCGACCTCAAATTGCTGGCGCTCGACAGCGAAGACCTCGACGTGATTTCCGCCACCACGCAGGACGCCGTGGTGCGCGTCGGCGACATGGGCTTTGCCAGGGCCGACCACCGCTTTGCCCTGCTGATGAACCGCTTTGCCTGGGAGGACCAGGGCCGCACCCGGCAGCGCAAGCGCGCCGCGCTGCATTTCGACCGCGTGACCGACGTCAAGGTCTCGGGCTTCGACACCAACGCCGTCGACGGCATCCTCGAACTGCTTGCCATCCGCTTCAGCGAGGTCGACGCGCCGGCCGGCACTGTGGACCTCGATTTTGCCGGCGGCGGCACGGTGCGGCTCAGCGTCGAGTGCCTCGAGGCGCGACTGATGGATCTCGGCGCCGCCTGGGCCGCCAAGGCCACGCCGGAGCATACCGCCTGATGCCGTTCCGCCTCGATTCGCGCCACGCCGGCTTCGCCGAGGAATTCGAGACGCTGCTCGGCAGCAAGCGCGAAGCCTCGGAAGAGGTCAGCCTGGCCGTCGCCACCATTCTCGAGGACGTGCGGACGCGCGGCGACGAGGCGGTGCTGGCCTATACCGACCGCTTCGACAAGCTGCCGCTGACGGCGGCGACGCTGGCGTTCTCGGCCGACGAGATCGACGCGGCGGAGCAGGCGATCAGCGGCGAGGTCAGAGCGGCGTTACAGTTCGCGCATGACCGCATCGCGGCGCACCACGAAAAGCAGAAACCGCTCGACCACATCTACCAGGACCCGCTGGGGGTGACGCTGGGCACGGTGTGGACGCCGATGGAGGCGGTGGGCATCTACGTGCCGGGCGGCACCGCCAACTATCCCTCGAGCGTGCTGATGGGCGCGATCCCGGCGCGCATCGCCGGCGTCGGGCGCATCGCACTCACGGTGCCGACGCCGCGCGGCCAGGTGAGCCCCGCGGTGCTGGCGGCGGCGCGGCTCGCCGGCGTCACCGAAATCTACCGCATCGGCGGGGCGCAGGCGATCGCCGCCCTCGCCTACGGTACCGAGACGATCAAGCCGGTCAACAAGATCATCGGGCCGGGCAATGCCTATGTCGCCGCGGCCAAGCGGCAGGTGTTCGGCACCGTCGGCATCGACTCGATCGCCGGGCCGTCGGAGGTGCTGATCATCGCCGACAAATCCGCCAATCCGTCCTGGGTGGCGGCCGATCTTTTGGCGCAGGCCGAGCATGGCGGCGGCGCGCAATCCATCCTCGTCACCACCGATGCGGCGCTGGCCGATTCGGTCGCCATCGAGGTCGAGCGGCAGATCGCGCTGCTGCCGCGGGCCGACATCGCCCGCGACGGCTGGCAGGAGTTCGGGGCCATCATCCTGGTGCAGTCGCTGGGCGAAGCGGTGGAGCTCGCCAACCGCATCGCCTCCGAGCATGTGGAGCTGATGCTCGACGACCCGCGCGCACTGCAGCCGAAAATCCGCAATGCAGGCGCCATCTTCCTCGGCCACCACACGCCGGAGGCGATCGGCGACTATGTCGGCGGCTCCAACCACGTGCTGCCGACGGCGCGCTCGGCGCGCTATGCCTCGGGCCTCGGGGTACTCGACTTCATGAAGCGGACTTCGCTGCTCGGCTGCGATCCGGCATCGCTGGCCGATCTCGCCGGCCCTGCCGTGACGCTGGCCGAGACCGAGGGGCTCGCGGCGCATGGGCGCTCCATCTCGATCAGGCTCAACCGGTAAAATGGCGCTCACGCCGCACGTCTTCGACGAGAAGACCGACCGGATCGTCGCCGTGACGCTCGACCCCAACACCATCACCTCGATCGACCCCGACGAGGTGCACGAATGGCGCATCGCCATCTACGATCTGGTCGAGACCAACAAATTCCATCCGGCGCGGGTCAAATCGGTCGGGCCGTATGCGCTGCATGTGTCGATCGTTGCCAACTACATCGTGCTCGACGTGCGCAACCCCGACACCTATGAGCCCATCGCGGCGCACTATCTGTCGCTGACCCCGTTCCGTCGCCTGATCCGCGACTATTTCCGCATCCGCGATTCCTATTACGACGCCATCAAGACGGCCTCGACCTACAAGATCGAAACGGTCGACATGGCGCGGCGGGGCCTGCACAACGAGGCGGCGGAGCTGCTGCGCACGCGGCTCGACAACAAGCTCGAGATGGACCTCAATACGGCGCGGCGGCTGTTCACGCTGATCTGCGCGGTGCAGCCCTATGCCAGCCGCATCGACGAGCGCGAGAGCGACCTGCCCTCGGTGCTGTTCGTGTGCTCGATGAATTCGGTGCGCTCGCCGATCGCGGCGGCGCTGGCGCGCAAATTCTTCCCCGGCCGGCTGATCGCTCGCTCCGCCGGAGTGCGTTCGGGCAAGGCCGACGCGTTCGTCCACGAGGTGATGGAGGAGATCGGCGTCGACATGTCGGTTCACACGCCCCACACCATGGACGAGCTGGTCGCCAACCGCTTCGACCTGGTGGTCACGCTCAGCCCCGACGCCCCGGAAGCGGTGGAGCGCCGCGGCCTCGAAATGGCGGCGATCGAGCACTGGCCGATGCCCGATCCGACCGAGACCGAGGGCAACCGCGAGGCGGTGCTCAGCGCCTATCGCACGCTGCGCGACACGCTGCAGACCCGGGTGCGCGAGCGCCTGGCGCCGCTCGTCGCCGGTGGTTCACAAGCCTCGGCACTTCCGGTAGAGCGATAAGCCATGGCCACCCGTCCGGAACTCATCCTTGCGTCCGCCTCGCCGCGGCGCCTCGCGCTCCTCAACCAGATCGGCATCGAGCCCGAGCATCTGGTGCCGGCGCATATCGACGAAACGCCGGAAAAGAACGAATTGCCGCGCAAGCTGGCGCAGCGCCTCGCCGACGAGAAGGCGGTGGCGGCGCAGCACAAGGCCAAGACCTCGGGCATCGCCGGCAACGCGCTGGTGCTGGCCGCCGACACCGTGGTGGCGGTCGGCCGCCGCATCCTGCCCAAGGCCGAGACCATGGAAGAGGCCAATGAGTGCCTGCGGCTGCTGTCGGGGCGCAACCACCGGGTGTTCACCGCCGTGTGCATGCTGACGCCGGGCGGCGCGGCGCGGCGGCGGCTGGTCGAGACGCGGTTGCGCTTCAAGCGGCTGAGCAGCCGCGAGATCGAATCCTACCTCGCCAGCGCCGAATGGCGCGACAAGGCGGGTGGCTACGCCATCCAGGGCATCGCCGGCGCGTTCGTCGTGAAGCTCAGCGGCTCGTACTCGGCCGTGGTCGGGCTGCCGCTCAACGAGACGGTCGGGCTGCTCGCCGGCGAGGGCTATCCGGTGCATTTCAACTGGCTCAACCAGTCGACGCTGACGGCGGTGTAATGGCCGAGATCGTCCGCCTCAAACCGGCGCGCAAATGCCCGATCTGCGGGAAGCCGGCGACGCAGGCGAACTATCCGTTCTGCTCGCCGCGATGCCAGGATATCGACCTCAACCGCTGGCTCTCCGACAGCTACCGCGTCCCCACCGACGAAGCGCCGGCCGCGCCCTCGAAGACGGACGAAGAGGAGTAGCCGGAGAGGCATTTTCGAGGCTTGCGCCGCGGGACTCCAACCCCTATAAACCGCGAGCTTTCGGCGCCCCTCCCCGGGTCCGCCAGATGCCCGGGTAGCTCAGTTGGTAGAGCAGCGGATTGAAAATCCGCGTGTCGGTGGTTCAATTCCGCCCCCGGGCACCACTCCTGCTTTTCCACGCCAGAGGAGCAGGCCGTGGCGCGCTCGCATACGCTCCTGAAAGGTCAGCTCAGTTCGGCCGTAGAATCGATCAAGGCGTTCCTGCTCGGCATCGGCCCGCTGGTTCTCGGGCTTGGCCTGATTGGCCTTCTCCTCAGCCTGCTCGGCCTGCCGGACGCGCCTAGCTCGCGGCGGTCAGGAACATTGCGGCCATGACGACGATCATGGCGGTGGCGATGACGGACGCGACGAGCATGGTCTTGGCGCGGCTCTGGTCCTGCGCGATCTCGTAGCGCACGATCGGTGCCGGCTTCATGTCTGCGTGTGCAAGATCCAGATGTGCCATCTGAACGTACTCCCTCGCGCAACAGTGCGTGAGAGCAGGCCGGTTGGCGAGCGGCGGCTGTATTTGCCGTTAATTTAGTTCAAACGCACGCTGGGCATTTGCGCCGCCCGGCCAGAACGATAAACAGGGCCGACTGCAATTTCGGATTTTGCCATGTCGATCACCCGCCGCGCTTTCATTGTCGCCGGGGCCAGCGCGTCGCTGAGCGGCTGCGCCTCGATCGGCGGTTTGGGCACACATGTGCCCTCGGGGACCACCACGCCGCAGCAGCTCACCCAGGCGTCCATTCTCGCCGCGGTCAACGAGGCACGACGGATCAACGGCGGACACAAGCCGCTGGGCTACAACACCGCCCTCGAGACAGCGGCGCGGTCGCAGGCCAATCTGATGGCGAGCAAGGACCAGCTCGCGCATAATCTGGGGGTGACGCTGCGCGAACGGGTCACGGCAGCGGGTTACATGGGAGCGGTGGGCGAGAACATCGCGGGCGGACAGCAGACGCTGCAGCAGGCGATCGAAGGCTGGCTCAATTCGCCCGGCCACCGCGCCACGCTGCTCAGCGACAAATTCACCGAATTCGGCCTTGCCGTGGCGCATGTGCCGGCAGGGCGAGAGAGCCGCTACGGCACCTATTGGTGCTTCATCGCCGGCGGGCCATTTTCGGCGTGGACCACAGGCTGAGCACGCCTGCCGGTCACCTCGTCAGGGTGCGGGCGATGGCGTCGTGCCAGCCCTTCAGCTTTTTCTTGCGCAACCGTGGGTCCATCGAGGGATTGAACTGGCGGTCGAGCGACCAGCGCTTCGAAAATCCCTTCATGTCGGGCCACACGCCGGCCTTCCAGCCTGCGAGCCAGGCGGCACCGAGCGCGGTGGTTTCGAGGATTGTCGGCCGGTCGACCGGCACGTCCAGGATGTCGCTCAAGAACTGCATGGTCCAGTCGGAGGCGACCATGCCGCCATCGACACGCAGCACGGTATCGCGGGCACCTTTCCAGTCCTTGCGCATGGCCGCGAGCAAATCCTGCGTCTGATAAGCGACCGATTCGAGCGCAGCCCGGGTGAGATCGCTCGGCCCGGTATTGCGGGTCAGGCCGTAGATGGCGCCGCGCGCCTCGGCATCCCACCACGGCGCCCCGAGGCCGACGAAGGCGGGGACGAGATAAACATCGGAAGCCGCGTCGGACGCTTTTGCCAAAGCACCGGTCTCGGATGCATCCTTGAACAGCCTGAGCTTGTCCCGGAGCCACTGTACGGACGCTCCGGCCATGAAGATGGCCCCCTCGAGGGCATAGGTCGTCTGGCCGTCGAGCCGATAGGCAACTGTGGTCAGTAAGCGGTTGCGAGAGCGCACCATGTCGGTGCCCGTGTTGAGCAGGGCGAAGCAACCCGTGCCGTAGGTGGACTTCATCATGCCCGGCTGGAAGCAGGCCTGGCCGATGGTCGCCGCCTGTTGGTCGCCCGCGGCGCCGCGGATGGCAATGGCCGCGCCGAGCACGCTTTTGTCGCTGGTGCCGAAATCGTCGGCATTGTCGCGGATTTCGGGGAGAATGGCGCGCGGCACGCGGAACAGCCGCAGCAGCTCGTCGTCCCAGTCGCCGGTCTCGATGTTGTAGAGCAGCGTGCGACAGGCATTGCTGGCATCGGTGGTGTGCGACCTGCCACCGGTCAGCCGCCAGATCAGCCAGCTCTCGACAGTGCCGAAGGCGAGCTCACCGTTTTCTGCGCGCTTGCGGGCGCCGGGCACATTGTCGAGCAGCCAGCCGATCTTGGTGGCGGAGAAATACGGATCGAGCAGCAGGCCGGTCTTGCGCGCCACCAGCTTTTCGGCGCCGGAGCGCTTCAGCCTCTCGCAGGCCTTGGACGTGCGGCGATCCTGCCAGACGATGGCGTTGTGAATGGCCTTGCCGGTTGCACGGTCCCATACAACGGTGGTTTCGCGTTGGTTGGTGATGCCGATGGCGGCGATGTCGGCGGCGGTGACGCCAGCCTTCTTGAGGGCGGTTTTCATCGACCACAGGCAGGTTGCCCAGATCTCCTCGGGCACATGCTCGACCCAGCCCGACGCGGGAAAATGCTGGGTGAACTCCATCTTGCCCATGCCCACGATCTGCTGCAGCTCGTTGAACACGATGGCGCGAGACGAGGTGGTGCCCTGGTCGATGGCGAGAATGTAGCCCGTCATGTCTTTGCCTTGGTGAAGCGCGCCTCGAGATAGGCGTCCAGTCGGGTCTTGTCCCCGGCGCCGACCCGGAGGCCCAGCTTGGTCCGGCGCCACAGCACGTCCTCGGCAGTGCGCGCCCATTCGTGCTCGACGAGGTAGTCAACCTCGCGCTGGGTAAGGTCGGCGCCGAACAATTCCCCGAGGTCTTCCATGCGGCGCGCCGAGCCGAGCAAGATTGTTGCGCGGGTGCCATACTGGCGGACCAGCCGGCGCAGCAGCCGGTCCGGCAGGCTGGGATAGGCCTCGTTGAGCTTTTCCACCTGGGCGTCGAACTCGCGCGGGCCGAACTCGCCGCCGGGCAGCTTGCTGGTCTTGGTCCACGGCTTCCCGCGCGCGCCGAGCACCTTTTCGATATGGCCAAGCGCTTCTTCGCTCAGCCGGCGGTGCGTCGTAAGCTTGCCGCCGAAGACATTGAGCAGCGCACCGGTCTGCGCGTCGCCTTCGGTCTTCAGCACATAGTCGCGGGTGGCCTCCTGCGCCTTGCTGGCGTGGTCGTCAAAGAGCGGGCGGACGCCGGCGTAGCTCCAGACGATGTCCTGCGCCATCACAGGTTTTTCGAAATACTCGGTGGCCGCGGCGAGCAGATATTGCGTCTCCTCCTCCGAGATGCGGACACCGTGGGGGTCGCCGGAAAAATCCTGGTCGGTGGTGCCGATCAGGGTGAAATCGCGCTCGTAGGGGATGGCAAAGATGATGCGGCCATCCTTGTTCTGGAAAAAGTAGGCGCGATCGTGGTCGAACAGGCGGCGCACCACGATGTGGCTGCCCTTGACCAGCCGGACGTTGTGCGCCTCGTTCTGGCCGAGGTCCTCGCGCAGCACCTGGTCGACCCAGGGACCGGCCGCGTTGACGAGGAAGCGCGCCTTGACGGTGCCCTTGAGCTTGCTGTCGACGTTTTGCAGCCGAACGGTCCACAGGCCATCGGCGCGGGTCGCCGAAATGACCTTTGTACGGGTCTGGATGACGGCGCCGCGGTCGGCGGCATCGCGGGCCGTGAGCGCAACGAGCCGGGCATCGTCCACCCAGCAATCGGAATATTCGAAGGCCTTGGTATAGCCATCCTTCAGCGGGCGGCCGATCGGATCGGTCCGGAGGTCGAGGGTGCGGGTCGGTGGCAGCAGTCTGCGGGCCCCGAGGTGGTCGTAGACGAACAGGCCGAGCCGTAGGAACCAGGCGGGCCTCAGGCCCTTGTGATGCGGCAGCACGAAGCGCATCGGCCAGATGATGTGCGGCGCCATGGCCCAGAGGATTTCGCGCTCGGCGAGGGCCTCGTGCACCAGGCGGAACTCGTAATATTCGAGATAGCGCAGGCCGCCATGCACCAGCTTGGTGGCGGCCGAGGAGGTGCCGGAGGCAAGGTCGCCCATTTCGGCCAGAAATACCGAATAGCCGCGCCCGGCCGCGTCGCGCGCAATACCGGCGCCGTTGACGCCACCGCCGATCACGAAGACGTCGGTGATGTTCTCTCGTTTGCTCATGGCGGCCCGCATTCCCTCGGACGTTCGTTATCGCCCGCGGCCCCGGTGCGCAACAGCCGCGGCCAGATTTATTGCCGCGGCCGCTTGACCGCAGGATGAACATGGGTTCTGCAGGTGCCTGCCCTCCCGCCTGCGGACGCCATGTTCGACCTCGTCAACGTTATCCTGCCGGTCTTTGCCATCATCGGCGTGGGGTATCTCGCCGTGCGGTTCAGGCTGTTTCCGGCCGACGGCACCAAGGCGCTGGTGGCATTCGTCAACAATTTCGCGACGCCGTGCCTGTTGTGCGAGGCGATGCTGACCTCGGACTTCAATTCGACGTTCAACCCGGCAATCATCTGGCCATTCTACATCGGAGCGCTGTTTTCGCTGGTTTCCGGCGGCCTGATCGCCCGCAAGCTGTTCAAGCAGCGACCGGGGGAAAGCGTGGCGTCCGGCTTCGCAGCGATGTTCACCAATACCGTGCTGATCGGCATCCCGGTGGTGCAGCGCGCCTATGGGTCGGCCGCCCTGCCCACGGTATTCTCGATCATCGCCTTCCACGCGCCGATGCTGATCACACTGGGCATGCTGGTCATGGAGGTGGCGCGCCGAGACGGGGCGCCGCTCAAGCAAACGGCAGCGGTGGCGGCGGTGCGCGTGGTGCAGAATCCGCTGCTCTGGGGCGTCGCGATCGGTGCCCTGGGCAACCGACTCGGGGTTAAGCTGCCGGAGCCGGGAACAGCGTTCCTGACGATGATGTCGGCCGCGGTACTTCCGGCCGCCTTGTTCGGGCTGGGCGGTGCGCTCAACGAATACCGGATTTCGGAAAGCTGGCGGATCGCCAGCCTGATGAGCCTGTTCAAACTGGTGGTGCACCCGACCATCGCCTACCTGCTGATGGTGCCGATCCTGCATGTGCCGCTCGAGATGGCGCGCTACGGGGTGCTGCTGGCGGCGATGCCAGCGGGCATCAACGCCTATGTATTTGCGACGTACTACGATCGCGGCGTGAACGTCGCTGCCAACGTCGTACTGATCTCTACCGTAGCCTCGGTGGCGACGATCACGTTCTGGCTGTACGTACTGGGCCAATAGCGTCGCCGGGACTAGACGGCGACGATTTCGACCGTTTCCTCAGGCATTTCGGCCCGCACCGGAACCGTGCGCAGCGGCGGACACGACATGGCGTCGAGGCCGGCGGCAAGCCGGACATGCGATTGCGTCGGACAGAGGTTCAGGGTGGGGTCGAAGCCGATCCAGCCGAGGCTGTCGTCCCAGGCTTCGGCCCAGGCATGGGCGCGGGCCGTTCCACCATCCTCGAGCAGATAGCCGGTGACGTAGCGGGCGGCGAAACCCAGGGCGCGTACAGCACCAAGGAAGGCATGCGTCCGAGCAGCCGCCGTGATGTCGGTGCCCTGCGACTGCGCCTGGCCGGCGCTGTCCTGGGACTGCGCGCCTGCACGGTCGTGCACGCGGCCCATCAGCTCGTGGAACAGCGCGATGCGGGTGGAACCGCCGGCGAGCCCCTGCAGCAGGCTGGTGTCGGGCCTGGTTAGCGCCGTCGTGCGGCGGAACAGTGCCGGTACAGGATCGTATTGCAGGCGGCCAAGCACCCCAGCCTTGTCGATCGTGTTTACTCGTCCCTCGGCCACCACAACGAGGTCGCCGGCCAGCTTCACCAGGCTGACCAATTGCGCGTGGTTGCCATAGCCGTCCTGGAAGCTCGCCGCGTCGGCGATACCCGGCATGTCGATGGACCAGCGTTCTACCTCCTGCTGCGGCGTCGCCAACGGCGTCAGCAGCACATGCGCAACCGCCCGGGCCGGGGTCCCAAGGCTGAAACGCAGGGTGTGACGAAGGGTGAGCTGCATCAGTAGAAATTGTAGCTTTCCGCCAGCGCGTCGGTGACCTGGTTGTTGCGCGCGATGAACTCGGTGAGGAACTCGTGCAGCCCATAGGCGAAGATGCGGTCCATGGAATTGCCGTCGAGCATGGCGTTGACCTCGGCGGCTGCGGCGGGGCCCCTGCCCCTGCCGCCGTAAATC
>JAEWCE010000131.1 GCA_023390785.1 Pseudomonadota bacterium
CCGACCTCCGGCTCGCCCTTCGTGCATCTGGACACCGGCAGCGTCCGGCACTGGCCGCGCATGACGCATGACCAGCTCGCCCGCGTCTTCCCGGACGGCAAGACCGTGCACCTGCCGACCGACGGCGTGCCGCTGAAGGGTTATGAGGTCGCCAAGGCCGAGATCGAGCGCCGCGGCAGCGGCGACGATTCCGGCAGCAAGCCGAGCTTCTTCGCCGCGCTGTTCAAGGGCAAGTCGGCAGCTCCGGCCGCCAGCGACGAGGATGACGAGGGCGCACCCACCCCGGCCGCGAAGCCGGCGGCACCGACCGTCGTCGCAGCGGCAGCCAAGCCCGCCGAGCCGGTGCCGACGCCGCGCGCCAAGCCGCAAATGGCCATGATCCAGCTCGCCTCGGCCGATGCGCAGCTCGTTGCGCCACCCAAGCCGAAGCCCGCGCCGGTGGCTGACAAGCCCGCTGCCGCCAAGTCCGTCGACGGCAAGCCGGATACCCCGGCCGACATCATCAATGCCCGCGGCTTCTGGGATGATATCCCGGCCACGCCGCAGCAGGCGACGCCGGCCCAGGTCGCCGCACTGAAGGCCCGCCAGGCTCTTGCCGCCGCCACCGATCCGCAACCAACCGCGAGCCTGCCCAACACAGCTCTTCAGGCACTGGCTTACGCGCCGGCCGCCTCCCCGGTCGACCGCGCCAATGTCGTCGCCGCCTCCGCGCCGATCCCGCGTTCGGCCCGCCCCGCATCGCGCAGCCTCGCTCAGGCGACGGAAATCAACACGGTGGTCGGCAAGAGCATCGACGGCATGGTCGCGACCGCGACGCGCCTCTCTGCTGCCAAGGGCGAGAGCGTCTGGCTCAAGGTCGTGATGCTGTCGCCGAGCGCCAGCCATGCGATGTCGGTGACGCTGATGGGCGAGCTCGATACGGCGGCGCTGCGCGCCTATTTCGTCAAGCCACGCGCCGTGATCGCGATGGGCTTTGCCGAGGATCCGATGCAGGGCCTGTCCTGCGATACGTTCTCCGGCAGCGCCACCGCGAAGCTCCAGACGACGTCATTCGTCGTGCGCACCGCCGCGCTGCGCTGAGCGCCGCCGCTGTTTCCCGAATTTCGCTCTCGTAGCCCGGAAGCGTAATCCGGGAATCATGCCGCATGCAACGACGGCCCGGATTTCGCTGCGGTCCATCCGGGCTACGGATGGTGCTACCGCGCCTTCTTCCCCCGCCGGTCCCGATGATAGGTCAGCGCCAGCGACAGACAGATCGATAGCTCCCGTTTCGGCAGCTTGCCCGACACCGGCAGCAACAGCGCCCTGGTCTGCCGATATTCGAACCGGTCGGGAAAGCGTTCGCGGAACGTGTCGATCAGGGTCGTCTTGCAGTTGAAGAGAATGGCGGCTGCATCAGAGTCCTTGACGCTGCCAAGCCGGATCGTCGATCCGCTTCCGGTCTCATCGGTCAGATAAGCCGGCTCGCCCCATTTCAGGGTCTCGGTAAGGCGGCCGATATGCTCGTCCGCAGCGGCAGTCGCGAAGATCAGGTCGCGCACCTGCAGCAGCCGCTTGCCGATCGGCGCCGGAAGGGCGCCGAAAGCACGGTTCAATTCGCGCGGCAGCGGTGGCGCAGTCACGGCGGTCTCCGTTCACAAACGAAGTGCAACACGCCAGCCTTGTACTGCAAGAACCCTGATTTCGCTTGCGCTCCATCCGGCCTAGGGCAGTGGTGCTCGAGGCGACACGCCTCAGATCATGCCGAGCGCCTGCATGTAAGTCTCGAGGATCGTCTCGGCCTCGGCGCGCTCGTTGGGATCCTGCTTGCGCAGGCGCACGATGGTGCGCAACGCCTTGACGTCGTAGCCGTTGCCCTTGCTCTCGGCATAAACGTCGCGGATGTCGTCGGAGATCGCCTTCTTCTCTTCCTCCAGCCGCTCGATGCGCTCGATGATGGACTTGAGCTGGTCCTTGGCAAATTTCGTCGCGGGCTCGTCGTCGCGGACGGCGGCGGAGGTGGCCATCTTGGTACTCCCAATGGAACTGGCAAAACGAGGTGACGCCGGCATCCTCACCGCGCGTGCTGGCTAGAACCCTTAGGGTCGGTGCCGACGGCGTTCAAGGCAGCATCGCGCTCGTCCACAGCGCGCCCACACCTTCCTGCTGCGGGGCGCAGAAAGCTGTTGTGTGGTGCGACTCAGGTGTTTCGCGAACTCAGTGGCCGTGCGGATGGACCTTCTTCATCGTCTCGAGCTGCTGCGGCGTCGCCGTGCCCTGGTATTTCGCTTTCCAGGTCTCGTAGGGCATGCCGTAGACCGCCTCCCGGCTCTCGTCCTTGCTCAAGGCGACGCCCTGGGCGTCGGCGGCTTCCTTGAGCCAGTTGGACAGGCAGTTGCGGCAGAAGCCCGCCAGATTCATCAGGTCGATGTTCTGAACATCGGTCCGCGTCTTCAGGTGATCGACCAGGCGCCGGAACGCGGCCGCCTCGAGCTCGGTCCTGGTTTTGTCGTCGATTGCCATGGCTGTATCCCCTTGGGCCTGCCCCGATGGGTCACCCTTACGGGATCAGGTGGGCACTGTCACAGATTTTGCCATATCCCGGCGCAAATCGGCCCGAAGCTGGCCTGCCGCTCTTTGGAGGCCGTTCCCGGCCCCTACGCCAAATCGTCAATGATCTGGTATAGCTACCGCGACAATGATTGCCGAATCTCCCCGCTCCCCGCTTCGCCTGCTCGCCCGGTTGGTCCCGGTGCTGGTGGTCGCCTGGCTGTGCCTTTGCGCCAGCCCGGCCGCCGCCGATTTCCGCCTCTGCAACAACACGTCGAGCCGGGTCGGTATTGCGCTCGGCTACAAGGACGCCGAGGGCTGGACCACCGAGGGCTGGTGGAACATCTCCTCCCGCTCCTGCGAGACCCTGCTGCGGGGAACGCTGGTGGCCCGTTACTATTACATCTACGCAATCGACTATGATCGCGGCGGCGAGTGGTCGGGGCAGGCCTTCATGTGCTCGCGCGACAAGGAGTTCACCATCCGCGGCACCGAGGATTGCTTGGCGCGCGGCTACGACCGGACCGGCTATTTCGAGGTCGACACCGGCGAGCAGCGGGCCTGGACGGTGCAGCTGACCGACGCCAACGAACAGCCGGCGCAACAGCGCGTGCCCGGCCTGCCCGGCCCGGTCGGCCCGGGCGGGGTTCCCGGTTTGCCCAATGGCCCTCCCGGTGCTACGCCCCCCGCCTCGCCCGGCCTGCCACCCCCTTCTGCAAATAAGCCATGCGGGGTCTGCGCGGTATCAATTTTCCCGCGACCCTGGGACCGGCGTCGTCAGACCTCGCCATGATCCGCCGCCTGTTCGAGGCCGGCGCCGACTTGTTTCGCATCAACATGAGCCACACCCCGCATGACAAGATGCGCGAGCTGGTGGCGACGATCCGCAACGTCGAGTCGAGCTACGGCCGGCCGATCGGCATCCTGGTCGATCTGCAGGGCCCGAAGCTCAGGCTGGGTGCCTTCGCCGAAGGCTCGGTCCAGCTCCAGAACGGCCAGACCTTCACGCTCGATTCCGACAAGGCGCCGGGCGATGCCACGCGCGTCCAATTGCCTCATCCCGAGATCCTGGCCGCGCTCAGGCCCGGCCACGCGCTGCTGCTCGACGACGGCAAGGTGCGCCTGATCGCGGAGGAGACCTCGAAGGAGCACGCGGTCACGCGTGTCGTGGTCGGCGGCAAGATGAGCGACCGCAAGGGCGTCAGCCTGCCCGACACCGACCTGCCGGTCTCGGCGATGACGCCGAAGGACCGCGCCGACCTCGAGGCCGCCCTCGTCACCGGCGTCGACTGGATCGCGCTGTCCTTCGTGCAGCGCGCCGACGACGTGCTCGAAGCCAAGAAGATGATCCGCGGCCGCGCCGCGGTGATGGC
>JAEWCE010000010.1 GCA_023390785.1 Pseudomonadota bacterium
TGCTCGACGCGATCGTCGGACCAGGTCAAAACCGTCATTGCACCCTTTCCCTCGCCGCGCGGCTGCCATCCTGGCGGTCCGTGCGGCGAATGCCTAAGCCTCGAAAAACCCGTGCCGCTCGAATCCCTTAGGGCTCGCCGGGCGCGCAACTGACGCCCGAACGTTTACGCCGGTACATGAGGACTCTTGGGATCAGAACTGCCGCACGAGATGTCGTATCTGACAAGCCAAACGCTACAATATGGCGTGACTCACGCGCAAGAGTCCGCCGACTCGCTTCCACATGTTCCGTGGTGAAAAACCCGCAAAATCGCCACCGCAAGACTACGGAATCACCGTTTCATCACCGTTTCCCGGCGCTTCCGGGCGGCATTGACACCCGTTTCACCAGGCCTAAGATAGTCGCGCGTGCCCCCCATAAAAGGCGGCACGTTTCGTTTTACGGGCCGGTGGATGGTGCGTTGCGCAATGCACGCCTCACACCGTCCGCAACATCATGTGGCCGTCATGACTAACAGCGCAGCCCCGCATTTGCTCCCCGTTTTCGCCAGGGCCAACCTCGGTTTCGAACGCGGCGAAGGCTGCTGGCTGATCGCGACCAATGGCGATCGCTATCTCGATTTCACCTCGGGCGTCGCCGTCAATGCGCTCGGCCATTGCCACCCGCATCTGATCAAGGCGTTGCAGGAGCAGGCCACGAAGCTGTGGCACATGTCGAACCTGTTCCAGAGCCCGGACGGCGAGAAGCTCGCCGCGCGCCTGTGCCACGAGAGTTTTGCCGACCTGGTGTTCTTCTGCAATTCCGGCGCCGAGGCGCTGGAGGGCGTGATCAAGCTGGTGCGCCATCATCACTTCTCCAAGGGGCACCCGGAGCGTTACCGCATCATCACCTTCGAAGGCGCCTTCCACGGCCGCACGCTGGCGACGCTCGCTGCGACCGGATCGGCAAAATATCTCGAAGGGTTCGGCCCGCCGATGGACGGCTTCGATCAGGTGCCGCATGGCGACCTCGAAGCCGTCAAGAAGGCGATCGGGCCCGACACCGCCGGTATCCTGATCGAGCCGATCCAGGGCGAGGGCGGCGTGCGTTCGGCACCGCCCGCTTTCCTCAAGGCGTTGCGCCAGCTTTGCGACGAGAAGGGCTTGCTGCTCGCCTTCGACGAGGTGCAAACCGGCATGGGCCGTGCCGGCGATCTGTTCGCGTATCGGCGCACCGGCGTCACGCCTGACGTGATGTCGCTGGCGAAGGCGCTCGGCGGCGGCTTCCCGATCGGCGCCGTGCTGGCGACCGCGGACGCGGCCGCTGGCATGGGGCCCGGCTCGCACGGCTCGACCTTCGGCGGCAATCCGCTGGCGATCTCCGCGGCCAACGCCGTGCTCGACGTCATGCTCAAGCCCGGCTTCTTCGACCACGTGCAGAAGATGTCGCTGCTGCTCAAGCAGAAGCTCGCCTCTGTGATCGACCGTCACCCCGACATCGTCTGCGAAGTGCGCGGCGAGGGCCTCCTGATCGGCATCAAGGCCGTCGTGCCCTCGGGCGACCTGGTCGCCGCCTTGCGCGACGAAAAGCTGCTGACCGTCGGGGCCGGCGACAATGTCGTGCGCTTCCTGCCGCCCTTGATCGTCACCGAAGCCGAGATCGAGGACAGCGTCGGGCGGTTGGAGCGGGCCTGCACCGCTTTGTCGGCCGGCCAGAGCAAGCGGGCGGCAAGCTGATGAGCAAGTCCCCCACCAAGACGCCGAAGCACTTCCTCGACATCAACGAGCTGCCCTTGTCGGAGCTCAAGCGCATGCTCGCCGCGTCGAGCGCGATGAAGGCGAAGCAGAAGGCGCAGCAGCCGGTGCGGCCGCTCGAAGGCAAGACGCTGGCGATGATCTTCGAGCGTCCCTCGACGCGGACCCGGGTGTCGTTCGACGTCGGCATGCGCCAGCTCGGCGGCGAGGCGATCATGCTCACCGGAGCCGAGATGCAGCTCGGCCGCGGCGAGACCATCGCCGACACCGCCCGCGTGCTGTCGCGCTATGTCGACGCCATCATGATCCGCATCCTCAATCATGATGCGCTGCTCGAGCTTGCGGCCAACGCCACCGTGCCCGTCATCAACGGCCTGACGCGGCGCTCGCATCCCTGCCAGGTGATGGCCGACCTCATGACCTACGAGGAGCATCGCGGCCCGATCGAGGGCAAGACGGTGGCCTGGACCGGCGACGACAACAACGTGCTGGCGTCCTGGGCCCACGCCGCCGAGCGCTTCAAATTCCAGCTCAACGTCGCCACCCCTCCGGAGCTGGCGCCGAAAAAGGCGATGCGCGACTGGATCAAGGCGACCGGCGCGCCGATCGTGCTCGGCACCGATCCGGAAGCCGCGGTGCGCGGCGCCGATTGCGTCGTCACCGACACCTGGGTGTCGATGGGCGACAAGGAAGGCGAGCATCGCCACAACGTGCTCAAGCCCTACCAGGTCAACGGCAAGCTGATGTCGCTCGCCAAGCGAGATGCACTGTTCATGCATTGCCTGCCCGCCCACCGCGGCGAGGAGGTCACTGATGAAGTGATCGACGGCCCGCAATCGGTCGTGTTCGACGAGGCCGAAAACCGCCTGCACGCGCAGAAGGGCATTCTGGCCTGGTGCTTCGACGCGGTGAAGTAGCCGCGCTGGCGGCCCTGCTGCCGCCTCACACACAATTGTCGTCCCGGACAAGCGCGCCACAAGCGCGCGCCGATCCGGGCCCCGTAGCCACGGGACGTGGTTTGGCGAGGACTCGGAATTGTCATTGCCGGTGACAGCGTGATCCTGTGGTTATGGATCCCGGGCTCGCGCTTTGCGGCCCGGGATGACATCGAGTTTGCCGCATCGCTGTGCAGCCCCGTCCGCATCCCGAACACACCACCTCCGCGCCCCTTCCATTTTCCACCCTCCGACCCCAGATACAGCGCCATGATCTCCCAATCTCCTGACATGAAGACCGGGTCCGAAGGCCCGGTTCGCGCGCCATCCCCAGTTCCGATCGATGACGCCGTGCTGCCCTACGAGGTCGACGCGCTCGACGTGCGCGGGCGCCTGGTGCGGCTTGGTCCGGCGCTCGACGACATCCTGACCAAGCACGATTACCCCGCGCCCGTCGGCAAGCTGCTCGGCGAGGCCATCGTGCTGACGACGCTGCTCGGTTCGGCGCTGAAATTCGAAGGGCGCTTCATCCTCCAGGCCCAGACCGACGGTCCGGTGTCGTTCCTGGTGGTGGACTACCAGGCGCCGGATCGCCTGCGCGCCTATGCCCGCTTCGATGCCGCGCGTCTCGGCGAGGCCCAAGCATCCGGCATGCGTTCCGGCGCGCTGCTCGGCCGCGGTCATCTCGCCATGACCATCGACCAGGGTCCCGACATGAGCCGCTACCAGGGCCTCGTCGCGCTCGATGGCGGCAGCCTGGAAGACGCCGCCCACGAATATTTCCTGCGCTCCGAGCAAATCCCGACCAAGGTGCGTCTGGCGGTCGGCGAGGAGTGGCGCTCCAGCGACGGCGGCAAGCATCGCTGGCGCGCCGGCGGCATGCTGATGCAGTTTCTGCCGAAGGCGCCGGAGCGCGCGCGGCAGGCGGACTTGCATCCCGGCGATGCCCCTGACGGCGTCGAGGTGCATGCCGTCACCGAGGACGATGCTTGGGTCGAGGCGCGTTCGCTGATCGAGACGGTCGAGGACGTCGAGCTGATCGATCCCGAGCTCTCCGGCGAGCGGCTGCTGTTCCGCCTGTTCCACGAGCGCGGCGTGCGTGTGTTCAATCCGCTGGTTCTCAAGGCGCAGTGCTCCTGCTCGCGCGATGCGGTTGCCGCGATGCTCAAGAGCTTCTCGCCCGACGACCGCGCCGCGATGGTCAAGGACGACAAGGTGGTCGTGACCTGCGAGTTCTGCTCGTCGGTCTATCAATTCACCCCGCACGAGGCGGGCGTGGAAGACGCGTGAGCGAGCTCTCGTTGCTCTCGTAGGGTGGGCAAAGCGAAGCGTGCCCACGTCTGTCTCGGTTCATATAGCTAGATCGTGGGCACGGCGCTCCGCGCCTTTGCCCACCCTACGGCACCTTGCTGTGTCGCCCGCTGTCAATCCCATCGCGCGAAAATATTCCACTTTACCGAAATTCGGAAATGACGTATATGTCGCCCATCCCGGCTCACCAGGAGGGGCGATCTCGAGGTCGTCTTGATCGCGAGCCGGGCTTGCGGTGGACGCGGCAGCGTCGG
>JAEWCE010000085.1 GCA_023390785.1 Pseudomonadota bacterium
TTCGGCAACTCGGCCGAAAGAGACGAGGCAGCCGCCATGTTCCGTGACCGCGCCCGGGAATTGGCCGCCTCACCGCCCGGCGAGGATTGGGATCCGGTTCGCACGCTTCAGGAGAAATAGCGGTGGCCAAACGGCTGGCTGACGGCCGCAGCTACCGCAACACGCCGCCACGGTCGGGCTAACGCTGTTCTCGCGAGCCTGCGGTCAGGCACCGCCCATGCTTTCACACCGATGCTGGCGTGGTCACTGAACGGCGCGAACCAAGGCCTGCTTCAATATCCGATGCCGATCATCAGCACGAATTGCCTGCCACACCAATAGCCGAAGCATCCCAAGTGATGTTGTGGCGCCGGCGCTGCACGAACTGTCGAATGCTTCGACGGCCGGACAGCCTTAGCCCTGGTTCGCGCAGCTGGTGGCACCGCCGGAGCACGCGCAAGCGCTTGCAATTCCCGTCCAGCTTCCCGAACTGTATCCTGGGTGACGACGCCGTTGGCTTCAGCGGTGGATAACACGTGCTCAGTTGCGGCGGACCGCTCAGGCGCGGTGGGCGTTTCGTCGGATGCCGCCAAAGCTGCGCCGGGGAAAATCAGAACGGCTGCCGCAATTGCTACGCGGATCAACGTCATCTCCGTGCCTCCGGCACAATGCCCCGCCCCGTCGTAGCACGCGCCGGGGGCCGTGGGTAATTTCTTCAGAAGCCGACGCCAATGATGGCGTGGCCGCCACCACCGCCACCGCCAGGCCGCGCGATCGCCTGGACGCGGGCGCGAGGTTCAGGTGGAGCAGGACGCGATTTTTCCCGCTCGGCCTGGCGCTTCTCGGGCCGCGCTTTCGGCTTGGCCGGTGCGCTGTCCTCGTCGTCCTTCCGGCGTGAGGTCGCTGCGGGTTTTTCGGGCTCGGCCGGGGCCGGGCAAACCCGATCGGTCTGCTTGGTCAGCTCCGCGACCAGCGCTTCGGTAACAACCAGATTGTCGGGCGGACGATCCTTCGCCGTCATGAAGCGCGCCAACGCGCTCTTGGTCTCGGGGGTCAGGGCGCCATTCGGCTTGCCGGAAATCGCACAACCCAGGCGAACCAGCTCGGTTTGCGCCGCAAGAACCAGCTGCGGCGAGTTGGGCGCGGTCGCCGCGCGTCGGGCAGCCTCCACGGTAAACCGGTCGACGGCGCTTGCAACCGACGGGCGCAGCGAATCGCACGTCACAGTCTTAGCGAACGCCTTCATGTCTTCGACGCCAGTACCCTCGCTGCCCTTGGCATTCAGCGCGTCAAACCTGTTCTGTTCAGTGCGGCAGGCGGATTCGGTATAGAACTTGTTCAGGGTCACCGTGATCTGGGGCCGCAGGCGATCGCAGGTCACGGTACGCGCGAATGCGGCCATACTGTTGGTGCCATCACCGTCGCTGCCCTTGGCGCTGAGCTCCTCGAACTTGGTCTGCTCGGCCTTGCACGCCGCCTCGAGCGCGGCCGCCTGCTCGGCGCGCCTGCGTTGTTCTTCGGCTTCCCTTGCCTGCTTTTCGGCCGCAGCACGCGCGGCAGCAGCCTCAAGCTCCGCCCGGCGCTTTTCTTCAGCCGCCTTGCGTTCGGCTTCCGCAGCCCTCGCCCTTTGCTCTGCCTCCTGCTGCTTGGCCGCTTTCTCGGCGGCAGCGCGCGCCGCAGCTTCCGCAGCAGCCTGGCGTTCACGCTCGGCCTGCTCGGCCTTCCGCCTCGCTTCGGCGGCTTTTCTTTCAGCTTCGGCGGCGCGTGCTTTCTGCTCGGCCTCCGCTGCCCTGGCGCGGCGCTCTTCTTCCTCGCGTTTCCTGGCGGCGGCGGCCTCCGCCGCTGCAATCCGCGCCTTTTCGGCGGCTTCCGCCTCACGGGCACGCCGTTCAACTTCCTCACGTTTTTTAGCGGCCGCAGCCTCGGCCTTCTTGCGCTCTTCCTCGATGCGCACGCTCTCGGCGGCCTTCTGCGCTTCCTCGCGCTCGCGCTGAACTTGCCTCAGCATCTCAAGCCGCTTCTGCGCCGTGAGGGCCAGCGGGGCATCGGGGTATTTTGCGATGAATTGCTCGAATGCGGCCGGATTGGAGGAATCCTTGATCCTGTTCCAGTCGACCGCTTCCTTCGAAGATGACTCACGCCCTCCGGGCGGCAGCGCCGAACTGGTGCTCGCAACCGCGACATTCGTGTTGCCCTGGGAACGGGACATCGACGCGGTCGCCTGCTGCTGCTCGGAAAGCGCCGCGATCTGCACGCGTGCCAGATCCGCGTAGAAGCCAGTCTTGTGGGTGCCGAGGAAAACTTCCCATGCGCGCAGCGTGCCGATCTTGGCGACCAGCTCATAATCGGCCTTGACGTCGGCGAGCGGTACCTCCTGGACCTTCGGCGCCGGTACCAGCGAGATGTTACCACCACCGAGCGAGCCATAGACAAACGGCTCCTGCCGCGAGCCGGTGGCCCGCATCACCTCGTCACGAACGCGCCCGAAGGCCAATCGAATATCGAGGCCGGGCACCGTGAGGTGTCTCAGGATGGCGGTCGTGAACGGGCTGTGCTGGGCATCGCCATCCTCCGCCGTCGAGCCGGCTTTCGCTGCATAGGCAATCAACGTGTCGGTGCTGGTGGGCTCCACCTTGCTGAGGCCCGAGGCGACCGTAACCCTGTTGTTCCTGCGGTTGGTACGCATCAGGCCGGTGAACGGATTGTCGCGGCAAGCATCGAGGATGATCACCCTCAGCTTGCTGGCGCCGTCTGCAGAAGACGCGAGACGTTCCAGCGTGACCGCCTCATCTTCCGCGTCGCGGTCGCTCGCCAGCTTCGCATCCACCGGAATCAGGTAGTTGTTGCCGCCGATCTCGAGGCCGTGGCCGGCATAGAAGACCACCGCGATGTCGGCCTGGTCGGCGTCAAGCGCGAACTTGCGGATCGCCCGCTTGAGCTCGATATTGCTGGCGTTGACGATAACATCGACCGTGTCAAAGCCGGCGTCGCGAAACATCTGGCCGACCGAGATTGCATCGCGCTGAGGGTTCGGCAGCTTCGGCACGTTGGCATAATTGGAATTGCCGAGAACCAGGGCAACTTTCCTTTCGACCCTCTGGGACCAAGCGCAGTCGAGCGGAAAAACCATCATCAGGATGGCCGCAACCATCGACAACGCTGTGCCTAGGAGACGCCTACTCATTGCAATCCAGATCGGCTGACGCGCAGAATCCCCTCGTATAGCGCGCCGAACTTCATCAATGGCAACCCGCCGCGAAACTGGGCTGCGGCGTAGCTAGACTTGTACGCTGTCGCCGGCTTCGGATCAATGTTGCGATGCGGTGTCTAACCCTTATCAAACTGAACTTTCGTCAAAAATTGTCCATTGTGGCTCGGTGCCGCACCCCTTCCGGCATGCTTCTGTCGCCGCCATCCGCCGGATGACCAGCATGGTGTTTTCCAAGGCGCGGCTCGGCGGCCATGACGGAAGAAGCGCATCCGCCTCGTCCAAAACTCTCGTGTCTGAATTGAACGTAGGGCCGCCTAACCCACTCATACTGTGAGCTACGTCACTTCAGGCGCGCCGCAATGTGTCCGTGGCAACACAGTGGCCGGAATTGTGGTCTGGGCAAGTCCCCGGACACAACACCCCAACTTGTCGACTCTCGACTTGGCATTCTATTTTGCGAACCGAGCCTTTGGGCTTTTTTTCGTTGGGGAATTGCAATGAGTATTTTTGCCGAACCCGGTCGTGCGGGGCGCCGGAGCCTTGTTTTTGTGGCTGCGGCCGTGATTGCTGCAATCGCAGGATCATCGAGCGCATCCGCGCAGTGCACAGTGCCGGTGCAGACGGGCACGGCGATCCCTAACGTTGGAGACTTTGCGGTCCCGACTGGTGCGACCGCGGCCACGATTTCCAGCGCGATCGGCAACGTCAGCACAGCGTTCTTGGCGCAGCAGGGCAGCGCTTTCGTGTCGGCGCCGGCCAACCCTGCTCCGGATCAGCCGGGCGGCGGCGTATGGGCGCGGGCCGTGGGTGGCGAGTTGGATTTCAAGACGACGTCGACGTCGTCGCTGACCACCACGCCGACAGCCGGCGGCGCTCCCGTAAATACGGCGTCAACAACTTGCAACACATCCCAAAGCGTGCGTTTCGGCGGTGTGCAGGCAGGTGCAGACATCGCGCGCCTGAACTGGAGCGGCTGGAACGTTCACCTCGGCACTACGGCCGGCTACCTGGAGTCGAAGTCAAACGACAATTTCGGATTCAGCAACAGGATCGAAGTGCCGTTCTTCGGCACCTACCTGGTGGCGACCAACGGACGCTTCTTTGCGGACCTGATGGTTCGCCAAGAGTTCTATAACATCAATCTCTCCAATCCGGCTTTCACCTACTTCAATCAGCCGGTCGGAGCGCACGGCTTCTCGATATCGACATCGGCTGGCTACAATTTCGACGCGGGCAATGGCTGGTTCATTGAGCCCTCGGCGGGCTTCATCTACGCCAAGACCTCGGTCGATAGCTTCACCAGTGCGGGATCGATGGCTCTCGGCATTCCGGCAACCATCGCCACCAACGACGTGACCAGCGAAATCGGACGCGCGAGCCTGCGCGTCGGCAAGGTAATCGCGACCCCCACCGTGATCTGGCAGCCGTTTGCCACGGTAAGCGTGTTCCGTGAGTTCGCCGGCGACGTCGTGACCAACGCCGTCTCGCTGCCGAACAGTGCCGCCCTCGGTGTGACGCCAGTGAGCCTAAACCAGCAGACGGTTTCGTCGCGCGTCGGGACCTATGGCCAATACTCCCTCGGCATTGCCGCGCAGATCGTCAACACCGGATGGCTCGGCTTTGCCCGCGTCGATTATCGCAATGGCGATCATATCGATGGGTGGATCGGCAACGCCGGTATCCGCTATCAGTTTACCCCCGAGACCATCGCGGCGGTGATGCCGACCAAGGCCCCGGTCAAGGCGCGCCCAGTGATAACTGCCGTGAACTGGACCGGTTTCTATGTCGGCGGCGTCGTGGGCGCTGCGGCGGGCCGCACCGACATCGGCTTCGTTGGCGACACCAGCACCAAGCCGTGGGTGCTCGGCGGCCTGGGCGGCGTTGAAGTCGGCTATAATCATCAGTTGAGCAACAACTGGGTGCTGGGCGTCGAAGGCGACGTCGTCGCCACCAACCTTCACGGTGCGCGGACGGCTGGCGCAGCCGACGGATTGCCGCCCCCCGGCTTCAGCCCTGCGTTCTACACCGCCGAAGACCACACGAACTGGATGGCAACCGTGACCGGGCGGGTCGGCTATTCCTATGGCCGGACGTTGCTTTACGCCAAGGGTGGCGCTGCCTTCGAGGACAGCAGCACGTCGGTGAATTGTATCTTTGGACCGACTGCGACGCTGCTCGCCTTCAATTGCCGGAATCAGGCGCTGGCGGTTAGCCCCGGCTTCACGACCCCGAGCCACACCCGCGTCGGCTGGACGTTGGGCTACGGTGCCGAGTTCGATCTCGGAAGGAACTGGTCGGCCAAGGCTGAATATGACTACTTATCGTTTGGCCGGCACACCGCGCTCGCCAGCGACGGCACTACCCTGCTGACCGACAAGTCTTCCGTCAGCCAGGTCAAGGTCGGCGTGAACTACCGGTTCAGCGGGCCGACTACCGTCGTCGCCAGGTACTGAGCGGCTCACTGACCGCCAAATCACCAACCGGGCGGCTGCCATGCAGCCGCCTGTTTTCGTTTACTCTGCCCGCAGGCAGGGCTTCCTCGTCTCGACAGGGGCCACCAAGGTACGTTAGACGAGCGCGATAGCGCCCTTCGCGCCCCCCTGTTACGAGCACGCCGGCCTCATGTCCAACCGGTACGAGAAGATCGCCTTCGTTGCGAGCGCGAGC
>JAEWCE010000106.1 GCA_023390785.1 Pseudomonadota bacterium
ACGACCGGGGGGGGCGGCCCCCTCCGTCGGCTTCGCCGCCACCTCCCCCACGGCTGCGCCGCCGGGGAGGACCTGACTGCTACTCCGTTCTACTCGACCGTGAGCTCGGTGCGTTCGCCGACCTTGATGATGGCGTCGGCCTCCCTGGTGGAGCTGTCTTTCATCGTAACCACGATGTGGTAGTCGCCGGCCGGGAGCGTGCGGGTGGCGGCCATGTCGTAGGTGCCGCCGAAGGAGGCGCGATTGCCCTGGATGTCCTTTTTGGCGGAGAACACTTCGACGTAGTCGCCGTTGGGGGCGGAGACGGCGAGCGCGCCGGCGTTGAGATCGATCACGAGCTCGGTGGCCTCGCCGGCCTTGATGCTGAGCGGCTGCTCGACCTTGACGGCGTCGTAGGTCGCCTGGGCGACGTAGTCGCCGGGCGGCAGGTCGACGGCGATGGCGGGGCCGTAGCCGTCGGCGACGCTCTTGCGGTTGCCCTGGATGTCCTTTCTGGCCTCGAGGATCTGGACGTAGAGGACGCTGTCGTTGACCGGCTGGCCTTCGGCGAAAACGGCGCTGATGTCGGCGTGGCCGGCGCCGAGAACGATGTCCCTGGTGACGTTCTCGCCGGCCTTGACGTTGATGGTGTCGGTGAAGGTGGCGGCGCCGATAGTGACGGTGAGCTTGACGTCGCCGGCCGGCACGAAGGATCTGGCTTCGCCGTAGAACGTCGTTTCGTCGCCATTGGCGAACTGCGTGCGCACGGCGGCGCCGTCGTCGATTTCGGCGCCCTCGGCGATGCGTGGGCGCAGGTCGATGTAACCGGCTTCGAGGTCGACCTCGGGCTCGGCCACGGCATCGGCGGCAATGGTCAGCGGCACGGCGACGTGGGCGTAATCGAGCTTGACGTCGAGGATGTAGTCACCGGGCTCGATGCTGCCCGCATAGGTGGCGCCGTATTCGGTGCGCACCCAGTCGCCGGCCGAGCCGTCGGCGGCCCTGGTGTGGAACTCCCAGATGACATTGGCGTCGTTGGGGACGCGGTCGCCGGCTTCGCTCAGCACGGCGGTGGGCTTGAAGTTGACGGAAGGATTGGCCGGCTCCTCGGACGAGGGCGGCGGCGGGGCGGCCTCGACCACGTCGCTCACCATGTCGGTCAGCGCGTCCCTCAGGCCATCGGCATCGTCGGCGGAGAGATATTTGCCCTTGGTGTTGTCGGCGAGGCAGCGCACCTGCTCGCCTTCGTCCTTGCTGAGGGCGAGGCCGACCACGTCCACCTTGAAATCGACGCCGTCCCTGGCGAGCTCGCTGGCCAGCGCACAGGGGTCGGCGTCGCAGGTCTCGATGCCGTCGGTGATGAGGATCACCGTCGCCTTGTCCTCGGGGTATCTGAGCTCGTCGGCGGCGAGCTTCACGGCGGCAGAGAGCGGAGTCTTGCCCTTGGGATTGAGCGCCATGGCGGCCGAGGCGATGGCATCGGCGGTGCCGGTCGCCGGCTCGACCAGGGTCTCGATGTCGTTGCAGTCGCCCTTGGAGCGATGGCCATAGGCCATGAAGCCGAGCTCGAGGCTGTCGGGGACGCCGCTCAGCACCTGCTTCAGCGTATCGCGGGCGATGTCGATGCGCGCCTTGCCGTTGATCTGCGCCCACATCGAGCCGGAGGCATCGAGGATGATGATAGCGCGGTCGGCGGCGATTGCGGGGAGCGACAGCAGCAGGGCGGCCAGCAGGCCGGCGGACAGGCGGAGCAGAGGACGCATTGGTGAGCCTCGTGGGGTCAATAGTGCAGCAGGCGCGATCTTGCGACACAAAAGCCGTGGCGCTTGTCATTGGTCTCGCAGGTGAGCCCGGCGCTCGATGAGGTGCAGACGAACCCATCGAAATGGGCGGTGTTGCCGTAGGCAAAGACATTGCCGGCGCCGCAGCACGATTGCTCGCCGGGGTTTTCAGTGAGCACGGCGGCGCCGCGCGGGCCGAGCCGCATGTTGATGTAGCTGGGTGCGATGCGGTCGCAGCTCAGCTCAGGGCCCCCATCGGCCGGCGTGTAGGTGCCGGTGCCGCCGCGCGGGGTGTAGAGGCAGCCAATATTGCCCGACGGCATGACGAAGCTGATCTGGCCATTGGCGTCGGCGGTGAAGTGCTGCTCGCGGGCATGGGCCGGCACGGCGAGGACGACCCCGGCCAGCAGCGCCAGCAGTACAGCGCGCAACATCCCGAGCACCCCGCCGACCTCCCATGGCATCGGCGCCCACCGTCATGCGGGCGCGCTGAAGCGCAGATGAACGGGCCGTTCATCCGCCGGTGGGCAATGCTGCCGCAGCCGACGCCGGCTTGGCAATCGCCCGAATGGATGACCCCAGCGCGGATCGGCGTTAGGCTCAGGCCCCGGGCCAAGGAGGACACCATGAGTTTCGCCAATCGCAAGGCCACCGCCATGCTGCCGGCCAAGGATGCCGCACGGGCCAGGCGCTGGTACGCCGACATGCTGGGCCTGACGCCCGCCGAGGAGTTCGGCGAGATGGGCGCCGTGTACGATTTCGGCGGCACCAGGGTGTTTCTGTACGCCACGCAGTTTGCCGGGACCGCCCAGCACACCGTTCTCAGCTTCGACTGCACGGACCTCGTTGCCGACATGAAGGAGCTGCGGCGCCGGGGCGCGGTATTTCTCGACTACGATCTGCCCGGCCTCAAGACCGTCGACGGCCTCGCCGAATTTGCCGGCCTCAAGAACGCCTGGTGCAAGGACAGCGAGGGTAACATCATCGCCTTCGTCGAAGGCGAGATGTAGCGGCCCCGCGCTTTTTTGGCCCTGCGCCAGATTGTGTGATGGAAAGGGCCTGACGCAAAGATATGCTGTCATCCTCTAGACTCAGAGGACGACATGCTCAATCGCGGCGCAATTGCAGACGTTTTTCCTGGATTGGCGTTGTCGATTGGAATTGCCGGCGTGTCGCAGGCGCTGGAAATGGCGGAAGTCCGGCTGTTCGGCGGGGCCTGGGTGGACGGGCTGGTGCTCGCCATCGTGCTGGGCACGCTGCTGCACACGCTGTGGGGGCTGCCGGCCCGCTATGCCGCCGGGGTGCAATTCGCCGCCAAGACGGTGCTCGAAATCGCCATCGTGCTGCTGGGCGCCTCGATCAGCGCTGCGAGCCTCGCCGCCTCCGGCATCGCCACGATCGGCGCGGTGGTGGCGGTGGTCGTCGCCTCGCTGGGGCTCAGCTACGGCGCGGGTCGGCTGCTGGGGCTCGACGACAGGCTGGCGACGCTGGTGTCATGCGGCAATTCGATCTGCGGCAATTCCGCGATCCTGGCCACGGCCCCGGTGATCGAGGCCGAGGCCGAAGACGTTGCCGCCGCCATTGCCTTCACCGCGGCGCTGGGGGTGGTGGCGGTGCTGGTGCTGCCCGGCACGATGCGGCTGTTCGGGCTCAGCGAGTGGCAATATGGCGTGGTCGCCGGCCTCAGCGTCTATGCGGTGCCGCAGGTGCTGGCGGCGACGCTGCCGGTGAGCCTGGTCAGCGCGCAGGTGGGCACGCTGGTCAAGCTGATCCGGGTGCTGATGCTGGGCCCGGTGCTGCTGCTGATCGGGCTGAGGCGCGGCGCGGGCGGCGCGGTGCGGGTGCCGTGGTCGCATCTGGTGCCCTGGTTCGTGGTCGGGTTCCTTGTCACCATGGCGGCGCGCAGTTGCGGGATGGTGCCGGATAAGGCGGAGCCGTCGATCCGGCTGCTGTCGACGCTGCTCACCGTGGTGTCGATGGCGGCGCTGGGCCTGTCGGTCAATCTGCGCTCGGTGCTGGCCTCGGGCGGCCGGGTCCTGGCGGCGGGCGCCATCTCGATCGGCATGCTGGTGGCCCTGAGCACGCTGGCAGCGCGGCTGCTGCAGCACGGATGAGGCGTCAGCGCGCGATGCGCCGGGCGGTCTCGACGAGGCACAGCAGGCCGAGAACGCCGACCGCGGCGACCAGCCACAGGGCCGGACGCGCACCCACCGCCTCGACCGCATAGGCC
>JAEWCE010000143.1 GCA_023390785.1 Pseudomonadota bacterium
CACCAGCACCTCGTCGCCGGTGGTGGCGAGTTGCATGCCCAGCATCGACTGGCCAGGGTTGTTCCAGTCACCGTCGTTCATCTCGCGGCCGTCCTGATGCCACCAGATGACGTCGCGCAAGCCGTGCTTGCCGCGTCCGTCGAGGAAATGGTCGTGCGTCAGCGCCGGATGCTCCTTGCGGAAGCGATGGGCAGCCGCGACGTAATCGACCAGCGCGCCGTCGGCGTGCTCCCAGTCGACCCAGGTAATCTCGTTGTCCTGCGCGTAGGCGTTGTTGTTGCCCTGCTGCGTGCGGCCCATCTCGTCGCCCTGCTGGATCAACGGCATGCCGCGCGACATGAACAGCGTCGCCAGGAGCGCTCGCACATCGCGTTTGCGTGCAGCGTTGATGCCCTCGTCGTCAGTGGGACCTTCGGCGCCGCAATTCCATGATTGATTGTTGTTGTTGCCGTCGCGATTGTCCTCGCCATTCGCCTCATTGTGCTTGTCGGCGTAGGAGACGAGGTCGGCAAGCGTGAAGCCGTCATGCACCGCGAGGAAGTTGACCCCGGCGCTCGGCTTGCGACCGGCGAAATTGTAGATCTCGGCCGAGCCGGCGACCTTGCCCGCCAGCGCGCCGATCTTGCCGGGCTCGCCGCGCCAGAAGCCGCGAATTTCGTCGCGATAGGTGTCGTTCCACTCACGGAATTCCTTGCCGAACTGACCGACGCCATAGCCGCCCGGACCCGGATCCCACGGCTCGGCGACGAGCTGGCATTTGCTCAACACCGGATCGGTCTTGATCATCTGCAGCATTTTTGCATCCGGATTGAAGCCCGGCTCGCGCCCGAGCACCGTCGCAAGGTCGAAGCGGAAACCGGAGACGCCGGCTTCCTCCACCCAGTAGCGCAGGCTCTCGACCACCAGCCGCTGCACCGCCGGATGGTCGCAGCGCAGCGTATTGCCGGTGCCGGAATCGTTGACCAGCACCTGCTTGCCGTCGACCTCGACGTGCCGGTAGTAGGTCTTGGCATCGAGCCCCTTGAGGCTCAGGACCGGACCGAACGCATCGCCCTCGCCGGTGTGGTTGTAGACCACGTCGAGGATTACTGAAATACCGTTCTTGCGATACAGGTCGGTGAGGAAGCGCAGTTCCTGCGGTCCACGCGGCGCCAGCCGGGGATCGATGGCGAAATAGGTGACGGGGTTGTATCCCCACGCATTGGTGAGCCCCAGCGACGGCAGGTGCCCGTCATCGATGAACGCGGCGATCGGCATCAGCTCGACGCAGTCGACTCCGAGGAATTTGAGGTGGTCGATGATGCGCCGCGTCGTCAGCCCGGCGACGGTGCCGCGTAGCGGCCCCTGCACGCTTGGATGGCGCATGGTGTAGCCGCGTACATTGAGCTCGTACATCAGGTTCGGCGCCTTGCGGCGCGGCGTCTGGTGCTTGTTGTGCTGCGGCGACATCACCACGGCCTTGGGCATCAGCGGCGCGGTGTCGACCGCGTCTTCGCGCGGTAACCGGAGCCGCGGCGATCGCACGAACACGCGGTCGATGCGGCGCGCATAGGGATCGACCAGCAGTTTGTTGGGATCGAAGTGCAGACCCTGGTCCGGATCGTACGGGCCGTCGGCCCTGAGGCCGTACTTCACCCCCGGTCCGATCCCGGCGATCAGACCATGGTGGATATTGTCGTCATGACCGTCGAGCTCGAAGCGTTCGATCTCGTGGTCCGCCTCGTTGTAGATCGACACATAGAGGGCCGATGCCGTCTCGGAGTAGACGGCAAAATTGATGCCTTCGGCGGTGACGGTGGCACCGAGCTTTTCGGCGCTGCCACCATTTGGAACGAGTTGCGGTTTCACGACTCCGGGCGTCTCGGTCGGTTCAGGTGACGACGCTGGGGGCGTCTCGGCCGGTCCGCTCGCGAATCTGCGCAATGCGGTCGGCAAGGGAAATGAGGAATGAGAGGGCCGATTGGGTGTCGAGGTCGTGCTGTCCATGCGCAGGTTCGTACCTTTCGAGGTACACCCGCAACGTGGCGCCCACCGTGCCGGTTCCACTGAGCCTCAGCACGATGCGACTGCCATCCGTAAAGCCAATGCGGATGCCCTGGTTGCTGCTGACCGACCCATCCACGGGATCGTGGTAGGTGAAGTCATCGGCATAGGAAACCTTGAGCCCGTCATAAGTTGCATTGGCGATTTGCGGCAATTGCGCCCGCAGATCGTCCATCAGCCTGTTGGCAACGATCGCATCGACCTCCTCGTAGTCGTGCCGCGTGTAGTAGTTGCGGCCGTAGATGGCCCAGTGGTCGCGCACGATCTCGTCGACCCCCTGCCCGCGCGCCGCGAGGATGTTGAGCCACAGCAGCACCGCCCAGATACCGTCCTTCTCGCGTACATGGTTGGAGCCGGTGCCTGAGCTTTCCTCGCCGCAGATGGTGACCCGGCCGGCGTCGAGCAGGTTGCCGAAGAACTTCCAGCCGGTCGGCGTCTCGTGCATCTCGATGCCGAGCTGCTCGGCGACGCGGTCGGCGGCGGCGCTGGTGGGCATCGAGCGGGCAATGCCGGCGATGCCGTTGGCATAGCCCGGCGCCAGCGGCGCGTTGGCGGCGAGCAGCGCCAGCGAATCCGACGGCGTGACGAACCGCTTCTTGCCGATGATGAGGTTGCGGTCGCCGTCGCCGTCCGACGCCGCGGCGAAATCCGGGCCGGCGTCGGTCATCATCAGATCGTACATGTCCTTGCAGTAGACGAGGTTCGGGTCCGGATGCCCGCCGCCGAAATCGGGCAGCGGCGTGCCATTGACCACGGTGCCCCTGGCAGCACCGAGCATGTCCTCGAAGATGCGGTGCGCATAGGGGCCGGTCACTGCATGCAGGGCATCGAAGCGCATGGTGAAGCCGCCGGCGAACATCGCCTTGATGGCGGGAAAATCGAACAGCGTCTGCATCAGCGCCGCGTAATCGTCGACCGAGTCGACGACCTCGACGCTCATGTCACCCGATTTCTGCGTGCCGATGGTGGCAAGATCGATCGCAGGCGCATCGCTGGTGAGGTAGCGGTCGATGACCCTGGAGCGGGCGAACACCGCCTCGGTGATCTTCTCGGGCGCCGGCCCGCCGTTGCCGACGTTGTACTTGATGCCGAAATCGCCCTGCGGGCCACCGGGATTGTGGCTGGCCGAAAGGATGAAGCCGCCGAACGTTTTGTAGTGGCGGATGATGTGCGAAGTGGCCGGCGTCGACAGGATGCCGTTCTGCCCCACCATCACCTTGCCGAAGCCGTTGGCTGCCGCCATGCGGATGATGGTCTGGATGGCAACGTCGTTGTGGTACCGCCCGTCGCCGCCGATCACCAGGGTCTTGCCCTTGAAGCCGTCGAGGCTGTCGAACACCGACTGCACGAAATTTTCGACATAGTTCGGCTGCGTGAACACGGGCACGCGCTTGCGCAGGCCGGACGTGCCCGGACGCTGGTCGTCGAACGGGGTCGTCTTAATTATCTGCGTCGCCAATATCGTTTACCCCCAACAGCCTCTTATAGAGCTTTGCATATTTCTCGGCGCTGGCATCCCAGCTTACATCGGACTTCATCCCCCGGCGCTGCATCTTGCGCCAGAGTTTCTCGCGCTTATAGAGGTGGATGGCCCGGTTGATCGCATCCATCAGGGCCTGCGTCGTCGCCGGAGCGAAGACGATGCCGGTGGCAACGCCCGCCTCCACCGCTGCTTCGTTGGCGTCGATCACCGTATCGGCGAGGCCGCCGACCCGGCTGACGAGCGGCACGCAGCCATAGCGCAGGCCATACAGCTGCGTCAGCCCGCACGGCTCGAATCGCGACGGCACCACCATCACGTCGGCGCCGCCCTGGATCAGGTGGCTGAGCCCCTCGTCATAGCCGCGGATGAACCCGACCTTGCCCGGATGGCGCAGCGCTGCGCCGGCAAAGCCGTCCTCGAGGTCCTGGTCGCCCGACCCCAGCACCGCCAGCTTGCCGCCGGCCGCGACCAGCGGGTCGACCAGCTCGACCAGCATGTCGAGGCCCTTTTGCCGGGTCAGCCGGCTGACCACGGAAAACAGCGGCCCAGGAGAATCGTCGAGGTCGAAGCGCAGCTCCAGCGCCCGCCTGTTGCCATGCCGGAGCTCGGTGGTGTTGTGGCCGAAATTGGTGTGCAGCGCCGGATCGGTCTGCGGGTTCCACGCGGCCTCGTCGATACCGTTGGTGATGCCGGTCAACACATCGGCACGCGCCTGCAGGATGCCTTCGAGCCCCATGCCGTAGTCGTGCGTCTTGATCTCGAGGGCATAGGTGGGGCTGACGGTGGTCAGCGCATCGGCCACCTGCAGTCCGCCCTTGAGGTAGCTGATCAGCCCGTAATATTCGATGGCACTCTCGCGCGCCGCGCGATCGTCCAGCCTGAGCTCGCCGAAAATCTCCCAACCGAACAGGCCCTGGAAGGCGATATTGTGCACGGTCTGGATGGTCCTGGCGCGCACGCCGCCATTGAACCGCGCATAGACCGGCACCAGTCCCGCCTGCCAGTCGTGGCAATGGAGGATGTCGGGATTGATGCCGTCAACGGCGCCGCGCCCAAGCTCGTAGGCGGCGTAGCTCAGTGCCGCAAAGCGCCGCCAGTTGTCGGGCCAGTCCTTGCGGTCGGGACCGAGATACGGATTGCCCGGCCGGTCGTACAAGTGGTCGGCCTTAAGCGCGATGATGTCGAGCCCCTTGGCACGTCCGGCGATGAGCTCGGCCGCGCCGCCGAAGTACGCCGGATAGCCCGCCAACAGCTTGGGATTTTCGATAGCTCCCAACACCGCCGGATATCCCGGCAAGAGGGTGCGCACCGTCACGCCGTGGCTCTGCAGCGCGCCCGGCAATGCGCCGGTCACATCTGCCAGCCCACCCGTCTTGACCAGTGGGTAGGCCTCCGACGCAACGGAGAGGACCTCGATCATTTGCTGGCCAGATAGTGGTCGATCATCGGCTGCGTGATCAGCGTGACCCCGTCGTCGGTGCGCCGGAACCAGCGCTTGTCGAACTCGGGATCCTCGCCCACCACAAGCCCTTCCGGCATGACCACGCCGCGATCGACCACCACTTTGTGCAGCCGCACGCCGCGGTTGATGGTGCAGTAGGGCAGCACCACCGCCTCGTGCAACAGCGAATACGAGTGGACGCGCGAGCCCGTCGACAGCAGGGTACGCTCGAGCCGTCCCCCCGACACGATGCAATCGCCCGAGACCAGCGAGTTGACCGCCTCGCCGCGCCGGCCCTCGAAGTCGTGCACGAACTTGGCCGGGGGGGTGATCTCGGCGAAGGTCCAGATGGGCCAGTCGCGGTCGTAGAGATCGAGTTGCGGGTTGACATCGGTCAGATCGACATTCGCCTTCCAGTAGGCATCGATGGTGCCCACGTCGCGCCAGTACGCCACCTCCTCGTTGGCCGAGCGCACGCATGAACGCGGGAAGCGGTGCGCCCAGGCCGAGCCGTTCTTGACAATGTAGGGGATGATGTCCTTGCCGAAATCGCGCGATGAGCCTTCGGTGGCCGCATCGCGGCGCAACTGCTCCATCAGGAAGCGCGTCTCGAACACGTAGATGCCCATTGAGGCGAGCGCATAATCCGGGTTGTCGGGGATGCCCGGCGGGTCCTTCGGCTTTTCGACGAAATCGACGATGCGGTCGCGGCCGTCGACATGCATAACGCCGAAGCCGGTGGCTTCCATGCGCGGCACTTCGAGACAGCCGATGGTCACGTCGGCGCCGGTGTCGACGTGCTGGCGCAGCATGATCTCGTAGTCCATCTTGTAGATGTGGTCGCCCGCCAGCAGCACGATGTAGCGCGGCCCATAGTCCTCGATGATGTCCATGTTCTGGTACACGGCATCGGCGGTGCCCTCGTACCATTGCGTCTCGCTGACGCGCTGGCTCGCCGGCAGGATGTCGAAGCTCTCGTTACGCTCCGTCCTGAGGAAGTTCCAGCCGCGCTGCAGGTGACGGATCAGACTGTGCGCCTGGTACTGCGTCGCAACCGAAATGCGGCGGATGCCGGAGTTCAGCGCATTGCTGAGTGCAAAGTCGATGATGCGCGACTTGCCGCCGAAATACACGGCCGGCTTGGCACGGCGGTCGGTGAGGTCGTAAAGCCGAGTGCCGCGCCCCCCAGCGAGCACATAGGCCATCGCCTCGCGTGCCAGCGGCGATGGGGTCCGGTAGTCTGCCATGGTCTCCCTCCTCGCCCGGATCAGTCCGGGTCGTATTTCAGATACAAGGTTGCCAGCGGCGGCAGGTAGAGGTCCGCATAGGCCGGCATCCAGCTGTTCCCCTCGCTCGTCCGGGCCTTGACCTTACCCTGGTTGCCCGAATTCGACCCGCCGTACCAGCCGGCGTCGGTATTGATGCGCTCGCTCCACTGGCCGGCACGCGGCATCGGCACCCGATAGTTCTCGCGCGGCACCGGCGTCATGTTGGAAATCACCACGACGGGGCTCGAGCCGTTCGACCGCCGCGTCCAGGCGAACACCGAATTGGCATGGTCGTTGCCGATCAGCCATTCGAAACCCTCGGGCTCGTTGTCGCGCCCGTGCAGCGCCGCCAGCTCGCGATAGGCGCTGTTGAGGTCCATGATCAGCCGTCGCACCCCCTCGTGCATGCCGGCGTCGAGCAGCCACCAGTCGAGGCCCTTTGCCTCGTTCCATTCCTCGCGCTGCGCGAATTCCTGGCCCATGAACAGCAACTTCTTGCCCGGCCAGCCCCACATGAAGGCGTAGTAGGCGCGCAGCGTGGCGAATTGCTGCCAGTCGTCGCCGCTCATCTTGGCGATCAGCGAGCCCTTGCCGTGCACCACTTCGTCGTGGCTGAGCGGCAGCACGTAGTTCTCGCTGAACGCATAGAGCGCGGCGAATGTCATGTCGTTGTGGTGGTAGCGGCGGTGGATGGGGTTGCGGGCCATGTAACGCAGCGTGTCATTCATGAACCCCATGTTCCACTTGAAGCCGAAGCCGAGCCCGCCCGCATGCACCGGCGCCGACACGCCGTTCCAGGCGGTCGACTCCTCGGCGATCATCATCACGCCCGGATGCAGGCGATACACTTCGGAATTGACGCGGCGCAGGAACTCCACCGCCTCGAGATTGTGGTTGCCGCCGAACTGGTTGGGCACCCACTGCCCCGGCTGCCGTGAATAGTCGAGATAGAGCATCGAGGCTACCGCATCGACGCGCAGGCCATCGACATGGAACTCCTCGAACCAGTAGAGCGCGTTGTTGACCAGGTACGACGCCACTTCCTGGCGGCCGAAATTGTAGATCGCCGTGTTCCAGTCAGGATGGTAGCCCTGGCGCGGATCGGCGTGCTCATAGAGCGCCGTTCCATCGAATTGCGCCAGACCATGCTCGTCGGTCGGGAAATGTGCCGGCACCCAGTCGAGGATGACGCCGAGGCCGGCCTTGTGCGCCGCGTCGATGAAGCGCTTGAACGCCGCCGGCTCGCCGAAGCGCGAGGTGGGCGAATAGAGGCCCGTCGGCTGGTAGCCCCAGCTCGGATCGAACGGGTGCTCGGACACCGGCAGCAGTTCGAGATGGGTGAAGCCCATGTCCTTGGTGTAGGGGATGAGCTGCTCGGCCAACTGGTCGTAGCTCATGAAGTGGCCGTCGGCGCGCTTGCGCCACGACCCGAGATGCACTTCGTAGATGGAGACCGGCGCGCGCCGCCAGTCCTTCTTGCTGCGCGCCTCCATATACTTGCCGTCGCTCCACTCGAACGGCGTCGGATCGGCGACGATCGAGGCGGTCTTCGGCCTGAGCTCCGACTGGCGCGCGAAGGGATCGGCTTTGAGCGGCCTGAGCGTCCCGTCGGGGCCGACGATCTCGTACTTGTAGATGGTGCCCGGACCGATCGAGGGGATGAACACCTCCCAGACGCCGGTATCGATGCGGTTGCGCATCGGGTGGCGGCGCCCATCCCAGTCGTTGAACGGCCCGACCACCGAGACGCGCCGCGCATTGGGCGCCCAGACGGCGAAGTGCACCCCCGGCACGCCCTCGAACTCCATCGCGTGGGCGCCGAGCTTGTCGAACAAACGAAGGTGCGTGCCCTCGTTGATGTAGTAATCGTCCATCGGCCCCAGCACCGGACCGAAGCTGTAGGGATCGAACACATCCCACTCGCCGCCGTCATTGCGGGCGCGGTAGCGGATCGGCTGGCGCTGCTCGACGTCGACCTTGCCCTCGAAGAAGCCGGCCTCGTCGCGGCGCAGCAACTGCCCCAGCGGCCTGCCGTCGCGTGTGAACGCCTCGACCGATTGTGCATGCGGGATGAAGGTGCGGGCCACCCAGATGCCGTAGGGCTGCTGCAGGCCAAGGATCGCGAAGGGGTTCGCGTACTGCCCCTTGACGATCTGCTCGACCTCATCGGGATGGGCCTGCCACTTCTCCACCGGTTACGCCCCCAACGCCTGACCGACCGGCACGCCCCAGATGTCCTCGGCATATTGCCGGATGGTCCGGTCCGAGGAGAACCAGCCCATGTGGGCGGTATTCCTGATGGCCATCGAATACCATTTGCGGCGGTTCTGCCAGAGGCCGTCCACCTGCTTCTGCGCCGCGGCATAGGCGTCGAAATCGCGCGCCACCATGAACCAGTCATGATCGTAGAGCCCGCCGATCAGGTCGCGGTAGCGATTGGGATCGTCGGGCGAGAACACGCCGGAGGAAATCATCTCCAGTGCCTCGCGCAGGGCCGGCGAGGCGTCGATCGCGGCACGCGGCACCTCGGTCCGGGCGCGCTTGGCCGTAACCTCCTCGGCGGTGAGGCCGAAAATGATCATGTTGTCCTTACCGACTGCGTCGAGCATTTCGATGTTGGCACCATCGAGCGTGCCGATGGTCACCGCGCCGTTAAGCGCAAACTTCATGTTTCCAGTTCCCGACGCTTCAAGTCCTGCGGTCGAGATTTGTTCCGACAGATCGGCGGCCGGCATGACAATCTCGGCCAGCGACACATTGTAGTTGGGCAGGAACACCACCTTGAGCAGCTCGCGCACCGAAGGATCGTTGTTGATCACCTGGGCGACGTCGTTGATCAGCTTGATGACGAGCTTGGCGTTCCAGTAGCTGGGCGCCGCCTTGCCGGCGAAGACCTTGACGCGCGGCACCCAGGTCAGCTCGGGGTGCGCCTTGATCGCCTGGTACTGGGCCACCGCCTGGATGACGTTGAGCAATTGCCGCTTGTATTCATGGATGCGCTTGACCTGTACGTCGAACAGCGCGTCGGACGACACGGTGAAGGCGAGCCGGTCCTTGATCACCTCGGCGAGGCGCTGCTTGTTGGCGCGCTTGACCGCGGCGAACTGCTCCTGGAAGCCCGGATCGTCGGCGTGCTTGTCCAGCAGCGTGAGCTGGTCGACGTCGTCGAGGAAGGCCGGACCGATACGCTCGGAAATGAGCCGGGTGAGGCCGGGATTGCACTCCATCAGCCAGCGCCGCGGCGTCACGCCGTTGGTCTTGTTGTTGATCCGCTCGGGATAGAGCCTGTGCAGCTCGGCGAACACCGTCTTCTTCATCAACTCGGTGTGGAGCGCCGACACGCCATTGATCGAATGGCTGCCGACGAAAGCAAGCTGCCCCATGCGCACGCGCCGGCTGCCGTTTTCGTCGATCAGCGAGATGGCCGCGATCTGCTGGTCGTTGAAGCCGGCGCGGGTCCGCGCTTCGGCCAGCACATCGGCGTTGATGGCGTAGATGATCTGCATCTGCCGGGGCAGCAGCCGCTCCAGCAGCCCCACCGGCCAGGTTTCGAGCGCTTCGGGCAAGAGCGTGTGGTTGGTGTAGCCGAAGGTGGCCCTCACCAGGGGCCAGGCCTGCGCCCATTTCACCCCGTGGATGTCGATGAGGATGCGCATCAGCTCGGCGATGGAGATCGCCGGATGCGTGTCGTTGAGCTGGATCGCCACCTTGTCGGGCAGCGAGGTGAGGTCGCCATATTGCTGCAGGTGCCGGCGCACGATGTCCTGCAATGAGGCGGACGAGAAGAAGAACTCCTGCCTGAGGCGCAGCTCCTGGCCGGACGGCGTGGAGTCCGCAGGATAGAGCACGCGCGTGATCGCCTCGGCGCGAGCGCTTTCTTCGAGGGCGCCGATGTGGTCGCCGGAGTTGAACTTGTCGAGGAAGATCGGGTCGACCGGCTGTGCGCTCCATAGCCTGAGCGTATTCACCCGCGCCCCGCGCCAGCCGACGATGGGCGTGTCGAACGCCACCGCGAGGAAATGCTCGGCTGGCCGCCACTCGAGTCGGGTCGTGCCGTCCGGTTCCTGGATCGGCACCACCTGCCCGCCGAAGCCGATCTCGTAGGTGGATTCGCGCCGCTCGAATTCCCACGGATTGCCATGCGCCAGCCAATCCTCGGGCAATTCGACCTGCCAGCCCTCGCTCATTTCCTGCCGGAACATGCCGTTGGCGTAGCGGATGCCGTAGCCGTAGGCCGGGATTTTGAGCGTCGACATCGAATCCATGAAACAGGCGGCGAGCCGGCCAAGCCCGCCATTGCCCAGCGCCGCATCCGGTTCGAGGTTGATCAGGTCGCCGAGGTCGACATTGAAGTTCTTGAGCGCCTGCCGCACCGGCTCCATGATGCCGATGTTGCTCATCGCGTCGCGCATCAGCCGGCCGATGAGAAATTCGAGGCTCAGGTAATAGACGCGCTTTTCCGAGGTGCGCCACGTCTTGCGGCTCGATTCCATCCACAGGTCGATGACGCGGTCTCGGATGGCGAGGATGGTGGCGCGGAGCCAATCGTGCGGGCGCGCCACGATGGCGTCCTTGCCCACTGAATATGTAAGTTTTTCAAGGATTTCTGCCTGAATGGCCTCAGCCGTGACGGCGCGCTTCTCCGGCGTAGGGGCGTCCAGGACGATAGGCTTTTGCGGCATGACGCAATCCGTTCAGCATGACCATGTATTCCCCTCTAGTTCGAGCACCATTGCATCAATCCAAATCCGTTGGAAGCCCCGCGCCCGCGGCTTTGCCGGGCCTTGCCGATCCGGCTATGAGCGTGTGGAAACACCAGATTTCCAGCCGGAACGCGTCCTGAAACCTGCCCAGGGAACGGGAGATCGACCGGACTGCCCAGCCTCGCGATCGTCCCGGTGCTGATCTACCATTCCGGCTGGAGCGGCATGCCGGGCGGCTTCGTCGGCGTCGACATCTTCTTCGTCATCTCCGGCTACCTGATCACCCCGCTGCTCCCCGCCCCGATGGCCCGGCGGCCGCTTCTCGCTGTGGCGGTTCACCGATCCGCGGGCGCGGCACCTTGCGGGCGCTGGTCATCACCGACGATGCAACTGAGTTGAACGACGTTCTTCCGGCTCGCCAATATTTCGACTTCCACCACCCGAGGCTGAGCGCCGCCCCCCGACTGGCCAGGGTGATCGTGACGGTGGCCGCTCCTAGCTGTCGGCCTTCTGCGGGGCGGGGTCGAGCATGACCGGCTCGGAGGGACCGGTGACGGCACCACTTTCGCGCGCCTGCTCCTCCGCGTTGGAAAGCAGCAGGTCGCGGCCGGCGCGCAGCCCGCCGACGAGCTGCGCCGCAAAGCGCTGGCGGTCGCGCTCGCGCACACCGTCGAGCACATCGGCCACCTCCTCGTCGGACGAGCCGAGGAGCCGGAGGGCTTCGCCGCCGAGCACCAGCGCCGACTCGAACATTTCGCGGATCTGGTAGTCGACACCGGCCTTGACCAGATCGAGGGCCGCGCCGCGGTCGAAGGCGCGCGCCATCACCTTCACCAGCGGAAACTCCGCATGGATCAGCTCGGCGATCTTCAGCGCGTCGGCGCGCTTATCGACCGCAATGACCACCAGGTCCACCTTTTCGATACCGGCGGCGCGCAGGATATCAAGCCGCGTGCCGTCGCCGTAATAGACCTTGGCGCCGAACTGCGCGGCGACACGGATCATCTCGGTGTCGGTGTCGATCAGGCTGAGTTTGTGGCCCTTGGCGAGCAGCGCCTGGCTGGTGATCTGGCCGAAGCGGCCGAAGCCGATGACCAGCACGTCGCCACTGAGCCCCTCGGGCTCCTCGACGCCGTCCATCGACTGCTGCGGCCGCGGCAGCAGGCGTAGCGCCTGGATGGTCAGCGGCGTCAGCACCATCGAGATGATGACGGTGGCCGAGAACACCGCCTGCTGGTCGGCGCTGATCAGGCCCGAGGCGGCAGCGGTGGTATAGAGCACGAAGGCGAACTCGCCGCCCTGCGCCATGAGCAGCGCCCGCTCCAGCGCCTCGGCGAAGCTGGACCTGAGCAGCCGCGCCAGAACGAAGATCGCGCCGCCCTTGATTGCCATGTAGGCGATCACCGTGACGATCAGCATGCGCCAGTTCTGGGCGACGATGGTGACGTCGAGCGACATGCCGACGGCGAGGAAGAACAGCCCGAGCAGGATGCCGCGGAACGGCTCGATATCGGCCTCGAGCTGGTGCTTGAAGGTCGAGGTGGAGAGCAGCACGCCGGCGAGGAACGCGCCCATCGCCATGCTGAGCCCGCCGAACTGGAACAGCAGTGCCGCGCCCAGCACCACCAGCAGCGCCGCCGCCGTCATCACCTCGCGCGCCTGCGCATTGGCGAGGATGCGGAACAAGGGGTTGAGCACCCAGCGGCCGATGAGATTGAGCGCCGCGACGCAGCCGACGGCGATGAGGATGGCGAGCCATACCGGCGTCGCCCCGGCGGCATCTGCGGCGCGCGGCGCCAGCAGCGCGACAATCGCCAGCAGCGGCACGATGGCGAGGTCTTCAAGCAGCAGGATCGAGACGATCCGCTGCCCTGGCGGCGCAGCGAGCTCGCCGCGTTCGGTCAGCAGCTGCATGACGATGGCGGTCGAGGTCAGGACGAACCCCATGCCGGCAACGAACGCCACCGCCGGCGGGAAACCGAGCAGCACCCCTGCCCCGGTCAGCAGCGCGCCGCACAGCGCCACCTGTAGCACGCCGACGCCGAAGATCTGCTTGCGCAGGCTCCACAGCCGGCTCGGCTCCATTTCGAGCCCGACGATGAACAGGAACAGCACCACACCCAACTCGGAGACGTGGAGGATCGCCTCCGGGTCGGCGATCAGCCTCAGCCCGAACGGCCCGATGGCAAGGCCGGCAGCGAGATAGCCGAGCACCGAGCCGAGGCCGGCACGCTTGAAGATCGGCACGGCGATGACGCCAGCCGCCAGCAAGGCCACGACCTGGATCAGGTCGATGCTGCTCGCCGCCGCCACCGCGACCTCGGTTCCGTGCGCAATCGCCTCGCCCGCCATGCCCGCCTCATTTGCTGGGGCTCAAGACATGCGTGGCCGCTGCGCTGCGGTCAAGGCGTCGGGAGACTAGCTGCCTTTCGCGCCACGCGCTTCTTGCGCGGCGCGGGGCCGCCGGATGAGGCCTTACTCTTCGTTTCCTCCACCGGCATCGGCGGCGGTTCCGGCTCGACCGGCGCTGCCACGGCGGCCGCCCGCTCCTCGAGCTTGCGGGCAACGATGCGCGGCAGGTTCTGCGTGGTGGGGAAGATGTGCATGATCAGCGATTGCAGCACCAGCAGCGTCGGCACCGCGATGAAGCCGCCCATCGGGCCCCACAGCCACAGCCAGAACGCGATGGAAACGAAGATGATGAAGGGGTTGAGCGTCAGCGCCTTGCCCACCAGGTGCGGGAAGACGATCTGGTCGGCGGTGAGGTTGATGGCGGCATACACCACCACGGGCAGGAAGATGCCGGGAAGGCTCGTCTGCGTGCCGAGTCCGACCGCGAACAGCACCACGAACATCACTGCCTGCCCGACATAGGGGATGAAGTTCATCACCATGGCCAATGTGCCCCACAACAGGGGCGACGGCAGGCCGAGCAAATAGGTGGCGGCGGCCGTCGCGATGCCGACGCCGAAATTGATTAGCGCCGCCGAGATCAGGAAGCGCGACACCTTGAGCTCGACGTCGCGGAAGATGTGCGCGGCGCGCCAGCGCATCCGGCGTGAGAAGCAGAGCGACATCACCGAAATGCGGATGTTGTGGCGGGTGGCGAGGAAGAAATAGAGCCCGGCAAGGAACAGCAGCGCGTCGGCAAGGATGGCCGGCGCCATCAGCGCCACGTCCTGCACCGGACCGCCATCCTGCACCTTGACCGTCATCGCCGCCTCGGCGCCGAACACGCCCTTGAGCTGGTCCTGGATCGCGCCCAGCGCCTCGAACGGCGCCCGGAAATTGACGAGTTGTGCCTGCAGCTTTTCCCACAGCATCGGTCCGCGTGCGATCCAGTAGCTCAGCGGCTGTGCGAACATGGCTGCGGCGCCGGCGATGGCCGCGAGAAACAGCAGCACCACCACGCCGGCCGACAGCGCCGGAGGCACACCACGCCGTTCGAGGCCGTCCGCGACCGGACCGAACATCAGCCCGACGACCACAGCCAGCGCGATCGGCGCCAGGATCGCCCGGCCAAGAGCCAGCGCCGTGATGAGCGCCAGTGCGCCGATGGCGAGCAGCGCCAGCCGCACCGAAACGGTCATCACCCGCTCGAATTGCGAGGCGGACATCGATTTGGGAATTGCAGCCTGACGTGACGCTCTGATGGCCAAGATTTTCCCTCCAGCCCACAAGAAGGCCCGACCGCCGGTTTCGTTCCCTCGCGGCGCTGGCCCGGTATATGCTCCGCGGCGGAATCAACAGCCGAAGCAACGAGACCAACGCCCATGCGCCGCAAGATCATCATCGACACCGATCCGGGTCAGGACGACGCCGTGGCAATTCTTTTGGCCCTGGGCTCGCCGGCCGAGCTCGAGGTGCTGGGCATCGTCGCCGTCGCCGGAAATGTCGGGCTGCGGCAGAACGCCAAGAACGCCCTCCAGGTGGTCGAACTGTCGGGCAAGACCGACACCCCGGTCTATGCCGGTTGCGAGGGCCCGATGCGGCGCAAGCTGGTCACCGCCGAATACGTGCATGGCAAGACCGGGCTCGACGGCCCCGACCTGCCGGAACCGAAGATCACGCTGCGCGGGCAACACGGCGTCGACTTCATCATCGAGACGATCCGGCGCGAGCCGGAAAAGACCGTAACCATCTGCGCCCTTGGTCCGCTCACCAACGTCGCGATGGCGTTGATCAAGGCGCCCGACCTCCGCGATCGCGTGCAGGAGATCGTGCTGATGGGCGGCGGCCTGTTCGAGGGCGGCAACGTCACGCCGGCGGCCGAGTTCAACATCTACGTCGACCCCGAGGCGGCCGATGTCGTGTTCCACTCCGGCATCCCGATCACCCAGGTGCCGCTCGACGTCACCCATTTCATGCTGACCACCAAGGCCCGTGTCGAGCGCTTCCGGGGGCTGGGCAACCGCACCGGCACCGCGACGGCGGAAATGCTCGAATTCTTCGAACGCTTCGATGAGCAGAAATACGGTTGGGACGGCGGTCCGCTGCACGACCCATGCGTCATCGCCTATTTGCTGAAGCCGGACCTGTTCAAGGGCCGGCACGTCAATGTCACCATCGAGACCGGCAGCGAACTGACGCGCGGCATGACGGTGGTCGACTATTGGGGCGTCACCGGCCGCACCCGCAACGTCAACTATCTGCGCTCGGGCGACGCCGATGGTTTCTACGAACTGCTATTCGAGCGGCTGGCGACGCTGGCCTGATCACGCCGTCATCTGGGCGTCGATCCACGCGTGACCGCCCATGGCCTCGACCATCGGGCCGAGCCATTGCTCGTAGCGGCGCCAGCGACCGATCGAGTGGGTGTTGATCGGCTGGCGCACCTGCCACTGGCTGGCGGTGAGCACGCTGCGCCCGGCCTGCTCGGGGCGGAGGCAGGCGTCGGTCCAGCCCAGTCCGGCGAAGGCGACGAGGCGACGCGCTTCGGTCTCGGGATGCGTCACCAGCTTTTCATACTGGATGTCGAGGATGGGCATATCGAGCGCCGTCTTCCAGATGGCCATGCTGTCGGCGACCTGGCGGCTCCTCACGCCAATCCAGTCGAGGCGGGTGGAGAACCCCTGCCCCGCCGAAAACCGCTGGAAGAAATTCGACACCCCGGTGTCGAGCGGATGGCGCCGCACATGGACGACGCGGGCGTGCGGGAAAAACCGCCGGATGAGGCCGAGCCGCACCGCGTTCTCGGGCAGCTTGTCGGTGACGATCCTGAACGGCCGCCGGGCGCGCGTCGTGACATAGCTGAGCCAGGTTTCGGCATTGGCCCGCAGCCAGTCGCGATCGAGGCCCAGCATCATTTCGTGCCGGCCGCCGTCACGCCGCGAATTGGCGATGCGCGAGAAGCCGACATATTCGAGCTCCGCCATGAGCGAGGATTCACCCAGCGCGAAGACGTCGGGGTGGCGCGCCAGGATCGCCTCGACCAGCGTTGTGCCCGAGCGGGGCATGCCGACGATGAACAGCGGTACCGTCGACGGATGCCCGCTGTCGCGGGCGCGACGGAAGGCATCGAGCGCCGCGAGGTCGCGCAACTGATCCAGCGCACGTCCCTCTGCGCCGAGGTCGAAAGGGCCCGCGCCGAGCCGGTTGGCCACCATCGCATGCGCCATGGCGCGCTCGGGCAGTCCGAGATCGTCGTACACCTTGGCGAGCGCGAAGTTGAGAAATTCCCGCCGCGTCTGATCGAGCCCGGGATCGGCATCGAGCGCCACCATGGCGCGCACCAGTTCGCTCTCGGCGCCAAACCGCCGGTTCTGCGTCAGCCCGTAGAAGGCCAGCGTGTCGTCGGGCTTGATCGCCAGCGCCGCCTCGAACTGCTCGGCCGCCGCCTCGATGTCGCCTGCCGAGGCGTGGAGCGTCGCGAGATTGTGCCGGATCGAAGCCTCGCCCGGCGCCAGCGCCACGGCGCGCTGGATTTCAGCCAGCGATTCGGCGATGTCGCCATCGGCTTTCCACGACGCCATCGCGTGGCAGGCGAGCGCCGAGACATTGTCGGGAAAGCGCGCAAGGACGGCAGCAGCCTGCCGCGTCGCCTCGGCGAACCGTTGCTGGCTCAGCAGGTGCCAGGCCTGGTCGAGTTCGGGCAACGACGCGAGCATTGAATTATCCTACTATATGCGCCAAACGCGCGCACATTAAGCATTTGTAAGCCGCCGGGTCGCCGCCGCGTGGCCGCTTCCCAGGCCAATATGAACAAACTAGTGTCGCCGCCCGTCATATGGAGTCGACGATGCGTGCCACGCTGTGCCTGACCCTGGTTGCCCTTGCAAGCCCTGCCGTCGCTGCGCCGTCCATTGCCGACCAGGCGCACGATGCCTATGCGATTTTTGCCGGTGGACTGTCGCAACAGGAGTTCCTGACGGCCCATGTCGGCGACAAGGTGTTCAGCCGCATCGCAGGCAACTGGGTGCGCCTCAACGGCCCGCAACCGGGCACGGGCATCGAGACCTACGGCGTCGACACCGACAGGTTCTGCAAGAGCCCGGCGGCCGTGACCCTGGCATCGGCCGATCCGCTGTCGCTGACCGTCACCACCAACCTCAACGGTGCCAATTTTACCCAGCAATATACGCTGATCGCCGGCTCGACCTTCGGTGAGCACACTGATCCCAAGCCCTATTTCGATGCCGTCGGGCTCGGTCCGACCAAGACCGGCGATGCAGCGGACCAGCAACGCGCGTTGCTGCTCAGCCTGACCAACGGCGTGGTGCAAATTTATCGGCCTTCCGAAGATATTCTCGTGATTGCTCGCGAGCGCGGCTACCCGATCGTCCTCGCGCGCTGCCCGGCGCCGGAGAGTGCAAGCGCGCCCCCGGATACCGCGCCCGCGTCATCTTCATCATCCGAGGCGCAGTAAATGAGCCTCTTCACCCTGTTCGCCTTTACCGTCGCCTACGTCGTCGCGGTGCTCGTCCCCGGGCCCGGCGTCGCCGCCATCGTCGCCCGCGCGCTGGGCGGGGGTTTTGCCAGCGCCGTGCCGATGATCATCGGCATCCTCGTCGGCGACCTCATCTATCTCGTCTTCGCGCTGTTCGGACTCGCGGCCATTGCCACCTATTTCGGCCCGATCTTCGTGATCGTGCGCTGGGGCAGCGCCGTGTACCTGCTCTATATCGCCTGGCAGTTCTGGACGGCGAAGCCGGGCCGCGAACAACTCGGGCCACGCCAGCGCGAGCCGTGGGTGCGAACCTTCCTCTCCGGCTTCGCCCTCACCATGGGCAACCCCAAGACCATCGTCTTCTACCTGGCGCTGCTGCCCACGGTGGTGCCGCTCGACCATCCGATCACCGCGCTCGGGTTCGTCGAGCTGACCGGCATCGTGGTGGTTGTCTTGCTCGCCATCGGCTCCGGCTACGCCGCCCTCGCCGCCTGGGCGCGCGAGTTGTTCACCAGCGCCCGCGCCATCCGGCGCATGAACAAGACCGCCGGCATCATCATGGCCAGCGCCGCCGCGTTCGTTGCGGCGCGGGGGTAAGTTTCATCGGAGCCGGTGCATGCGGCCCTCACCCCGCAGAGGGAGGGGTCCGGGGGCAGAAAGTACCGGATGGAAAGCTCTACCGCACCACCCGCCTCGCGGCCTCGAGGCCCCAGGCCAGGAGCGCGTCGGCGCGCTCGGCGGTCGCCGCCTCGGTGTAGCAGCGCAGCTCCGGCGCGTTGCCGGACGGGCGGTAGTGGATGACATCTCCATTGCTGAGCTGGAACCGCATTCCATCGAGCGTCGACGTTGCTGCGATCGTGCCCTGCGGTGCGAGGAACCCGGCGGCATCGCGCTCGAGCAAAGCCATCAGCGCGGCGCTCCTTTCAGCCGGTACGTGCTCGAGCCGGTCGGCCCGAGCCACCCTCGGCGGCAGCGTTGCCACCAGTTGCGACAGCGTCTGTCGCGCCCTTCGCGCGGCGCCGAGCACACTCAGGATTGGCAGCATGGCGTCGCGCGTCGGCATCGCGGTGAGCGTGCTGCCATTCATCGTGACGTCGCTGCCCAGCAGCACCCCGCCATTGGCCTCGAAGCCGACAACGGTGCCCTGGCCCTCGCGCATGCCCGCGATGACATAGGGCGAGCCGACCCTGGTGCGGATGACCCGGTGAAAATCGCCGGTGTCCTCGATGGAGGAGTTCGAGGTGACGGGCGTCACCACGGTATCGGCGCCGACGAATTTCGCCGTGAGGATGCCAATGGTGTCGCCGCGCACCTGCGCGCCGGTCTCGTCGACCATGAGCGGCCGGTCGGCGTCGCCGTCCGTCGACACCAGCGCATCGAGCTGGTGTGCGCGCACCCAGCCGGCAAGCTCGGTGGCGGTGTCGGCGCTGACCGCTTCGGTGTCGACCGGCACGAAGTCGTGCGAGCGGTTGAGCGCCACCACGTCGGCGTCGTAGTGGTCGAGCAGGTCGACCAGCAGGTCGCGCGCCACCGACGAATGCTCCCACACGCCGACGCGCCAGCCCTTCAGCCCACCATGCGGCAGCATGCCTGCGTACCGCGCGCGGTAGCGGCGCAGTGCCTCCGGCTCGGCTGTCGCCTGCCCGCCGCCCTCGTGGTCCGGAGCGAGCGCGGCGAGGATGCCGGCTTCGTCGGCTTTGTCGATCTCGCCGGCCGCGGTGTAGAATTTGAGGCCGTTGCGATCGGCAGGGATGTGGCTGCCCGTTACCATGATTGCCGGGGCCCTGCGGCGCAATGCTTCGTAGGCCAGCGCCGGGGTGGGCAACTCGCCGCAATCGATGGCGCGGACGCCACTGCCGGCGATGGCCGCAATCACTGCAGCCGCGATCTGCGGACTGCTCGCCCGGAGGTCGCGCCCGACCAGCATCTCGGTCACCCGCCCGCGTGTCCTCAGATGCGCGACGAACGCGGCTGTATAGCGCCGGCTTTCCGCGCCGACGAGGTCGGTGGCAAGGCCGCGCAGGCCGCTGGTGCCGAATTTTAGGCTGTTGGGCATGAAGGGCCTCCCTGCTGGGGACGCCTGCTTGTCACGGCAGGCCGCGGCCTGCAAGCCTTGGCCGGCTTAAGCGCCGAGCCCCGACGGCACGTCCTCGAGCACTACCAGGTCGTCCGTCGCCACCGGGTGGCGCGTGATCTCGACCAGATGCGCGAGGTGCATGCCGTTGCGCGCGCCGTATTTGCGCATGGCGCTGGCGCGGACGATGCTGACGCGGCGCCGGTCAAGCCCGAGCAGGTCGCCCACCTCGTCGCCGGTGAGCCCGCTGATCAGCAGGTCCACCACCTGCCGCTCGACCGAGGTGAGCGCATAGGGGTTTTCCGGATCGAACTCTGGAACGGGAGGTGTTTGCGGCTGCGTCACGACAAGAATCCCGACTGGGGACAGGAAGCTGGTGGTCCCCGAAGGCTGGGAGAAGATCGCCTGGGAATGCTCTCGAGGACCGATGCCGTGTATGGCAGACTCGGCACAGGGTGAAAATCGGCAGCAATTACAGCGAGAAAACTGGCATTGGCTGAAGTCACCATGCAAGTTTTCTGCCCGTGAAAAATCGCCCTGTGATTTTTCACGATCTCTGGGTGACAGGGCGCCGAATCCGCTTAGGGTGAAGTCGTTTCAGACCAAAGACCGTTCGGGCGACCGGACGGATTGCTTAGATGCTTGATATCATCGAGGGGGTCCTCAAGGCGCTGGGCGCCGCGCGCAACGATACGGACATTGTCCGCATCCTCGACCAGCTTGCGACCCGCTTCGGCTTCCGCAGCGCCTACCTCATCGAATATGCCGGCCGCCTGACCGCGGTGCAGCGTGTCCTCGATACCGACCCGAACCGCCGCGGCTGGTGGAGCAGCTATTTTGCCGGCGACCTCCGGCCGTCGCCGCGCGAGTTCGCCAAGACGCTCGAGACCACGGGCGTCGTGATCTACGATTCCGGCCGCTTCGGCGGCGGATCTGATCGGCTGCGCGCCGCCTGCGAGGCCAATGACGTGGTCGACGTGACCGCAGTTCCGATCAGCCAGAACGGCGAGCTCGTGGGCATCGCGGGCTTTTGCGGCACGCCCACCCTGACGCCGCAGCAGCACCTGGGGCTGCAGCTCGCCTCCTATAGCGCCTTCGCACACATGCGCGCCGCGCGCCTGTCGACGCCGGACGAACGCGCCGTGGCGCTGACGCCGCGCGAGCGCGAGGTGATGCAGCTGTCTGCCGTCGGGCTGACCTCGGTCGAGATCGCGGCGCAGCTCGGCATGTCGGCGCGCACCGTCAACCAGCACGTCGACAATGTCGCCGACAAGCTCGGTACCCGCAATCGCGCCCACACGGTGGCCGAGATCGTGCGCCGCGGCCTGCTATAAGACGGCATGGCCACCACCTCCATCACCCGATTCCTCGACCGCGAGGCGGCGCTGGTCGCCCCTGCCCTGCTCGGCGCAAAGTTCCTGATCGACGGCGTGGGCGGCCTGGTCGTGGAGGTCGAGGCCTATCATCCGACCGACCCGGCCTCGCATTCCTTCCGCGGCCCGACGCCCCGCAACGCTGCCATGTTCGCCGGGCCGCCGCGGGTTTACGTCTATCGCTCGTACGGCATTCACTGGTGCATCAATTTCGTCTGCGCCAATGCCAGCGCGGTGCTGATTCGTGCGCTCGAGCCGACCGACGGGATCGACATCATGCGGCAGCGGCGCCGCCTCGACGATGTACGGACGCTGTGCTCGGGCCCCGGCAAGCTCTGCGCCGCACTCGGAGTGACCGGCGCGCTCGACGGCCGCATGCTCGATGCGCCGCCCTTCACGCTGGTGCTGCCGCGCCGGCCCGCCGTGACCGTCGCCGTCGGCCCGCGCATCGGCATCAGCAAGGCGGTGGAGGTGCCCTGGCGCTTCGGCGTCAAGGGCTCCAAATTCCTCAGCAAGCCGTTCCCCCGGGCCTGAGGGCTTGCGCCGCGGAGGCGCTCGGCTATGGTCCGGCGCAGTTGCTCCAGTGAAAGGACCCCTCGTGCAGGTCGATCAGCTCATTGCAGAACTTCTGGCCCGCGGGGACATGAACGATGAGACCACGCTCGAGCTCAACCGCATGCTCGAGGCCTGGCGGCAGGGCGGGCTCGATCCGGACGACGAGGCTTATATCAAGGCATTGCATGCCCGGCTGATGAACGTCGCGCCCGATCCTGATGCCGCGCCGCCCGCGCCCGTCGCCCCCGCCCGCCTCGACGGTCTCACCATCGAAGACTGGCGCGACCGGGCCCTCAGGGCCGAGGCCGAACTGGCCCAGATCGAGGATGCCGCCCGCAACGGCTGATTTCGTTTGCCCTTAACCCATCGCCTGCTATGACGCGCGCGGGGCCTGTAGCTCAATGGTTAGAGCCGACCGCTCATAACGGTCTGGTTGCAGGTTCGAGTCCTGCCGGGCCCACCACTATTGATCGTCCAGGTGGACTTGCTCGTCGCGACAGAGCGCGAGAAAGGCCATGGTCGCGAAGGGCATGATGTCCGCGACCGGGCGGAGCCGCTGTGAGGTGTAGTGGCCCGCCTCGTGCAGCAGGTTGAACGCGCCGATGGTCTGGTCGCCAATGACGATGGGCAGATTGGCGATGGACTCGCAGCCGAGCGACTGGATGAGTTTCCAGTCGAAGAAATCCTCGGCGATGGCCTCGATGGTCAACGCCGTGTAGACCTCGTGCCGTCCGATCAGAATGTCGGTCCACTTGTTGGCCGGGATCGGCTTGTAGCCACCGACGGGGTACGCCTCCGCATTCTGCGTGAAGACGCGGCGCAGCCGTCCCGCGCCCACGTCGAAGAGCGTCGCCGTCGTGAGCTTGCTGCCGATCGACTCATCGACCCGATCGGCAACGAAGCCGAAGAGGCGGTCGACGTCTCCTGGGGCCCGGACCAGATCCATGAACGGCTGCCAGTGCTGCGCGAGTGACATGGTCACGCCTGCCAGAAGTCCCTCAGCGTCGCAGGCGTGTGCATGTTGCCATAGAGGTATGCCCAGAACTCGCCCCGCCTCTCCTTCGGCACCGTCTGCCAGACGGCATGCACCGACGTGTCGCCGCACCAGTAGCCGTAGACGAACGGCGCCCGCAGGCCATGCCGCAGGAAAGCGATCCGGCCCTTGGCCGTGTCGAGATCCTGATAGCCCGCCTCGGCGATGATGGGCGCAACCTCGTCCGGCGATTTGCCCTCGACATGCAGCATCCACGCCGCATTGCAGCGGAGCGCCGCGCGCAGCCGCTCCAGCGTCATGCCGGCAACGTCTTCCGGGGTGTTGATCCAGTCGAGGAAGAACCAGCCATTGTCGGCGATGCCTTCGAACAGGGCGCTCGAGGCCGAGCTCGTCACCACCTGCGCGCCGTCGAGCGGCATCTTGCCCTCCGCAACGTAGCGCTGGCGCAGCGCGAGGTGCACCAGATGGCCGGGGAACGCCTCGTGACAGGCGAGATGCTTGATACTGGAGCGGGTGAACGGGAACGCCAGATTCAAGCGCATTTTGCGCTCGGGATAATCGCAATAGGCCGTGAACGGCACATCATCGAGTCGCACCGGCTCGATCCATTCATCGTTCATCAGGTACATCGTCTCCGACGTGCGGCGCCGCGCCTCGCGCGTGTACTCGGCCATGGTGTCGAGCACCTTGTCGGGGGGCACGATGCTGTCCCGTTCGAACCGCGCGACATCTTCCGCCAGCGAGCCGCCGCGGTAGCCGAGCTCGTCGAGATTGCCGCGGATGGTCGCCCGGTAGCCGTCGAGTATCTCGTCGCTCACCGTCTGCGTGTCGACACGCATCTGCCGGCGCAGCCGTTCCGCGTACGAGATCTGGCGGTTCTCGAACGTATCGAGCAGAGCCAGCAGCGAATCGACCATTTCGAGCAGGTACGCCTTGCGCAGCGCGCTCGGGGCTTCTGCCGGAATGCGCGATTGCAGCGATTCCAGCCGGTCGCGCGCCTCGCCATAATCCTTGAGCAGGTACGGCTCGACCTGCGCCACCGCCACCGGGATCAGCCCCTCGCGATCCAGGAAGCTGCCGGTGCGCGGCACATCGCGATAAAGCTTGTCGAGGCCGGCGGTCAGCCGGGCGAGTTCGAGTCCGAGTTGCATGCTGGCGCTCCCGATATCTGCATCCCTGCCCAACTGACCTAGTGTCACAGTACACCGGTCAACGGGTCGGGCACGTCGAACGACACGCGGCTGCGTCTTGCAGCAAACCGCCGCAAATCGCGTCATTCTGCACGTTTCGAGTGCCTTGCGTCATTCTTTGCACGCGGAGCGGGGCGTTGCCAAGCCCTGGACTATGGGTGCGCGGCACCCCATTGCCATCATGGAACAGGCCAGATACGGTCCACGTGTATCGAGGAACTAGAACACGTGTTCCCTATCGACGCCAACAGCATCGACAAGTCGCTGCCTGTGCCGGTCGGCTCGCAGCTCTACGGGCTTTTGAGCTACGCCCTGTCGTTCGGCGGCATTGCCCATGGTACCAAGTTGCAGTCGGTACGCCAGCTTGCCTCGGAGCTCGGCATCGCCCCGATGACGGTCGCCCAGGTCTACCAGCGCCTGCGCGACGCCGGCCTCATCGAAATGAAGCACGGGCTCGGCGCCTTCGCCGTCAGTGACCCGGAAAAGCTCGGCCGCGACCAGTTTCCGGCGGGGGGGGGGGGGGGCGGCGGCGGGGGGGGGGGGGTGGGGGGGGGG
>JAEWCE010000149.1 GCA_023390785.1 Pseudomonadota bacterium
CCGCAGGGGAGGGCCCGACTGCCAACTTGCGGGTCGAGGCATGATCCTCAAACCCTCCACTTCCCATCTCTCCCTCGGCGCCGAGTTCTACGACGAGGTCACTCCTGCGCAGTTTCCTAACCTCACGCTGCGCTATCGCAACCAGCGGGCGGCGGCCAGCGTCGGGCTCGACACGCTGAGCGACGCGCGCTGGCTCGACCATTTCGGTCGCTTCGTGCCCATCCCCGGCTCGCTGACGACGCCCTTGGCGCTGCGCTATCACGGCCACCAGTTCCAGGCCTACAACGCCGACCTGGGCGACGGCCGCGGCTTCCTGTTCGCGCAGCTGCACGACGAGTCCGGGCGCCTGCTGGACCTCGGCACCAAGGGCTCGGGCAAGACGCCGTGGTCGCGCATGGGCGATGGCCGGCTGACGCTGAAGGGCGGCGTGCGCGAGGTGCTGGCGACCGCCATGCTCGAAGCCCTGGGCGTCGACACCTCCAGGAGCCTCAGCCTGATCGAGACCGGCGAAGAGCTCGAGCGCAACGACGAGCCATCGCCGACGCGCGCCAGCGTGCTGGTGCGGCTGAACCATAGCCATGTGCGTATCGGCACCTTCCAGCGCCTCGGCTTTCTCGGTGACACCGGCAACCTGAGCCGCCTGCTCGATTATGCGCTCGCCACCTATTTGCCCGGAGTTGCCGCGCCCGGCGACAATGCGCGGGCCGAAAAGTTCCTGGCGGCCGTGGCCGAGCGTGTGGCGGCGACCGGCGCCGACTGGATCGCCGCGGGCTTCGTGCATGGCGTGCTCAACTCCGATAACATCAACATCACCGGCGAGAGCTTCGACTACGGTCCCTGGCGCTTCGTGCCGAGCTACGATCCCAATTTCACCGCCGCCTATTTCGATCAGCACGGCCTCTACGCCTTCGGCCGGCAACCCGACGCGCTGGCGTGGAATCTGACGCGGCTGGCCGAAGTGCTGCTGCCGCTCGGCAGCCATGACGGCCTCGAAGCGGCGCTCAACCGGTTCTGGCCGGCCTTCCAGCGGGCCATGTGGAGCGCCGCTCTACGTCGTCTGGCGCTGGTGCCACGCGGCGACCAGCACGACTCCGACCTGCTGGTCAAAATCTTCGGCTTCCTGCACGCGAGCCGTATCGGCTACGAGCAATTCTGGTTCGATTGGCGCGGCGGCCTGCTGAGTGCCGAGCGAGCGGCGAAGAGTCCGGCAGCCGAGGCCTATGCCAGCGAGGCCTTCGCCCCGGTGCGCGAGGCGCTTGCGTCCTACGCGGCGACCGGCAGCGCCAATCTCGAGCATCCGTATTTCGCCCGCACGGTGCCGCGCACCATGCTCATCGACGAGATGGAGGCGCTGTGGGCGCCCATCGCCGAGCACGACGACTGGAACGACTTCCATCGCGTGCTGGGCGAGATCGACGAGATGCGGCTGGCCTATGCCGGCGACGCGAAGTCGTCCGCCCGGCCCGCCGCCAGCTCGTAGAAGCGAATGAGACGCGGCGCTACGCCCGCCGCGAGCGCAACGCAGTGCGACAGCTCGCCGGTGCCCGCTAGCCAGTCGGCATGTGCGGCGCTGAGCGCCTTGAAGTCCGGCCGCTGCGCCAGCGCGGCATCGCCGACGAGGATGTGGATGCGCAGCCGTGCCGACTTGCCCTTGAGGTGCACCGTGCCGGCCTCGAGCCAGGCAAGATCGGGCACGGCCTGGCGCGTCGCATCGGCGGCCACGATGTCGAAGCCGACGAGCTTGCTCTCGCCTTCGACGCGCGAGGCGACATTGACGGTGTCGCCGATGGCCGAATAGTCGAAGCGGCTTTCGAGCCCCATATTGCCCACCAGCGCCTCGCCGGTCGAAAGCCCGATGCCGATGGCGATGCTGTCGAGCTGCTCATCGCCGTTGAGCCTCTCCAGCGTGGCGCGCATGGCAAGCGCCGCCTCGCAGGCGCGCCGCGCGTGATCGGCCACATCGACCGGCGCGTTCCAGAACGCCATGATGGAATCGCCGATGAATTTGTCGATGGTGCCTGAGCGCGTGACGATCTCGGCTCCCAGCGCCCCGAATAGCCGGTTGAGCATGCCGAAGGTTTCGGTCGGCGCATGCGCTTCGGTGAAGCTGGTGAAGCCGCGCATGTCGGCAAACATCACCGTGATCTCGCGCGCTTCGCCGCCGAGCTTGAGCTGGTCGGCGCGCCGCTCGATACGTGCCAGCAATTGCGGCGACACGTAATAGCCGAAGGCGCGGCGCAGCTCGCGCCGGTCGTGCTCGGTCAGCGAGAACTGCGCGTAGACCATGGCCCCATAGGTGAGAAGCGCGCCGATGGCGGGGAACGTCGCATCGAGCAGCCAGCCCCTGAGCGCAAAGCCGGCGAAGGCGCCGCCGATCATCGCCGCGATCAGCACCACCGCCAGCGCCAGCCCGGCGATCGGTCCGAGCCGCAGCACGACGCCGACCAGCAGCGCCCCGGCAATGATGAACACCAGGATCTCGAGCCCCTGCACCCAGTCGGCGCGGGTGAGGTAGCTGCCCGAGACGATCTGGTCGATCACCGCCGCATGGATGCGCACCCCAGCAAGGGCCGGGCTGAGCGGCGTGGCGTGCAGGTCGAGCAGGCCGCTGGCCGATGTCCCGACCAGCACGATGCGCCCGGAGATCTGGTCGGCGATCGCATGATAGTCGTCGCCGAGCAGCGCCGCCGCCGAGATCACCTCGTGCGGATCGGGCAGCTTGTCGTAGAGAACGATGTCGCCCGAGGGCGTGGTCGGCACGGTGAACGGGCCGAGCTTCAGTGCCTCGAGCGTGCCGTCGCCGCGCGTGTCGCCCAGCGCCACCAGCGTCGTTATCCCCAGCGCCAGCCGCAGTGTCTCGATGGAGAGGCCCGGATAGAGCTGCGTGCCGTCGCTCCACAGCAGCGGCACCTCGCGCACCACACCCGCCGAATCGGCGCTATCGAGGCTGAGGCTGCCGAGCCCGGACGCGGCGTCGGCCAGCTGCCTGAGCGGCCCCACGGCACCGGGAAGCGCCGGCAGGTTCGGCGTCGGATCGCTGCCGGAAATGGCAAAGCCCCCCTTGGGCGGCGTCGCTAGCGGCGGCGCATTGGGAGCGAGGGAAAAGCCGAGGACCGTCTTGCCGGCGGCGAGCGCCGCGGCGAACTGCGCATCGTTGTCGCCGCCCAGCCGGTCGGGCTCGGGAAACAGCACGTCGAAGCCGATCGCGGCGGCGCCGAGCTCCTCGAGCCGCCGGGTGAGCGTCGCGAGCTCGGCGCGCGGCCACGGCCATTGCCCGTATCTGGCCAGCGACGGCTCGTCGATATCGACCACCCGCACCGGCGCGTCGGCGGCGGCGCGCGGCAGCAGGCGCTGCTCGAAGTCGAAGCCGAGATCGCGGATGGTGGCGACCGGCAGCGGGTCGGCGAGCCTGAGCAGCGCCAGCAGCGCCACGAGGCAAAGGCCCAGCAAAGTCGGCAACAGCCTGCGACCGATCATGCGCTGTTGTAGCCGATCAGGTCCGAGAAGGCGACCGGCGTTCTAGATGCGATCAGGTCGGGCACTGCGGCGCGTGGGGTCCCGCAAATGCTGCACAGACTAGCCGGTGGGTGTCGCCCCCACCCCCGGCCCCTCCCCGCAGGGGGGAGGGGGGCGATGGAACCGCCGGCACAGGTGTTACGACGTGGCATTCCCCGAGGAACCGGGAGTGATGGAAATCGCGAAGGCCGCCGCAGTCAGGCTCCCCTCCCCCTTGCGGGGAGGGGCCGGGGGTGGGGGCCGCAGCCCCCGGCGAAGCAGGTTAGCGCTTGCCCGGCACCGGCGGCGGAGGCGGCGGCGGGATCCCGATCGGAGTAACCGGAACGGCCTCGGTCGTCGGCGCGCCGAGGCTCGGGGGCGTTGTCGCATCCGGCGGATTGTGCAGGCACTCATAGGCGCGGGCAAACCAGTACGGCCGGAGCAACGGCGACTGGTTGTCGGCATAGCGGAACTCGCGCTTGAGCTGGGCGCGAAAATCACCGGTGGTGACCTTGGAGCTGCCCAGCACCGCGGCGCGACTGGTGATCTGCCCCAGCGTGCAGAGGTCGTGCAACGTCGTCCACTTGCTCTCGCCCTTGGCGCGGAAGATCACCGTGCCGAGGTAGTGCAGGATCATCGTCGAGCCGTCGGCAGGCGACACGAAGACGTCGAACTCGGTGCCGCGCACCCCGATGGTGCCGGTGGGCGTGTTGAGCTGATAGCTCGACTTGGGGCCGGTGCCGGTGGCGAAGCGGAACGTCCCCGACAGCATGTCGACGGCGAACTTGCCGGCGCTGCCGTCGTTGCGCAGCAGATAATCGTCGATCTTGAGCGCCGATTGCGGCCCCACCACCAGCTTGGTGTTGTCGGCGAACAGGATCTGCACCTGGCCCTTGGGCCCCGTCTTGACCAGATCGCCGATGAAGATGTCGGAGCCGACCACCAGCGTGCGCTCGGCGCCGCCGAGATCTGCGGCGGCAGCAGGGTTGACGCCCTTGGCGCTGCCCGCCGCGGCGTCGGCGAACACCGGGCCCGACAGACCAGCAGCCAGAACGGCCGCGACCACGCCTGCAATCAACCTGCGCATAGTGACCCTCAAGAGCTGAGCCCGATGGGCGCCCGCGACCTCTCACCCCGCGCCTGAACGGCGGCTGAACGATAGCATTCTAGAGCCCATTGCGTCGAATCTTCGGCGCTTGCGCCGCTCGCGGCTTGCTGCGATGGTCGCTGCGCAATGGGGACGGTTCCGACCCGCACGCCAGGCGGGCGGGCTTCGGCTGGGGGGCCGGAGAGCAAGCATGACGGCGATTTTCTTCGGCCTGCTGATCGGCCTCGAAATCAAGCACTATGTCGCCGATTACTTCATGCAGCCCGGCTGGATGCTGGGCGGCAAGGGCGATCTGCGCCACCCCGGAGGTTATGTGCACGCCGGTATTCATGCCGGCCTGTCGTTCCTGGTACTGCTCGCCTGTGCCACGCCGCTCTGGCTGGCAGCGAGCCTGCTGGTCGCCGAATTCGTGGTCCATTACGCGCTGGATTTCGCCAAGATCCACTATTCGAAGGGCGTGCATGTCGACAGCCGGCCGCGGCGCTTCTGGGCCCTGCACGGCATCGACCAGCTCACCCACCAGCTCACCTATGCGGCGATGATCTACGTGGTGCTCAGGGCGAAGGGATTGGCGTAAGGCCGGGGCAGGTGGGGGAGCTACTTCCGCTTCCGCGCCTTGGGCTCGTCGGGCGACTGCACCAGTTGGGCCAGGATCTTGTCGACGAGGTCGAGATCCTCGCGCCGGCCGGCCGCCTGCTGCTGCAGGTCCACGAGATACGACGTGGTGTAGTAGAGCCGGCGCGCGAGGAGCGCTGCGAGCTCGAGCGCGATCTCGGCCTGGCTGCCGAGGAACTCGATCGGATCATCGATCACATAGGCCTTGACCGTCGACAGCGCCTTGACCGTGGCCGAATACGGCATGTCGAGCAGAACGCTCATTTCACCGAACAGCGAGCCGGGCTCTTCGATGTAGCTGACCTGCGTGTCCTTGCGCAGCACCTCGACCTGGCCCTCGGCCAGAACGAACAGCTTGCGCTCGTTGCCGCCCTCCGTGATCAGGATGGCGCCCGACTTGAACGTCTCGGCCTTGCGGCCCTTGCAGTAGTCTAGAATATCCGGCATCGGCAGGTCGCTCCCAAGCGATCTCGCCCCAATAGAGC
>JAEWCE010000232.1 GCA_023390785.1 Pseudomonadota bacterium
TCTCGACGATCTCCTCGCGCGCCGCAGTCAAGAGGCTGGTCGAAGGCAGGACCTGGTCGCAAATCCCGGTCGCGTGGCGAGGCTCCGGTCTCATTTCACGCCGACTACCGGCTCCGGGAGCGGAGCCGCGCCATGCCGCATCTCGATGCGGCGCTGCTCTTTGACATCGCCGGTCGGGCCGGTGGACGCGTCCGCTCGCCCGGAATTTCGTTCTATGAGGCGCGCGCCGCTAGAACAGGTCGACGTCGCCGTTGGACGGGGTCGCGGCGACGCCATGCAGGGCGGGCACGCGCAATTCGTCGAGCACCAGATTGGCCCAGATCTCGTCGTAGTCGGAGTCGGGCGCAGTGGCCGGCAGCAGGGCGAACTGGCGCACAGCCAGCGCCATGTTCTGGCAGCGCTGCTCGATGCGGTCCTGGCCCTGCAGGGCACTGACGATCATGGCCACGGCTTCTTTCTTGGAGGCTTCGCAGTTCAGCGACGTGTCGGCCAGAATCTCGAGGGCGTAGGTGATGCCATCGACCATCGCGGCCGTCTGGCGCGCGGTTTCGTCGAGTTCACGTGCAAGCTTCTGCAGCGACATTGAAAGCCCAACCCCCGGAAGTCCACTACGTATACCGGCAGAAGTCTAAAGCTCTTATTGCCGGCGCACCTTATGCATCGCACCTTATGCGTAATGGTTGCCGAAACTGGTTAGAAGTTCACTAAGGACTCCTGCTCTATCGTGATGACAACCTTGTCAGGGGGCGGCACAAAAAGACCATGCAGCAGGCTTGCGCCAGCGTACCCGCGTTCGATCGCGGCGTGGTGACCACGATTCATCAGGGTGACTGCCTGGTGGGCGGCGAGGCGGATTTGACCTTTTCCACCATCCTCGGCTCGTGCGTTTCGGCCTGCATCCGTGACGTCGAGGCGCAGGTCGGCGGCATGAACCACTTCCTTCTGGCCGAGCCCTCGGGCAGCGCGCGGGATCGCTACGGCGCCTCGGCACGCTACGGCGCCTTCGCCATGGAGCAGTTGATCAACAAGGTGCTGACGCGCGGGAGCGGTCGCAAGGCGAACCTCGAGATCAAGATCTTCGGCGGGGGCCTGATCAATTCGGCCCTCACCGATGTGGGAGCCAAGAACATCGAATTCGTGCACGAATTCCTGGTCAACGAAGGCTACGTCATCGCCAGCGAGGACGTCGGCGGCAGCTATGCCCGCCGGGTGATGTTCAAGCCGCATTCGGGACGGGCTTTCGTCAGGCGTCTCGACTCGGTGGCAGCGTCCAGCGTGGCGCGCGAGGAACTGTCGATCGTGGGCCGCCGCCGGGCGCAGGCGATTGCGCCGCGGCAGCCCTCGAGCGACGACATCGAACTGTTCTAAGGCGGTGGAAAACCGGCCATCCTGACCGAAATCTTACCGGCTCCAGCCGGCATATAGGTTTGGTTAACCATTCGGATTTTAGGGTCGGCCTGCCCGTTTCACCCCGACTGTCCGGATGCGCCGCACCAGGGTTGCGTTGATCGTCGATCTCGTCTGGCTCGCGGCCCTTGCCGCCGGGGTGGGTGCGGTCGCCGCCTTCGGACCCGGCTGGCTGGGACTGGGGACCTGCCTCATCGCTGCCGTTGCCGCGATCGGTCTCAGCCTCGCCTTCGCGGCGCGGGCGGAAAAGACGGTGCAGCGCAAGCTCGCCCAGCTCGGCCAGGCGGTGGGCGCCGCCAGCGGGCGCGACCTGCACGATGGGGTCAGCGTCGAGGCGATCGTGGCCAACCTTGCCGGCCGGCTGGAGCGGGCAACCCAGTTCAAGGCGGCGTTCTCGGGCCTGTCGCAGCCGGCCCTGGTGGTCGGCCCCGACGGCGAGATCCTCGGGGTCAGCCGCGGCCTCACCGCGCTAGAGCCGCGTGCCGTGGAGGGCGCACGCCTCGATGTGCTCCTGGGCGACAGCTATCGCGCCGCCGGCTTTGCCGAAGAAGAGCTGGTCAGTCTTGCCGGCACGCGCCACACCGCCAGGCATCGCACCGCCGGCGCCGGGCGCAGCGTGGTCGAGTTCGTGCCGGCCGGCGCCTATATCGCCGACGACGACCTCGACGCCTTCGCGAGTGCACTGGCCAGCGGGCAGACGAGTTTCCGCTTCGACGCCCGCGCCCTGCAGGCTTCGCCGGCATTGCGGTCGCTAAGCGACGGGCTCGAGAGCCTCGACCTCGGCATTGCGGCCCTCAACCGCGTAGTCGCGGGCGAGCCGCTGACGCCGGAGATGCGGCGGGCCAATGCCGGGATCGCACCACAGGTGCGCGACCTCGCCGACCTGGTGGCGGCGCTGGCCGAGGAGCGCGACGAGCATCTCGAGGTGCGCGAGGCGCTGGAGCGCAAATGCGAGGCGGTGCTCAGCGCCATCGACAAATACCGCCTCGCGGTGGTGTCGATGGCCGAGGCGGCGGAGGGGACGCGCACCGGTGTCACGGTCGCGGGCGAGGCGGTACAGCGCGGCCGCGATCACACCAAAATGGCGCGGGCGCTGGAGCGGCAGGTGCGCGACATCGTCGGCGAGGCGGCCGTCGCGGCCGAGCGCAGCACGCAGGCGGTGAACGGCGTCGACGGTACCACGGCCGAGATCGACAAGCTGGTGGCGGCCATCGAGGATGTGAGCTTCCGCACCAACCTCCTTGCCCTCAACGCCGCCGTGGAAGCGGCACGGGCGGGCGAAAAAGGCGCCGGCTTTGCCGTCGTCGCCGACGAAGTCCGCATGCTGGCGCAGTCGACGCAGAAGACGGCGCGCGACATCCGCAACCTCGTCGGCACCAGCCGCGCCCAGGCCGGGGCGGGCGTGTCTGAAGCCGAAGCGCTCAGGAATATTCTGGGCGGGCTCGCCGGACATTTAGAGAATCTAAGCAATGAGACCGACATGATTGCCGGGGCCCTCGACGAGGGCAGTGGGGCGATCAGCCGGCTCGATACGCACATCGCCTCGCTCGAGGATGATGCGTCGCGAGCCCTGACCCTGCCGGCACGCCGGCAGCAGAGGGCGGTGAACAGGGGATGATGGAGCAAAGCGAGTTCGCCCTGAGCGAGCGCGAGTTCGAGCGCATTCGGGAGCGACTCTACGACGTCGCGGGCATCTCCTTGTCCGACGCCAAGCGGACGCTGGTGATCGCCAGGCTGAGCCGCCTCCTGCGCACACTTCAACTGCCCTCGTTCGATGCCTATCTCGACTTCCTCGAGACGCAGGGCAGTGCCAGCGACGCGCAGGACTTCGTCAACGCGCTGACCACCAACCTCACGCGCTTCTGGCGCGAGGAGCATCACTTCGAGCATCTCACCGGCTATGTCGGGGAATTGATGAAGGTGCGGCAGTCGCAGTCGCAGAAACGCCTGCGCATCTGGTCGGCCGGCTGCTCCACCGGGCAGGAGCCCTACACCATCGCGCTGTCACTGCTCGCCGCCTGGCCCGAACTCAGGCGCTGGGACTTCAAGATTCTCGCAACCGACATCGACACCTCGGTGATCGCCAAGGCGTCGACCGCCATCTATCCCGACAGCGAGCTCAACGGCCTGTCGGTGGAGCGGGCGCGGCTGTTCGAGCGCGCCGGGGACGGACGGGTGCGCGTACCCCAGACGGTGGCCTCGCTGGTCTCGTTCAAGCCACTGAATCTGATGGCGGCGTGGCCGATGAAGGGGCCGTTCGACGCCATCTTCTGCCGCAACGTCGCGATCTATTTCGACAAGCCGACGCAGGGCGAAGTGTTCAGCCGGCTGGGCCGCATCCTGGCGCCAGGCGGCTTCCTCTACATCGGGCATTCGGAAAATCTCGGAGCCGGCGGGGCAGGGTTCCGCCTTGTCGGCAAGACCATCTATCAGTCCCGCGTAGAGCGGGCGAAGGACGCGGCATGAGCATTCGGGTACTGGTCGTCGACGATTCCGCCCTGATCCGGGAAGTGCTGAGCCGGACGCTTGGACGCGACGGTGACATCACCGTGGTCGGCACCGCCGAAGACCCCATCGATGCGCGGGCCAAGATCAAGGCGCTCAACCCGGACGTGGTCACGCTCGACATCGAAATGCCCAACATGAACGGGCTGGCGTTCCTCGACAAACTGATGCGCCTGCATCCGCTGCCGGTGGTGATGGTCTCGACGCTGACCACCAAGGGTGCGAGCGAGACTCTGCTGGCGCTGGAGCTCGGCGCCGTCGATTTTGTCGCCAAGCCCTCGACCGACCTTGCCGGCGGGCTCGAGGCGTTCGGCGCCAATCTGCGCGAGAAGGTACGCGCCGCCGCGACCTCCGACGTACGGGCGCAGACGATGAAGCCCGTGGCGCCGGTCAAGCTGCGCACCGCCGCCGCGCCGGCGGGGGCGTTGATCGCCATCGGGGCATCGACGGGCGGCGTCGAAGCCATCCGCGTGGTGCTCGGCGACATGCCGGCCGACTGCCCGCCCATCGTCATCGCCCAGCATATGCCGGCCGGCTTCACCACGCGCTTTGCCGCGCGCCTCGACGAACTCAGCGATGTGGGCGTGATCGAGGCGGAGGATCGCATGCCGCTCGAGCCGGGCAGGGCCTATGTTGCGCGCGGCGACTGGCATCTGCGGGTGGAACGCAGCTCCGGCCAGCTCAAGTGCCGGCTGAGCCAGGACGAGCTGACCTCGGGGCACCGCCCCAGCGTCGATGTGCTGTTCGAATCGGTGGCGCAGACAGTCGGGGCGATGGCGGTCGGAGCCATCCTGACCGGCATGGGGCGCGACGGGGCACGCGGCCTCAAGCTGATGCGCGATGCCGGCGCCTATACGGTCGGCCAGTCGCAGGCATCGGCGCTGGTTTACGGCATGCCCCGCGTCGCCTTCGAGGAGGGTGCAGTGGTTGAGCAGGCACCCATCGAAATGATCGCTGCCAAGCTCGCCGCGGCCCTCAACAGGTTGAAGTCTGCGGCATAAGGCACAGGTCGCAATTGAAGAAATGGTAACGCTTTTTGCCTAGCGTTGCCGCGAGTGTCGAGTTTCCGGTTTTCCGGCACCAAAAGGTAGTGCGTAGATGCCCAAGGCCAGTGATGTCAGCGTTCTGATCGTAGATGACCAGCAATCGATGCGCGGCATCTGCAAGTACATCCTGACGCAGCTGGGCTTCAAGGACATCATCGAGGCCAAGAGCGGTCGCGACGCCCTCGGCAAGCTCGAAAAGTCCAATGTCCAGTTGATCATATCCGACTGGAACATGGAGGATATCGACGGGTTGACGCTGTTGCGCGTCATCCGAAAGCATCCCAAGACCGCCAGCATGCCGTTCATCATGGCCACCGGCCGTTCCGACAAGGAGCAGGTCAAGGAAGCCATCTCGTTCGGCGTCAATAATTATATCATCAAGCCGTTCGATGCGGGCACCATGAAGAAGCGCATCGAAGCGGTGATCGGCGCGCTGACCTGACACCGCGCCGCAGGGTCGTACGCGGGGCCCCGTAAGGACTTGTTCATCCGCGACTGCGTATAGTTTCAGCCGCATTCACCATGACCTTCTGGGGGAGAGGTCAGGGCGAGCCCACCGGTGGCTGCCTCTTGCTCCCCACGCCAAACGGGAGCCCACCGTCCATGTCCCTCACCTTGCCGAAGTTCCAGATTGCGCAGAAGCTGCCGCTCGCCCTGATCGGCTCGGCGCTGGTGGTGGGTCTCGGCATCGGCGCGGCGGCGTACATGATCGGGCTGCAGACGGTCGAGCAGCAGCGGGCCCGCAGCTTCGATGCGTCGGTCGAGTCGGCGACCGACCAGGTCGGCTCGTATTTCAAGGACATCTCGGTCGATCTCACCATGTTTGCGGCGCGCGGCGATACCGCCACGCAGATCGACAACATGACGCGCTCCTACATCGAGGCGGACGTGCAGGGCAAAGGCTCGGACGTGCTGCAGATGGCCTATATCAAGAACAACCCCAATCCGCAGTGGGAGCGAGCCAAGGTCGACGGCGTGGGCGCCATCGGCGGCACTTATGACAGCCAGCACAAGCGCTTCCATCCGACCTGGCACAATCTGCTCGAGCAGAAGGGGTATGAGGACGTCCTGCTGTTCAACTCCGAGGGCATCCTGATCTATTCGGTGCAGAAGAATGCCGATTTCGCCACCAGCTTTGCCAAGGGCAGCGGCAATCCGCTGTCGGAGGGTCCGGTTGGCGTGCTGATGCGCCAGGCGGCCGCCTTGCAGGAAGGCGAGGTGGCATTCGCCGATTTCAGCTTCTACGAGCCGGCCGGCCGGCCCGAGAGTTTCATGGCGACGCCCGTGTACAAGGGCAAGACGCTCGACGGCGTGCTGATGTTCGAGATTTCGGCCACCGGCATCTCAACCAAGATGCATTCGATCCATGGGCTCGGCCAGTCGGGCGAGGCCGTCATCGTGGGCGCCGACGGGCTGATGCGAACGCAATCGAGCTTCTCGTTCGATCCCAATGTGCTGATCACGCCGGTGCGCAGCGACATCGTGCAGACGGCCGCGGGCGGGCAGGCGGTCAATGGCGTCATCCCGGATTTCCGCGGCCAGGCGATGATCGCCAAGGCGGCGCCGTTCGAGTTCGCTGGCACCAAATGGGCCGTGGTGGCGATGCAGTCGGAAGACGAGCTGTTCGCCCCGGTGGTGTCGATGCGCAATTGGATGCTGCTGGTCGGCGGCGCCTTGCTGCTGGTCGCCGCGGCAGGCGGTCTGTTGTTCTCGCGCTCGGTGACGAGGCCGATCACCCGGCTCACCGGGACGATGAAGGCACTGGCGGACGGTCAGCTCGATGTTGAGGTCAAGGGAGCCGGCCGCTCCGACGAGATCGGCGAGATGGCGCGCACCGTCGAAGTGTTCCGCGAGAATGCGCTCAAGATCACCCACATGACCGACGAGGAGCGGGCGGCCTCCGAACGCCGCCGCGTCGAGCGCACCACAATGATGCAGGCCCTGCAGCAGGCGTTCGGCCAGGTGGTCGATGCCGCCGTCGCCGGCGACTTCTCCAAGCGCGTCGAGGCCGAGTTCCCCGATCGCGAGCTGAATGTCATTGCCGCCTCGATCAACAATCTGGTCGAGACGGTGGACCGCGGCCTTGGCGAAACCGGGCGCGTGCTGTCGGCGCTGGCCAATACCGACCTCACGCATCGGGTCGAGGGCGACTACCAGGGCGCCTTCGCGCAGCTCAAGGCCGACACCAACGCGGTGGCCGAAAAGCTCGGCGAGATCGTCGGGCGATTGAAGGACACCTCGCGGACGCTGAAGACGGCGACAAGCGAAATCCTGTCGGGCGCCAACGACCTCAGCGAGCGCACCACCAAGCAGGCCGCGACGATCGAGGAGACGTCGGCGGCGATGGAGCAACTGGCCAACACCGTGCTGCAGAACGCGCAGCGGGCCAAGGATGCGAGCGTCGTCGCAGCGTCGGTGACGCGGACGGCAGAGGAGGGCGGCGAGGTCATGCTCAAGGCGACGGACGCCATGGAGCGCATCACCGCCTCGTCCGGCAAGATCTCCAATATCATCGGGCTGATCGACGACATTGCCTTCCAGACCAACCTGCTGGCGCTCAACGCCTCGGTCGAGGCGGCGCGGGCCGGCGAAGCGGGCAAGGGCTTTGCCGAGGTCGCGGTCGAGGTGCGGCGGCTGGCGCAGTCGGCAGCGCAGGCCTCGAGCGAGGTGAAGGGGCTGATCGAGCAGTCCGGCGCCGAGGTCAAGACCGGCTCCAAGCTGGTCACCGAGGCGGCGAGCAAGCTCGAAGCCATGCTGGCGGCCGCGCGCTCGTCCAACGGGCTGATGGATTCGATCGCCAAGGAGAGCCAGGACCAGGCGGCCTCGATCGAGGAGGTCAACGCCGCGGTCCGCACCATGGACGAGATGACGCAGCACAATGCGGCGCTGGTCGAAGAGACCAATGCCTCGATCGAGCGCACCGAAGAGCAGGCCACCGAACTCGACCGCATCGTCGAGGTGTTTACCATCGCCAGCCAGGATGCGCCGGCACGGAGCGGCCGTTCGGCGCCAGCACAGGCGTTCGCGCGGGGCATCAAGGGCCTGCAGGAGCGGGTCAAGACCGCCGCCAAATCCTATCTCGCGCACGGCAATGCCGCCGTCGACAAGGATTGGGAAGAATTCTGAGGCCGAAAGGCTGACAGCTCCTGACACAGGGATGTGCGATAGAGCATCGCATGTCCCGCTTCGATCGCGACCTCGATGACCTGCTGACCCGCCGGCCGCCCGGCGTCGCGGCCATGGCGCGCCGGCTGGTCGCGACCCTGCGCGACATCCGACCGGACCTTGTGGCGACGGTGCGGCTGGGCTGGGGCTCAGTGAACTTCACGCATCCAAGGCTCGGCTATCTCTGCTGCGTCTACCCGGGCAGGGAGCACGCCGCGCTGGTGTTCGCGGACGGGCGGCTGCTCGACCACCCGCGGCTGGTCGATGACGGCAAGGTCAAGCGGGTGCGCTGGATCCCGTTCGAGCCGGGCGAGGCGGTCCCGGTCGATGACATCGCCATCCTCCTGGTGGAGGCCATTGCACTTCGCAGCTAAGCGGCTATCAAGGGCTATCGGCTCGGAGGACTGCATGGCCCGCATCGGCCTCGTGGCGCATGACGACAAGAAGGACGAGCTGGTCGCCTGGGCGCTCAACAACCGCGAGCGGCTGGCGCGCCACGAATTGTGGGGCACCGGGACCACCGGCGGGCGCGTGATAGACGGCACCGGACTTGCCGTCACCCGGCTCCTCAGCGGCCCGCTCGGCGGCGACGCACAACTGGGCGCGATGATCGCCGAGGGCCGGCTGGACGCGCTGATCTTCTTCCAGGACCCGTTGACCGCGCTGCCGCACGATGTCGACGTCAAGGCGCTGACGCGGCTGGCGACGCTCTACAATATCCCCTTCGCGGTCAATCACGCGACCGCCGACGCGGTGCTGGCGGCCTTCTAGCCGCGATGACGTGGTATTTTGACCGGACGGTCAACATTGACCCGACCGGCCCCATATGTGCTAAGTGCGCCGGACGGGCGGGGAGGCCCGAAATTCAGGCGGGGGCCGGGTGACCATCGACGCAGTTATCGACGTTCAGAACGTCAGCAAGAGCTTTGGCGGCCTGAGAGCGGTGCACGAGTGTTCGCTGCAGGTGAAGCGCGGCTCGATCACCGGGCTGATCGGTCCGAACGGCGCGGGCAAGTCGACGCTGTTTAACCTCGTCGCCGGCAATATCGTCCCCGACAGCGGCCGTATCGTCTTCGACGGGCAGGACATCACCGGCCTGCCGCCCTACGAACTGTTCAGCCGCGGCATGCTGCGGACCTTCCAGATCGCGCATGAATTCTCCAACATGACGGCATTGGAGAACTTGATGGTCGTCCCCGACAACCAGGTCGGGGAAAGCCTGCTCAAGACCTGGGTGATGCCCGGCGCGGTCAGGTCGCGCGAGCGCGAGGTGCGCGAGAAGGCCAACGACGTCATCGATTTCCTGAAGCTCGCCCACGTAAAATACGAGCTGGCGGGCAATCTCTCGGGCGGCCAGAAGAAGCTGCTCGAACTCGGCCGCACGATGATGGTCGACGCCAAGGTGGTGCTGCTCGATGAGGTGGCGGCCGGCGTCAATCGCACGCTCTTGCAGGACCTGGCGGCCAATATCGAACGCATGAACCAGGAGCTCGGCTATACCTTCTTCGTCATCGAGCACGACATGGATTTGATCGGCCGTCTCTGCGATCCGGTGATCGTCATGGCGCAGGGCGAAAAGATCGCGGAGGGCCCGATGCGCGAAATCCGCGCCAATCCGCAGATCATCGAGGCCTATTTCGGCGCCCCAGTGGAAGCCGCCTAGATGCCCCTGATCGAAGTCAAGAACGTCGTCGGCGGCTATGGCGGCGCGCCCATCCTCAACGGCGTCAACCTCGCCATCGAACAGAGCGACATCGGCGTCATCGTCGGCCCCAACGGCGCCGGCAAGTCGACGACGCTGAAGGCGATCTTCGGGCTGCTGAAGGTCACCTCGGGCTCGATTACCTTCGAGGGGCACGATATTGCCAATGCGCTGCCCGACCGGCTGGTGCCGCTGGGGCTCAGCTTCGTGCCGCAGGAAAAGAACGTCTTCACCTCGCTGACGGTCGAAGAGAACCTCGAAATGGGCGCCTTCACCCGGCGCGACGACATCACCGGCACGCGCGACGAGATCTACGCCATGTTCCCCGTGCTCAAGGAGAAGCGGCGGCAGCCCGCGGGCGAACTCAGCGGCGGGCAGCGGCAGATGGTGGCGATGGGGCGTGCCCTGATGAGCAAGCCCAAGCTGCTGCTGCTCGACGAGCCCTCAGCGGGCCTCAGCCCGCGCTACGTGCTCGAGATCTTCGAGCACATCGTCACCGTCAACAAGGCGGGCGTCGCCATCCTGATGGTCGAACAGAATGCGCGGCAGGCGCTGGCGTTCGCCTCCAGGGGTTTCGTTCTGGCGCAGGGCGCCAACCGCTTCACCGGAACCGGGCCCGAGCTGATCGCCGATCCCGA
>JAEWCE010000154.1 GCA_023390785.1 Pseudomonadota bacterium
CCGCTACGGCGCCCGGAGCGCAGGATCGCCGAGCGGGCGCGAGGATTGCGCGCCATCTCGACCGCGCCCGGCTTGACCGCCCGGGCGACGTCGACCCAGCGCGGCGCCTCGGCGGCGACCTGCGGCAAATGCCGCGATTGCATCGGCGCGCCCTTCTCCGGATCGAAGAAGCGCTTGACGATGCGGTCCTCGAGCGAATGGAAGGTGACGACAGCGAGCCGGCCGCCTTCCGCCAGCAGCCGCTCGGAGGCGAACAGGCCGTCGACCAATTGCCCGAACTCGTCGTTCACCGCGATGCGCAAGGCCTGAAAGCTGCGCGTCGCCGGATGCGCATCGCCCGGCTTGCGGCCGATGGCCTTCTCGATGAGGCGAGCCAGCTCCGCGGTGGTGCGGATGGGGCTGGCGGCGCGCGCGGCAACGATCGAGTGCGCGATACGGCGCGATTTGCGCTCCTCGCCATAGGCGAACAGCAAATTGGCCAGCGTCGTCTCGTCGAGGCCGTTGACGAGATCGGCGGCGCTGTCGCCCTCTGCTGCCATGCGCATGTCGAGCGGCCCTTCGCGCATGAAGGAGAAGCCGCGTCCGGCCTCGTCGAGCTGCATCGACGAGACCCCGATATCGAGGACGACGCCGTCGACGGCGCCCTGGGCAAGCTCATCCAGCTCGGCAAAGGCGCCTGCCACGAAGCTGAATCGACTCGGAAATTCCGCCGCCAGCGCATCGGCAAACGGCAGCACATTGGGATCGCGGTCAATGGCGACCACCGACGCCCCTGCCTGGAGCAGGGCACGGGAATAGCCACCGGCGCCGAAGGTGCCGTCGACGATGCGGGCGCCAGCGAGCGGCGCCAGCGCCGCAAGGACTTCGGCCAGCAACACCGGGACATGCGGCGGGCTGTGCTCGCTATCCGGCTTGGCCATGTCCGAACTCAACCTCATTCCGGCCAGACGCCGGCACACAAAACATCGCCCGACTTTGTCGGAACGCGGTTGAGATTCCATTAAGCAAACATGGCCGCAGAACGGCGGACTGCAGACCCTAAGGACGAGCGCCAGTCGACCTGTAAGCCGGGTTCTGTAGGGCTGGATTTCTCCAGCGTGGTGGCCATTCCTCTGGGAGACGCGTTGCCGCGCCTCTCGAGCAACCAACCCGGACGACTGGCCTCGAAACCGGCCCGGGCGAACCCGCGTCATCCCTATTTGGTCTTGCTCCCGGTGGGGTTTGCCGTGCCGTCCCGGTTGCCCGGTCCGCGGTGCGCTCTTACCGCACCCTTTCACCCTTACTCGCCCTCAGGCGAGCGGTCTGCTCTCTGTGGCACTTTCCCTGGGGTCGCCCCCGGCGGCCGTTAGCCGTCACCGTATTTCGATGGAGCCCGGACTTTCCTCGCCTTGTGAGCGCGGCCACCCGGTCGACTGGCCGGCGCTATGTGCGGGGGAAAGCCGGCGGCGTCAAGCCGCAGATCACGCCGCCGACCTGGGAGGCGGCAGCTTGATGATCTGGTTGTAGGCCTGGTTGATGGCCTGCATGCGTGCTGTGGCCACGTCGATCAATTCTTCCGGTACGCCCTTGGCGATCAGCCGGTCCGGATGATGCTCGGCGACCAGCAGCCGGTAGACCCGGCGGACCTCCTCGCGATCGGCTCCCGGCAACAGCCCGAGCACGACATAGGGATCGACGCCACTGTCGAGCACCACGTGCTGGGCCGCGATCTGCTCGAAGCGCGCGTCGTCGAAGCCGAAGATGTCGCTGACGCGCTTCAGGTAGTCGAGCTCGCTCTCGTGCACGAAACCATCGGCCGAGGCGATGTGGAACAGCCCGTCTAGCACGTGCTCGAGCGTGTCGGGGCTGTTGGCAAAGAAGCGGCGCACCTTGCGGGCGTAGGCCTCGAAGCCGGCGACATCGCGCTGCGCCAGGGTGAACAGCCGCTCGACCTGCTGCTCGATGCCCGGCGGGATATCGACGGTGCGGTGGAAGGCCCGCACTTCGGACGCGGTGACCACCCCGTCGGACACGGCCATCTTCGCCGACAGCGCGATCAGCGCCAGCGTGAAAGCCGCGTCCTGGCCGCCGGGCAGCCAGGTGTCCGGGTCGAGCAGATTGACGATCGAGCCCACCACGCCGGTGCGCTCGCCTGCCGACCCGACAATGTCGCTAAGGCGCTGCCAGACGGACGCCATCACCCTGCTCCCAAATCACGGCGCGCACGATATACGCGGCCGCGGCGCCAGGGTCAAAACAGGGTGAAGCCGGACTCCTGCTCGTCCTCGTCCTGCAGCATGCGCTCGATGCGGGCGCGCCGCGCCGCGCGCGAATTGTTGGGGCCATCGCTCAGATAGAAGCCGTCGGGATCGTAGTTCGATGAGGGCCGCTGCACGACCGTGACCGAGGCGCTGGAGCGCCCGTCGACCGAGGCGTCGTCGACGAGCCCGTTCTGTTCGAGATAGCGCGACAGCCGGCGTTCGCGGGCGGTGCGCCAGTCGTCGGCGATTCCGGCCGGCGGCACCGGACCGGCGTCGACGTCGAGCTCGTCCGGCATCACGGGAGTCGCCTGCTGGGTCGCGAGCGCCTGCTCATCGACGATGACGGTGGGCTGCGCCGGAGTCGTGGCCCTGGGCAGGGCCGGGCGAACCACGTCGGGCGGGCGGCGCGGGAATGGCACGGGCGCAACGATGG
>JAEWCE010000271.1 GCA_023390785.1 Pseudomonadota bacterium
GCTAACGGGCGGCGCGGCACTCATAGTCCTTGTCGGCGTGCAGGAGCACGCCCGCCCGGTCCGCCGCATTGTGGACCTCGGCGGTCCACTGGCCGATGGAATAGGGCCCGGTGGTGAAGCGGATCAGCCCCGTCGCCGTGTCGAGCTCATAGTCGCCCCCCTCGAGTTCCGGCTTCGTCTGGCGGTAGGTGAGGTCGCCACCGAGGCTGAGGTCGAAATACTGGTCGGCGTAGAGGCACACGTAGAGGCCCGGGGTGAACCTGGCGCTGGGCACCGCGGGCCCGACCGGCGTGGCGCTGTCGCCCAGCGGCCGGACATTGTTGGCGTTGACGTAGTAGGAACGCCCGCCCTGGTCGAACTGCACATAGTATTCGCCGGCATAGTCGCCGGAGCCGAAGCCGACGACGGTGCCATCGTACCACACGCCGGAGACCCACGCCTGCACGCGGTCGTTCAACTGGTAGTCGGCGAGCGCGGCCGACTGCAGGGCGACAAACATTGCGAGCGCGGCGGCGAGCCGCGCGAAAACGTCACCAATCCTGGACATGGCGTCCGATCCCCCAAGCCTGTGCCTATCGACGGGCGTCCGACGCGGCGCCCATCGACAGGTAAGACGTATCAGACGTCGCTGAGCTTGGTCCACTTGCCGTCGGCCTTGCTCGAAGCGATCGCCGCGGTGATGAACTCGACCCCTTCCACGCCGTCGGCCAGCGTCGGCAGCAGGCCGGCATAGGCCTTGCCCTCGCCGCGGATGACGGCCGCGAACTGGCTGTAGAGGGTGGCGAAGGCCTCGAGATAGCCCTCGGGGTGGCCGCCGGGGATGCGGATGTTCATCGCGGCGGCAGGCGGCTGGCTGATGGCGCCGCCGCGGGTCAGCAGCACCCTGGGTTTGCCGAGCTCGCTGAACCACATGTAGTTCGGGTTGTCCTGCCGCCATTCGAGCCCGGCCTTTTCGCCATAGACGCGAAGCTGCAGGCCGTTCTCGTTGCCCGGGGCCACCTGGCTCGCCCACAGCATGCCCCGCGCCCCACCCTGCATGCGCAGCAGGATGTGGACGTTGTCGTCGACCTTGCGGCCCTTGACGAAACTCTGCAGGTCGGCGCTGACGGCCTCGGTCTTGAGCCCGGTGACGAAGCGCAGCAGATTGTAGGCGTGCGTGCCGATATCGCCGATGGCGCCGCCGGCGCCGGAGCGCTTCGGATCGGTCCGCCACGCCGCCTGCTTGTTGCCCGGGTCCGCCGGCGTCGACAGCCAGTCCTGCGGATATTCGGCCTGGATCACCCGGATCTTGCCCAACGCGCCGGATTTCACCAGCTCGCGCGCCTGCCGCACCAGCGGATAGCCGGTGTAGTTGTGGGTGAGGAGGAACTTTGCCCCGTTCTTCGGCTTGATCGCCGCGAGCTTGCGGGCGTCATCCAGCGTCGAGGTCAGCGGCTTGTCGCAGATGACGTGGATGCCGGCTTCGAGGAAGGCCTTGGCCGGGCCGTAATGGACGTTGTTGGGCGTGACGATCGACACCGCCTCGATGCCGTCCGGCCGCGCCGCCTCTTTTTTCGCCATCTCCTCGTACGAGGTGTAGATGCGATCGGGGGCGAGCCCGATGTTCTTGCCGGACTCCCGGGCCACCTCCGGGCGCGAACTCAACGCGCCCGCCACCAGCTCGTAATCCCCGTCGAGCCGCGAGGCGATGCGGTGCACGTAGCCGATGAAGGCTCCCGTGCCGCCGCCCACCATGCCGAGCCTGATCTTGCGTGCGCCAGTCTCACTCATAGAAGACTCCATCCCTCACAGCGGTTTTCCATCGATAAACTTCCCCTCGTATCGCAGGGATGGCGGCATGCCCGGCTTACTAACCCGCACTCCCCAGTCGGGATTTGCCAAGAGATGGTCAGCAACGTCGTCCATCGAACGGTAGTAAAGTCCGCTCGCCGACTTGTTGTGACCGGCGCCCGAGGGGCTAACACGATAGCCCTCCAGCTTTCCAAATCTATCTGGCTTAGTTTGGCCTCCCCGAGGGAAGTAGTGCGGCGTCAGCTCGCCCAAGACCGCGTCCTTAACAACTACCCTGGCCATCTACGCGATACCGAGAATCTTGCGATTGGCCGCCTTGTCGGTGCCCGCCGCGGCGAAATCGTCGAACGCCTTCTCGGTCACCTCGATGATGTGCGAGGCGATGAACGGCGCGCCTTCCGCCGCACCCTGCTCGGACGACTTGATGGCGCACTCCCATTCGAGCACGGCCCAGCCGTCGAAGCCGTACTGGCTGAGCTTGGAGAAGATGGAGGCGAAATCCACCTGGCCATCGCCGAGCGAGCGGAAGCGGCCGGCGCGGTTTACCCAGCTCTGGAAACCGCCATAGACGCCCTGCCGGCCAGTCGGATTGAACTCGGCGTCCTTGACGTGGAACATCCGGAGTCGCTCGTGGTAGATGTCGATGTACTCGAGATAGTCGAGGCACTGCAGCACGAAGTGGCTCGGATCGTAGAGCAGATTGGCGCGCGGATGGTTCTTCACCCGCTCGAGGAACATCTCGTAAGTCACCCCGTCATGCAGGTCTTCGGACGGGTGAATCTCATAGCAGACGTCGACGCCCTGCCGGTCGAACTCGTCGAGGATCGGCGTCCAGCGCCGCGCCAGTTCGTCGAAGGCCTCCTCGACCAGCCCGGCCGGGCGCTGCGGGAACGGGTAGAGGAACGGCCAGGCAAGCCCGCCCGAAAAGGTCGCGTGCGCCTTGATGCCGAGGTTCTTCGAGGCCGCGGCGCACCATTTGAGGTGCTGCACCGCCCACTCCTGCCGGGCCTTTGGGTTGCCGTGCACCGCCGGGACTGCAAAGCCGTCGGACAGGGTGTCGTAGGCCGGATGCACCGCCACGAGCTGGCCGATGATGTGGCTGGCGAGCTCGGTGATCTGCACGCCGTTCCTGGCGGCGACGGCGTTGAGGTCGTCGGCATACGCCTTGCTGGTCGCCGCCTTCTCAACGTCGATATAGGCGCTGACCCAGGTCGGAATCTGCACGCCCTTGTAACCAAGGTCCGCAGCCCATTTGCAGACGTGATCGAGCGTATCGAACGGCGGCGTGTCGCTGGCGAACTGGGCGAGGAAAATCGCCGGGCCCTTGATGGTTTTCATGCTGGTCTCCCTTGGGTCGGGCCGTGGCGCTTGCCGGCCCTGATGTACGTACCCCGTGGCTGGAAACTTGACGGTTGCAGCCCAACTGTCAAGCACGCGGCAAGGCCGTAGAACGGACTTCCGAATTTCGGGCGTGCGCAGACGTCCATCGGGGTCACCTCCGGTTGCAGGGTGGACGGAGCCCGCGAGACGCACACGCCCCTTGGGTTATTTTATCGAGGCCCGTGCGCCTCGCGGGCGGCAGGATTTCAGGACGGGCGATCGACGCGCGGCACCGCCGCCGCCCTGCCGCCGCTGATCCCACGGGAACGACGTCTCCCCGCGCCTGCCTGTCCGACCCGCCATCGCTCGTCATCGATGTCCGCCTCAAGCGGATCGGATGGGTGGAGAGTACACCCGCTCCGAAGGGGCGTGGATCGAGGGACGGTGGAAATTTGGCTGGGGGTTGTGGGGGAAGGAGAAATTCGAGGTGAGGCCGGGGATAGAGG
>JAEWCE010000161.1 GCA_023390785.1 Pseudomonadota bacterium
ACCTCGATCCTGCCGCACCGGGCGATGGGACAGTGGGCGATCGAACGGCTGAACGAGCCGTTAGATCCCGGGCAGAAGCGGTATCCGATCACAAAGCTCGAATGCCCGCTGGTGAGGCGCGATTCGGTCGCGCCGCCACGACAGTGCGTGGGCTCGTAGTGGCGATCAGTCGTCGGCGTCGGTGTGCACCACGGCGCTCAGCGCATCGCGCGCCGCTTCCACGGTGGTGAAGATTTTGCCGTCGACGGCAAAGGCGTTGAGACGGACGGCGAGAAAGCGATAGCCCTCGCCCGCCGGCACGACGACGCCCAACGGTTCGCCGTCAACCTCGATGGCGATCGGCTTGGCCGCAGGTGGCCGCGAAAAAGTCTGGTGCTGCATGGGACATGCCTCCGTCGGCGCCGGATGCCGGCGACCGGGGTGTTAGTGGAACTGTGAGACGCGAGAGTGACGGGTCAGAGGACCCCGGGGGTCACATTCGCCAGTTTCGGAAACACCCTACGGAGGTGTGTACGCGTTTGGTTTGAATCCCGGCATGGGCAGCGATGCGATCGAGTCGGATCATTCTTTCGTCCCTTCCGGTCTGGGCCCTGGGGCCACTGGCCAAACACCTGGCCTGGAGATAGGGCGCGAACGCCAATCTGCAAGCCGCTGCGACGGCGAATAATTTCGCCAGCCCCACTCATGATCCGTTTCGCGGGCGAGAGCAAGGCGACGTTTGTCCAAAGCGATCACGCTTGCGAGAAAGTTTCGCCGCGGGCTTCTCAGCCCAGCGAACTTGAAATCGATTGCATGTTCTGGTCAGCTAGACGGACGAAAATCAGTGCCATTCGCTGCGGGCCGCCGATGTATGATGGCGGCGCGGGGCCGAGAGGGCGGCCTGGCGCTAAGAGGGAGGATCGGTTGGACGAACGTGCCCCGCGGCCGGCACCGCGGCCCAAGCGCGGCGCGCCGCGTTCCGACAAACCCACGCTTCGAACGATCGCCGAGATGACCGGGCTCGCGATCACGACGATTTCGCGCGCGCTCAACAATGCCCCCGAGCTCAGCGAGGAAACCCGCACCCGCGTGCAGAAGATTGCGGCCGAGATCGGCTATGTGCCGGACCGCACGGCGCTAAGGCTCAAGACCGGGCGCACCCATGTGGTCAGCCTGATCCTCGATCCGCACGATGAAATCCTCAATTTCGGGCAGTCGATGGTGAGCGGGCTGAGCTCGGCCTTCCGCGGCACGCCCTACCATCTGGTGATCACGCCAACGGCGCGTGGCGGCTCGCCGCTCGATCCAATCAACTACGTGCTGCGCAACCGCATGGCGGACGGCGTGATCTTTTCGCGCACAGAGCCGGACGACGCACGGGTGAAGCTGCTGCTCGAGAGCAATTTCCCGTTCGTCAGCCACGGTCGCACCGAGATCGGCGGACACGCCTTCGTCGACTACGACAATTTCACCTTCGCCTATCAGGCGGTGAAGCGGCTGGCAGCCAAGGGGCGGCGGCACGTTTCGATGATCTCCGCCAACCCGCGCTTCACTTTCGGCCGACACCTGCGCGACGGGCTGGTGCAGGCGGCCACGGAAGCGGGCATGCGCTACGAACTCGAAACGCGCGTAACCCTCGACGATCCTGCGGAGGAGATCCGCAAGCTGACGATGACGCGGATTGCCCAGGGCGACGCCCCCGACGCCTATGTGTGTCCCGGCGACGCCGTGGCGCTGGCGGTGATCGCCGGCATGGTCGACAGCGGCCTGCAGGTGGGCCGCGACGCCGACATCGTTACCAAGCAGATGAGCGGCATCTTTTCGCTGGTGAGGCCGAAGGTCGATGCGATCAGCGAGGACATTGCGCTGGCCGGCCGGCAGATGGGTGAATTGCTACTCCGTCGCCTCAAGGGCGAACCGGCCGAGACGCTGCAAATCCTGCAACTTCCCGCAATTCCGTTTTAGCTCAGCGGCGACGGCGGTCACTGCTGGCCTTCGATTTCCTCGCGCAGCATTTCCAACTCGAGCCAGTCGTCCTCCGCCTTGGCCCTGGCGGTTTCGGCGGCGGTGAGGCTGGCCGAGGCGGCGGCAAATCCGCCGGGGTCGCGCCCATAGAAGCCGGGATCGGCAAGCCGCGCCTGCAGGGAGTCGATCTCGGCGGTGAGGCGGGCAATCTCCCTGGGTAGTGTTTCCAGCGCGTGCTTCTGCTTGAACGAGAGCTTTGCCCGCGAGGGAGGTGGCGCTGCCGGAGCGGCCGGGACGCGTTCGGCCTTCGGCGCCCTCTCCAGTTCCGGTTTGGTGACGCCGAAGCCGCGCTGGGCAACCATGTCGGTATAGCCGCCGGCATATTCGGTCCATTTGCCCTCGCCTTCGGCGACGATCACAGAGGTCGCAACCCGGTCGAGGAAGTCGCGATCATGGCTGACGACGATGACGGTGCCGGGATAATCGCCCAGCATCTCCTGCAACAAATCGAGGGTTTCGAGGTCGAGGTCGTTGGTCGGCTCGTCGAGTACCAGCACGTTGGAGGGCAGCGCCAGGGCGCGCGCCAGCGCGAGACGCCCGCGCTCGCCGCCGGAGAGTTTTTCAACCGCGGTGCGCGCCTGTTCGGGGGTGAACAGGAAGTCCTTCATATAGCCGACGACGTGCTTGGGCTGGCCGTTGATGATGAGGGTATCCGAGCCGCCAGCGGTCAGCGCCTCCTTCAGCGTCGCGGACGGGTCGAGGCTGCGGCGGCGCTGGTCGAGGGTGGCGATCTCGAGATTGGCGCCGAGGCGGACACGGCCGCTGTCGGGCGTGAGCTCGCCGGTCAACAGCTTCAGCAGCGTGGTCTTGCCGGCGCCGTTGGCACCGATGACGCCGACGCGGTCGCCGCGCAGGATGCGGGTGGAGAAATCGGCGACGATCGGGCGCTCGCCGAAGCTCTTGGTGATACGCTCGGCCTCCAGCACCAGCTTGCCGGATACATCAGCTTCGGCCACCGAGAGCTTCACCGCTCCCACCTGCCGTTTCAGCTCGCGGCGCTCGCGGCGCAGATTGTGCAGGCCCTCTAGGCGGCGGACGTTACGCTTGCGTCGGGCGGTGACGCCATAGGTCAACCAGTGCTCCTCGCGCACGATCTGGCGATCGAGCTTGTGGCGGGCGGTTGCTTCTTCCTCCAGGACAGTATCGCGCCAATCCTCGAACGCGCCGAAGCCCTTGTTGAGGCGGCGGGTCACCCCGCGGTCGAGCCACACGGTGGCGCGGGTCAGATCGCTGAGGAAGCGGCGGTCATGGCTGATGATCACCAGTGCCGAGCGCAGATTGGCGAGCTCGGCTTCGAGCCATTCGATGGCCGGAAGGTCGAGGTGGTTCGTCGGCTCGTCGAGCAGCACGATGTCCGGCTCGGGTGCCAGAACGCGGGCGAGCGCGGCGCGGCGGGCCTCACCTCCCGACAGGCGGCGCGGATCCTCGTCTCCCCGCAGTCCCAGATGCTCCAGCAGATAGCGGGCACGATGCGGGTCGTTGCCGGCTTCGAGACCGGCGGCGGCGTAGTCGAGCGTGCTGGCGTAGCCGCTGAGGGCCGGCTCCTGCGGCAGATAGCGGATGGTGGCGCCGGGCTGCAGGAAGCGCCTGCCGCCATCGGGCTCGATCTCGCCGGCGGCGATCTTCAGCAAGGTCGACTTGCCCGAGCCGTTGCGGCCAACCAGCGCTAGCTTGTCCCCCGGCAGCACCGACAGCTCGGCATCCTCCAGCAGCTGCGTCGAGCCGAGGGTGAGGCGGATATTCTGCAGGGTCAGGAGGGGTGCGGGCGCCATGTCAGGCCGCGGACATGCCCCAAACCGCACCGCATGTCCATGGCGAGCCGGCGTCGCTTAGAATACCGGGGCCAGTTCGAGGCCATCAGCGAGGTGAGCGCCGCCTTTGGCGAGGACGATGCGATCGTCTATGCGGGCAAGGAGGTCGCCGGGACCGACATGGGGCTGCGCCACGAGAGCGCTGTTGGGGTCGAGGATATAGAGGGTGCCGGGCTCGAAGGCGCCGGTGTCGAGGACCTGCTGTTCATGGGCGCGCAGGGCAGCGAGATCGCCGGCGTCGACCCGGCCCAGATAGACCGAGTCGATCGCCATGTCGTGCGTGGCGGCGAAATAGCCCAGCGCCTTCCAGTCGGTGCCTGGGTTGGAGACCACCGGAATGACGCGGATACGGGTGTAGCCCGCGGCTGCGGCGCGTTGCCAGAAGGGGGACTGCAATGGGCTCTCCCAATGATCGCTGACCGGCGGAAGCCGTTCCGCGAAGGTCAGCAGCGCAGGGCCGGAATCGGCGGCCTGCGCGACGACGGCAGCAAGCGCGAGGGGGATGGCGAAGGCCGCGCGCAAACGGGTGCTAATCAGTACCACGGCGCCGATGGTGACGACGTAGAGCAGTGGCCAGACGAAGCGGCCGGTGGAGCGGAAGGTCGAGGCCAGGCTGTCGATCGGGTCGGGCAGCGGGATGGCGAACAGCTCATGGTCGGCAAAGGCGATGTCCTTGGACAGCGCGAACATCATCAACAGCAGCAGGGCCAGCGCCAATGGCATCCAGCGGCGGCTGGCGATAGCACGCAGCTGCACCACGGCGCCTGTCGCAATAGAGAGCGCGATGAGCGCGAGAACGCCGATGCCGAGAAAGCTCAAACCCTCGTAGTCGTATTTGGTGTGAGGCAGGTCGGGCACGATCTGCGACCAGCCTTTGTAGGTCAGGAACGGCCACAGCAGGTTGAGCTTGTAGGCGCCGTAGCCGTAGGTCCCGGTCGTGCCGCTGACGAAGAAACCGGCCGCCCACAGGATCAGCAGCGCCGCCCCGGCGCCTCCGGCCAGTTCGAGGAGCGCCCCACGCCAGCTCATGCGGCGATCGAGCAGGCGCTCGGCAAAAGCGGCGAGCCACAACGCCATCACCATGGCGAGGAGATAGGCGTGGATGCCCGCCGTCAGTGCCACGAGGAGCGGCCAGGCCCAGCGCGGCGGCGCCGTACGACGCGTGTAGAGCCAGAGCGCGGCCAGGATGGTCCAGTGGCCCGAGAGCGCCAGATGCATCTCGATGCGGAACATGTAAGCCGGGGTGATCAGCGCAAAGCCGGCAGCGATGAGCGCGAGGATGCGGCCAGCGCCGAGCTCACGCGCGATCAGCCAGGCGAACAGAGCCTGCAACACGAAGCAGCAGAGCAGCCAGAGACCCCAGTACTGGACCGGATAGGGTAGCCAGGGTGACAGCAGCTTGGCAGGCAGCGCCAGCAGCGGCAGGCCGTCGACAAGGCCGATGGAATTGGCGAGCTCGAGGCCAAGCCGCGGACTCACGCCCGGCGGCACACCCCAGGGCGTCTGGCGGAAGAACATCCAGCCCAGCGTGTGCATCGCACGGTCGGCGAAATCCAGCCAGCCGATATTGGTGGGGATGAGGGTGGTCCAGCCGATGAGGACGGAGAAGCCACAGAGACCGAGCCCGATTGCCGCCAGCGCGCCAAGGATGTCACGCTGTTTGTCGGACACGGGGACTCCGCAGGCTGACCGAATAGTTAAAGCAGCGTTCTATCGATCGGTTCCGCCGCGGCCGAGATTTTTGCTGACGTCAGTTGACCGGCGCCGCCAGCTCGGCGATGCCGAGGCGCTCGCGCAAGGCGCGCTTCCTGCCCGCGAGGTCGGCGATTGTGTAGCCGTCGAGCACGTCGAAGAACGCCGCCAGCGCCTCGTGCAGCGCGCCGCTCAGGTCACAGGAATCGGCCAGCGGGCAATGCAGGTCGCCCTCGTCGTCGAAGCAATCGGCCATCGCGAAGCTCTCCTCGGTCAGCCTGACCACATCGAGCAGGGTGATATCGGCGGCGGGCCGGCCCAGCCGGATGCCGCCCTTACGGCCGCGCACGGTATCGAGCAGTCCGGCGTCGACCAGCGGCTTGATCAGCTTGAACAGGAACAATTCGGAGATCGAATGGGCATGGGCGATGTCGGCGATGCGGCTGAGGTTCGGCGCGTTGACCGCACAATAGATCAGCGTGCGGATGGCGTAGTTGGATTGGCGGGTGAGCCGCATTCAGGATGGTCTCCGCTCAAGCCATTGAAAAGCAATGCGCTTTTTCTTGACGAGCATAGTCTAGTTTATAATTGTGGCAACCAATGTCAACGCGCCGGCTGCGGCACTAGCCCTCGAGATAGGGGCGGTGCAGGGCCAGATCGGCGGCGCCCAGCCTGTCCGTGGCGGTGAAGCTCTGGTGCCAATAGGGATAGATCAGGGGCGGCTGGCTGACCTTGTCGAGCCGGGCCACCTCCTCGGCGCTGAGCTTCAGATCGGCCGCCTGCAGGTTGTCCGCGAACTGCTCGAAATTGCGGCCGCCGACGATCACCGAGGCGACCAGCGGACGCTGCAACAGCCAGGCGAGCGACACCTGTGCGCCGGACACGCCATGCGCCGCGGCGACCTCGTTGATCACGTCGACAATATCCCAGAGCCTGTTCCAGTCGGTGATCGGCGGCTCGCGGAAGCCGGTGACCTGGCGGCCGGACTGGGGCTGCGAATTGCGGGTGTACTTGCCCGAAAGCCAGCCACCGCCGAGCGGCGACCAGACAAGCACGGAGACCCCCTGGTCCAGCCCGAGGGGGATCAGCTCGTACTCGGCCTCGCGCGCCTGCAGGGTGTAGTGGATCTGCTGGCTGACAAAGCGCTGCCAGTGAGCGCGGTCGGCGATGCCGAGCGCCTTCATCAGGTGCCAAGCGGAATAATTGGAGCAGCCGACATAGCGGACCTTGCCCTGCTTGATCAGGGTGTCCATCGCCTCGATGGTTTCCTCGAGCGGCGTCTGGCCGTCCCATTCATGCACCTGGTAGAGGTCGATCACGTCGGTCTGCATGCGGCGCAGCGAGTTCTCGCACTCGCGGATGATGTGCCAGCGGCTGAGACCGCGGTCGTTCGGGCCGTGGCCGCGGGCAAAGCGCACCTTGGTGGCGAGCAGCAGCCGGTCGCGGCGGCCGCCGGACAGCGCTTCGCCGATGATGCTCTCGGACTTGCTGTCGGCATAGACGTTGGCGGTGTCAACGAGGTTGACGCCGTGGTCGAGACAAAGGTCGATCTGGCGTTGCGCCTCCTTGACGTCGGTCGCGCCCCACAGCCCGTCGCCGCCGAAGGTGGCTGTGCCGATCGACAGGGCGGAAACCTTGAGGCCCGAGCGGCCGAGCAGGCGATAGTCCATGACGCGAATCTCCCGAGGTGAGCCTCGGGGGTTCTAGCGCGCGGAATCGAACGAGGTAAGAGCGGCGGGGCCGCGGGATGGCCGGGCGCGGCGCCCGGCGCCGGCATCCGGCTCAGCGGAAGCGGTAGACGAGGCGGCCCTTGGTCAGGTCGTAGGGCGTCATTTCGCACAGCACCTTGTCGCCCGCGAGGACGCGGATGCGGTTCTTGCGCAGCTTACCGGCGGTATGGGCGATGATCTCGTGATCGTTTTCGAGCTTCACGCGGAAGGTCGCGTTGGGCAGCAATTCGGTCACGACACCGGGGAATTCGAGGACGTCTTCTTTTGCCATAGGCTCTCCGAATGTCCGGCATGGCGCCGGATGAACAGTGTTTCCTGCCGCCGACCGAAGCCGGCGCATTGCATATATAGGTGCGTTCGAAAGTCGCGGGACCCTATAGGATGCCGAACGGTTTGTGAACCACGCGGCCCCCACCAAATCCGGGCCCGGCGCAAGGCGGGGGCTGTGTTCGCAAGAAACCGCGTTCCGAACGGAACCACCCGCCCACCCGATGCGTTGCGGGCTGGATTTGGGGGTTTCCTGGGGAATGAAGGTACTGATCGTTGAGGACGAGCCGCTGATCCGCCTGGGGCTGGCGACGGCCGTCGAGGAGGCCGGCTACGACGTGGTCGAGGCCGCCAATGCCAGCGAGGCGCTACGCCGGCTGGAGGCCGACCAGGACATCCGGCTGCTGTTGACCGATGTCGACATGCCCGGCGGCATGGACGGCATCGCCCTCGCCCATTGTGTGCGCGACCGCTGGCCGCCGGTGCGGCTGATCGTGATCTCCGGCAAGGTGGGGGTGAAGCCGGGGCAACTGCCCAGCGGCGCGCGTTTCGTGAGCAAACCCTACCAGGAGCCGGCGCTGCTTAGCATCATGCAGACGCTGCTGGCGGCAACCGACAGCCGCTAGGCACAGCATGGCCGATAGCACCCAGCCCATCGCCGGATCGTTGAACCCGCGGCCCGCCCGCAGATTTTGGACGCCGGCATCGATGGTGATCGGCGTTCCGATCGTCCTGACCGTCGTGGTGTTCGCCATTTTCGCGGCGCTCTGCGTGCAGGGATACCGGACCACGCTGGAGCAGGCCCACGCCAAGGCCGAGTCGGCCGTGGCGATCATCTCGGATGAGATGTCGTGGTTCCTGGGTGGGGCGCATGTGGCGCTGCAGCAGATCGCCGGCACGGCAGCGGCGCCCGCCGACATCGCCCAAACCCAGGTCAGGCAGCTCGAAGACGCATTGCAGACGATGCCCGGCGTGGGCAAGCTCGGCCTTTACGATGCGACCGGCAATACGTGGGGCGACGCCAACCCTCCCGAGCTCCCCGCCAACGTCGCCGATACCGATTTCTTCAAGGAACTCGAGGCCGGCAAGAGCTTCACCATCTCACGGCAGCGGGCCGGAACCGCGAGCCGCAGACCGATATTCGTCCTGGCGCAGAGACTGGGGCAGCAGCAATTCGGCGGCGCCGTGGTGCTGGCGATCAGCGGCGATCTGCTGCAGCGACTGTGGACGCCGCAGAATTTGGGCATCGAGTCGACGGCGAGCCTGATCCGCGAGGATGGCTGGCTGGTCGGCCGCTATCCAGAGCTGCCCGACAGCATGGATTTGAGCAAGGCGCCGCCCTTCACGGCGCTCGCGGAGCAGGATGCCGGGATCTACGACTCGCCCCGCTCGCCGGCCGATGGCGTTGCCCGCATTGTGGCCTTCCGCCGCCTCCCCGGGCTCGAGGTCATGGCGCTGGCGTCGGTGTCGCAGGACGCGGCGCTGGCACCGCTATGGAACAGCATCATCATCGTATCGTGGCTGCTGGTGCCGATTGCGGTGATGCTCCTCGGCTTCGCCCTGGTCACCGCCCGCATGCTGCGCAACAGCGAGCGCACCAACAGCCGGCTGGCGGCCGCCTTGGCGCACAACGACGTGCTGTTCCGCGAAATCCACCACCGGGTGAAGAACAATCTGCAATCAGTGGCTTCGCTGCTGCAGATGCAGCCGATCGCGCGCGAGATCAAAACCAATATGGGCCAGCGCATTGCCGCGATGTCGGCGGTGCACGAGCACATCTACCGGTCGAACAGCTTTTCGACGGTGCTGGCCAAGCCCTATGTCGAGACGCTGGTCGAAAACATCCGCGCCGGCGCCGACCCGAAAGTGCGGGTGGTGGAACAGCTCGATGAGGTGAGCGTCGACAAGGACGCGGCGACGCCGCTTGGGCTGATCCTCAACGAGGTGGTGGCCAACGCCTTCAAGCATGCCTTCCCGGACGGGCGCGAGGGCACCATTACGGTGCAATTGACGCGCACCGAGGAGGGGCGCGGCCGGATGGTGGTCGAGGACGATGGCATCGGCTTCGACCCGGCGACGCCGGCCAAGGGCATCGGGCAGCGCCTGATCCGGGCCTTGACCGAGCAGCTGGGCGGGACATCGGGCTTCGAGGCCAGGGCCGGCGGCGGCACGCGATTCCAGCTGACATTTCCGCTGTCGAGGGACACAACCTAGCCGGGGTACTAGATCACCACGGTGATCTGCTCGCTGGCGCGGGTGACGCCGGTGTAGAGCCAGCGGCGACGATCGTCATGGAAGACGAAGCTCTCGTCGAACAGATACACCTTGTCCCACTGCGAGCCCTGGGCCTTGTGCACGGTGAGGCAGTAGCCAAAGGTGAATTCGTCGAAACGGCGGCGCTCGGGCCAGCCGAGCTGGTCTTCCTCGCCGGAAAAGAACGCCGTGTGGGTGACGACGTGCACCGGGGCCTTCTTGCCGGAGGCCGTGGTCTCCTCCTCGGGCTCCAGCGTCAGCGAGTAGCGGGCGCCGGAGCGCTTTTTGGCTTCGGTGACGTTCCATATCTGGCCGTTGAGCAGGCGCTTCTTGGGGTTGTTCCTCAGACACACGAGGCGGTCGCCCACCACCGGCTCATGCCTTGGCAGGCCGCGCAATTCGCGCAGGCGGTCGTTGTAGTCGACGCGCGTCCTGTTGCGGCCCACCAGCACCTGATCGGCGCCAGTGACCTCGTCGCGATCGACCTCGGATTTCGGGATCACCACCGAGCCGTCATAGCGGCCGTATTCGAGATAGCCGCCCTCGCGGATGTCCATCGACATGCGGATGATGGGGTTGTCGGCGGCCTGACGGTGAATCTCCGTCAGCATCACATCGGGTTCGTGGGCGGTGAAATAGCCGGCGCCCTGCACCGGCGGCAGCTGGAAGGGGTCGCCGAGCACCAGCACCTTGGTGCCGAAGCTCAACAGGTCGGTGGCCAGCGCCTCGTCGACCATCGACACCTCGTCGATGACGATGAGGTCGGCGAGCGCCGCCTCGGAGTCGGGATCGAGGGCGAAGCGGGGCTCGCCCTCCTTCTCGGAGACCAGGGTGTAGATCAGCGAATGAATGGTCGAGGCACCGCGGCACCCCTTCTTGCGCATGACCAGCGCCGCCTTGCCGGTGAAGGCGGCGTATTTCACCGAGCGCACCCCCTCGGCGAGGTAGCGCGCCAGCGTCGACTTGCCAGTGCCGGCCCAGCCGAACAGGCGGAAGACCTGCGGCCCGTTCTTGTCCTTGAGCCAGTTGGACACGGCCATCAACGCCGCATCCTGCTGCGGCGACCAGGTGGGCATCAGCGCGAAAGTATCAGTTCGAACATGAGGTTGTTGTAGGGGAAAGCGCGCGGAAACAAAACAGGAACTTACTGGTTGCCTGGCTTCGCCCTGCTCTGGCCGATGGCTGGCTAGGCCGGCAAGATCTCGGGCTTCACTTCCTCGAGCTCGATCAAGGTGCCGTCGAAGTCCTTGGGGTGCAGGAAGAGGACCGGCAGGCCATGGGCGCCGATGCGGGGCTGGCCGTCGCCGACAAGGCGGGCGCCGCCGGCGACCAGGGTGCGGGCGGCGTGGGCCAGATCCGCTACCTCGAAGCAGATATGGTGCATGCCGCCGGCGGGGTGTTCGAGCAGGAACCTGGCCACCGGCGAGGTGTCGCCCAGCGGCGTCATCAGCTCGAGCTTGGTGTTGTCGAGCGCGACGAACACTACGCTGACCCCGTGCTCAGGCAGGTCGCGCGGCGCGCCGACGTCGGCACCCAGCAGGTCGCGGTACCGGGCGGCGGCGGCCGCGAGGTCGGGCACGACGATGGCGACGTGATTGAGGCGGCCGATCATGCTGGGCTCCTTGCGATGCAACGGTATCAGGTGCCGCGCGGCTTGGCGCGGGTGGTGGGCGCGGCGGCGGAAGGATCGTCGGGCCAGAGATGGCGCGGATAGCGGCCGCGCATGTCCTTGGCAACGTCCTTCCACGAGCCGCACCAGAAGCCGGGGAGGTCGCGGGTGGTCTGGATGGGGCGATGCGCCGGACTGAGCAGCACCAGGGTCAGCGGAATGCGGCCGTCGGCGATGCTCGGGTGGCGGTTCAGCCCATAGAGCTCCTGCACCCGGACCTCGATGGTGGGGCCGGATTGTGCTGCATAATCAATGGGGACACGGCTGCCGGAGGGGGCCTCGAAATGGCTCGGCAAAGCACGGTCGAGCTCGGCGCGCAGGCTATAGGGAAGCAGCGAATCGAGCGCCGCCGGGGTGATCTCGGACAGAGACGAAAAACCCGCCAAAAATGACCTTAGGGGACCGTTTTCGACCTCAAAATCGGGGTTGAGAAAGCGCGCCCGGGCAATAATGGCGCGCTGCTCCTTCGACCAGGGCAGGCGACCGGCGACGTGCTCGACG
>JAEWCE010000001.1 GCA_023390785.1 Pseudomonadota bacterium
TCTACGAGGTGCGCGGCATCCTCGAAGCCCTCGCCGCCAAGCTCTGCGCCGAGCGGGCGAGCCAGGAGCAGATCGCCGCGGCAATGCTGGACGTGCTCAAGGCGCATGTGCCGGCCAGGGTGCCGGGGATCGCCTTCCTTTCCGGCGGGCAATCCGACGCGGCAGCGACGGCAAACCTCTCGGCCATCAACCGCATGGGGCCATTGCCCTGGGCGGTGACGTTCTCCTACGGGCGGGCCCTGCAGAACGCGGCCATGCTGCTGTGGGGGGGCGATCCGGCCAATGTGCCGCAGGCACAGGTGGCGTTTGCCCACCGGGCGAAGATGAACAGCCTCGCGGCGCTCGGAAAGTGGCAGCCGGAACTCGACCGCGCCGCTTAACCTATTTGCTGCCAGAATCTGCGGTAACAATTTCGGCTTCTGCTAAAAGGCCGTCCATGACCGCACAGATTTTCCTGATCGCCGCCCCCGATGTCGACGCACCGGCGTGCATCCGCATGCTGGATGAAGCGCTGGCCGCATCGCCGGTTGCGGCGCTGCTGCTGCCGCGCGGCAGCCGTTCGGAGGGCAGCTACAAGGCGCTGGTCAAGGCGGTGGCGCCGCGGGCGCAGGCGGCCGGCGTCGCCGTCCTGATCGAGGGCGATCCGGGGCTGGTACGCACCCTTGGGGTCGACGGCATCCATGTCGAGGGCGGCATCAACGAGGTGCGCGCCGCCACGCAGGCGCTGAAGCCCGATTACATCGTGGGGGCCGGCCGCATTGCCTCGCGCCACGACGCCATGAGCAAGGGCGAGCTGGGGCCCGACTACATCTTCTTCGGACCGCTCTCGGGCCCCCGTGACCCCGAGCAGCGCGAGATGGCGCGCTGGTGGGCCGAGATCATGGAGGTGCCGAGCGTGCTGTCCGACCCGGCGGCGACAGCCGAGACTGCGACCTCGGAGGGCGCCGAATTCATCGGGCTGGGCGAGAGCGTATGGACAGCGTCGGAAGGCGTCACCGCCCGCCTCGGCGCCATCGCCAAGGCGCTGGGAAGCACGCCATGATGCTGCGCCTTGCCGCAACGCTCATCCTGCTGCTGACGGCCCCGGCGCTGGCGGCCAGCGACGCCGCGAGCTCGGCCGACATGCCGCATATCGACAATTCGCTGGGTCTCGAGACCATCCTGCCCACGCCCGAGAGCGCCGGTAGTGACGCGGCCTCGATCAGCAAGGACATTTTCTCGAGGCGCGACGATGCCTATGGCGCGTTCCAGCGCGGTTTCTACCTCACTGCGCTGGCGCTGGCGCTGCCGCGTGCCGAAAAGGCTGATCCGGCGGCCCAGACACTGATCGCCGAGATTTACGCCAAGGGGCTGGGCGTCGCCGAAAACGTGGCCCGCGCCTCGAGCTGGTACACGCTGGCGGCCAAGAACGGCGACCGCATGGCGGCGTTCGAGCTGGGGCTGCTCTATCTCAACGGTGACGGCGTGCCGAAGAACCGGCAAAAAGCCGCCGAGCTGTTCAAGCAGGCGTCCGACAAGGGCTATCCGCCGGCCGAATACAATCTGGCGCTGCTGCATGTCGAAGGCACCGATGCCTCGCCCAGCCTGGTGGATGCCGCGACACTGATGAAGGCGGCGGCGGATGCGGGCCTGGCCGAGGCGCAGTACGATTATGGCACGATGTTGATGGAGGGGGCGGGGACGGCACCCAACCCCGCCGAAGGCGCGCGCCAGATCGGGCTCGCGGCGCAGCAGGGACTGATCGAGGCCGAGGTCGACTATGCGACGCTGCTCTATCTGGGCAAGGGCGTCGAGCGCAATCTCAAGGAGGCGGTGGGCTGGTACGAGCGTGCGGCCAATGCAGGCAATCCGGTGGCGCAGAACCGGTACGCCAAGCTCCTGGCCGTGGGCGAGGGCGTCGATGCCGATTTGAAGCAGGCGGCCATGTGGCGGGCCCTGGCCCGGCGGCAGGGGCTCTCCGATCCGCAGCTCGACAAGCTGCTCGCCGGCCTGTCGCAGACCGAGATCAACGACGCCGAGGAACTGGCCCGCTTCTGGCCGAGCAAGCCGCCGACCGCCGAGGACGTGGCTGCCGAAGCCGCCAAGATGCGCGAGACGGCCAAATCGGTGTCTTCGACCAAGCTGGCCGGCAGCGGCTGAGCGCGGGCACGCCGCACCGGCGCTTGAATCTGCCGCCGTTCTGCGCCAGATAGCGCAACCTCCTCTCACGAAAAGTCCTTGCACATGGCCCGGTCGGCGCTTCTCAACATCATGGTCACGGCGGCGTTCAAGGCCGGGCGGTCGCTGGTGCGCGATTTCGGCGAGGTCGAAAACCTGCAGGTGTCGGTGAAGGGGCCGGCGGACTTCGTCACCAATGCCGACAAGGCGGCGGAGAAGATCGTGCATGCCGAGCTGAGCAAGGCGCGGCCGACCTACGGCTTCCTGATGGAAGAGGGCGGCGAGATCAAGGGCAGCGACGGCCAGCACCGCTGGATCATCGATCCACTCGATGGCACCACTAATTTCCTGCATGGCATCCCGCTGTTCGCCGTGGCCATCGCGCTGCAGCGCGGCGACGAGATCGTTGCCTCGGTGATCTACAATCCGGTGATGGAAGAGCTCTACGTCGCCGAAAAGGGCGGCGGTGCCTGGCTCGACGACAAGAAGCGGCTGCGGGTGGCGAACCGCAAGCATCTCGCCGATGCGGTCGTGGCAACGGGGATCGTGTCGCAGGGCCGGCCGAGCGACCTGTTGCAGCTCCGGCAATTGATGCAGATCGTGCCGGCCGTTTCGGGGATCCGGCGCACCGGTTCGGCCTCGACCGATCTCGCCTGGCTCGCGGCCGGACGATTCGACGGCTATTGGGAGGCCGGCCTTTCGCCTTGGGACGTGGCCCCGGGCGCGCTGTTGCTGCGCGAGGCAGGCGGCACGATGAGCGATTTCTCGGGCGGTGCCGGCAGCATTTGGAACGGCCAGGTGGTGGCAGGCAACGAAACGCTGCAGGGCCAGCTGCTCAAGATCATCAAGGCGGTCAAATAGGCACTTTGCCTTGTCGTGTTCCCGAACCGGAACCCGTCGCCGCTGTCCTCGAAACGCTCCGGCGCGCGCCAAACTGTCACTGAACCGACGCGGCCAAGCCATTGTCACGCCGGAATGGTGTGACTAGTCTTGTGCCCGAAGAGGGCGAATCCGGCTGGGCCATGTCGCAGAACTACGACCCGTATCATCTGAAAAGCCCGACGATCTACCTCGTCAAGAACGTGGTCTTCCTCGTTATCGTGGCGCTGGTCGGGGTCATCCTGTCGAACCGGATCATCACGTTCTTCTGGGCCAATCCGTTCATCAACTCGCTGATCATCCTCGTTGCGGCGACGGGTATCGTGCTCAGCTTCCGCCAGATCGTGCGGTTGTTCCCCGAGATCAAATGGGTGAACTCGATGCAGGACGGCACCATGGCGCGAGTGCGCCAGCCGGTGCTGCTGGCTCCGGTCGCGGGCATGCTGCGCGACCGGCTGGGCGAGGCGGTGATCACGCCCTCCTCGATGCGTTCGATCCTCGATTCGGTGGGCAACCGGCTCGACGAGGCCAAGGACACCTCGCGCTACCTCACCGGCCTGCTGGTGTTCCTCGGCCTGCTCGGTACCTTCTTCGGCCTGCTCGAGACGGTGACCAATGTCGGCTCGACCATCGCCGCGCTCGACACCGCATCGGGCGATACGGCGACGCTGTTCGAGAACTTGAAGGCTGGCCTCACCGGGCCGCTGCAGGGCATGGGCACGGCGTTCTCGGCATCGCTGCTGGGCCTCAGCGGCTCGCTGATCCTGGGCTTTCTCGACCTGCAGGCGAGCCAGGCACAGAATGCCTTCTACACCGATCTCGAGGACTGGATGACCTCGATGACCGAGCTCGACCATCCGGTGACGCAGATGCAGGCGACCGGCATGGGCCTGCCTGGGGAGGAAATGGCGGCGATGATCGAGCGGCTCGGCTCGACCATGCAGAGCTCGGATTCGTCGCAGAATGCCATTCGCGCCATGGCCGAGCTGGCGCGTGGCATTGATGGGTTGGTCAAGCACATCCGCGCCGAGCAGGCCGATTTGCGCATCCACATCGAAGAGCAGGGCGACACCAACAAGAAGCTGCGCGAGCTGATCGAAGCGATGCTGCGCGAAGACGCCAACGAGCGCAGGCCCAACTAAGTGGCGTCGCTCAGCCGCAGCCGCCGGTCGCGGGAAACCAATTACTGGCCGGGCTTCGTCGACGCGCTGTCGTCGCTGCTGTTGGTCATCATCTTTCTGCTGTCGCTGTTCATGCTGACGCAGTTCTTCCTGGGCCAGGAGATCCAGGGCAAGGACACGGCGATGAGCAAGCTCAACTCGCAGATCGCCGAGTTGACCGAAATGCTGCAGATGGAGCGCACCAACAACACCGATCTCACGAGCAACCTCGCCGCACTGCAGGCCACGCTGGCGACCACCACCGAGCAGCGTGACAAGCTGCAGACGCAGGTGGCCGGCATCGGCGCCGGGCTCGACGACAAGGACGCCAAAATCGCCGGTCTCACGGGCGATCTCGCCAAGCAGAAGGATTTGAGCGACGAGGCGACGGCGCAGGTGGCGCTGCTCAACCAGCAATTGGCGGCGCTGCGCACGCAGATCGGCGCGCTTGAGCAGGCGCTCAACGCCTCCGAAGCCGCCGCAGCAGAGAGCAAGACGCAGGTGGCCGACCTCGGGCGCCGGCTCAACGTCGCGCTGGCGCAGCGCGTGCAGGACCTGTCGCAATACCGCTCGGATTTCTTCGGCCGGTTGCGCAAGATCCTGGAGGGTCGCGCCGACGTGCAGGTCGTGGGCGACCGCTTCGTGTTCCAGTCGGAAGTGTTGTTCCCGCCCGGCGACGCCTCGGTGTCGGATGCCGGCAAGCCGACGCTCGACAAGCTGGCCGATGCCATCAAGCAACTGCAGACCGAGATTCCGAGCGACATCAACTGGGTACTGCGCATCGACGGGCACACCGACAAGCGGCCGATCAACACGCCGGAATTCCCGTCGAACTGGGAACTGAGCGCCGCCCGCGCCATCGCGGTGCTCAAATATCTCGCCGCTGACGGCGTGCAGGCGCAGCACCTCGTCGCCGCCGGCTTCGGCGACAGCCGCCCGATCGATCCGGCGGATACCGACGAGGCCTATGCCAGGAACCGCCGCATCGAGTTCAAGCTGACGGATGGATAACGCATGGCATATTCTGTTTGACAGAATATTGCTCGACGCCTATCGTGTGCCGTGATCCGAAGCTTTGCAGACCGCGACACCGAGCGGCTATTCGGCGACGAGGATGTGCGCCGGTTTCGCGCCATCGAGCGAGTGGCAAGGCGCAAGCTCCGGCTGCTCGACGCGGTGACCCGCCTCGATGATCTGCGGAGTCCGCCGGGCAACCGGCTGGAGGCGCTGAAGGGCGACCGCTCGGGCCAGCACAGCCTCCGGATCAACGACCAATGGCGCATCTGTTTCAGATGGAACGACGGCGCCGAGGCGGTCGAGATCGTGGACTATCATTGAGTGCGCAAAAATGAAGATGCTTGATCCCATCCCTCCCGGCGAAATCCTGCTCGAGGAGTTCCTCGTGCCCATGGGGATCAGCCAGACGCGGCTCGCAGGCGATATCGATGTGCCGGCGAGCCGCATCGCCGACATCGTCAACGGGCGGCGGGCCATCACCGCCGATACGGCCCTCCGCTTTGGCGCATATTTCGGGACAGAACCCCAGATGTGGCTCAATCTGCAGGCCAGCTATGATCTGCGCATCGCCGAGCAGAGCTATTGGCCGGAGGCGAAGGAGCGCATCCGCGCCCGCGCCTGATCATTCCGCCGCCTTCGGCACCTCCAGCCGGAACTGCAGGCGGGCCAGTTCGGCGTAGCGGCCGCCCTTCAGCACCAGCTCGTCATGGGTGCCCTGGTCGATCAGGCGGCCATGGTCGAGCACGAGGATGCGGTCGGCGTCGCGGATGGTCGCGAGGCGATGGGCGATGACCAGCGTCGTCCGGCCTTGCATCAAATGTTCGAGTGCCGTCTGGACCAGCCGTTCGCTCTCGGCGTCGAGCGCCGAGG
>JAEWCE010000018.1 GCA_023390785.1 Pseudomonadota bacterium
GCGCGGTTGCGGTGCGTGCGGACCACATCCACACGGGTAAGGGAGACTTCTACGGCCGTGCGGGTGCGATCATCGTCAAGGATGGGAAAATTCTCCACATACACATCGGCGATGTCTCCATCGCCAACATGCCCGTCTACAAATCCAAGCACGTCACGCCGGGCCTGATCGACCCCTTCACGGTGGCCGGACTAAGCGGCGCGTGGAACATCCCCGCGGATCAGGATCAGGACGAGTCGAGCGACCCGAACCAGGCCGATTTGCGCGTGCTCGACGGCTTCAACCCGCGCGAGCCGCTACTCGAATTCCTCCAGGCCAACGGCACCACCGTCGTCCACGCGACGCCCGGCCGGCAGAACCCGCTCGCCGGCCGGAGCGGGGTCTTCCGCACGGACGGCACCACGACCGAAGGCGCGGTCGTGACCCCCGTCAACGCGCTGATCGTCAACCTCGGCGAGTCGGCAAAGGGGAAGAACCCGACGACGCGGATGGGCGTCGCGGCGCTCGTGCGAAAGGCGTTCACGGAAGCGCAGACCTACCGCGACACCAAGCCCGCGGCGAAGAACCCGAAGCACGAGGCGCTCATCCCCGCGCTCGAAGGGAAGGCGCCGGTGTACTTCGCCGCGCACCGCAAGGACGACATCCAGACGGCGCTCCGGATTGCGAAGGAGTTCAACCTCAAGCCGGTCATTACGCTCGGCACCGAGGGGTACCGGATGGCCGACGAGTTGAAGAAGGCGGGCGTGCCGGTCGTCGTTCACCCGACGATGCAGCGGGCCGGGGGGAGCATCGAAACGCTCCACTCCTTCACCGGCAACGCGGCCGCGCTCGACGCCGCGGGTATCCCGGTCACGATCTGCACCGGCTTCGAGGGGTACGTCCCGAAGGCGCGCGTGCTGCGCCACGAGGCGGCGATGGCCGTCGCCGCGGGGATGGACAAAGACCGCGCCCTGCGTGCGATCACCGTCAACGCCGCGAAGCTCCTGGGCATCGAGAAGGAGTACGGCACGATTGAGGTCGGGAAGGTGGCGGATCTCGTGCTGTACGACGGCGACCCGTTCGAGCACTCCACGCACGTGACGAAGACGATCATGCGCGGCAAGGTAGTCTACGACCGCAACGAATACCTGAAACTCCCGTTCGAGCGCCGCATCCTCCCGATGCTCGGCGGCGAAGGCGGCGCGGGGTGCTGCCTGGGGTGGTGACAATGATCTCGTAGGGTGGGACGAGGCTTAGCGCAGCCCCACCGTCGCATTCAAAGGCGTGGTGGGATTGCGCAAAGCCTTGTCCCACCCTGCGACCGTCGCACCTCGCCCTCACGCGGAGTCTGCCGGCCACGAAAAGGAACAAGCCGCGGGTTTCCCCGCGGCTTGCTCGCGCCTTCGCGTTCGGAGTTTACTACCTGACCTGTGGCGTGGAAGGCTCGCGGCGCCGCCGCCTGCCGGCATCGCGATGCGCATGCGGAACCACGAACCGCGGGGTTGCCCCAGACCGCATGCGCATCGCGATGCCGGCAGGCGAAAGCGGCGCTGGAACAGCCTTCCCCGCGTCGAGTGGGGCGGTAAGCGCCCGGCTGACGCAACATCAGCCTCTCGCAATGCGACGAGCTAAACCCGGGCGCGGAGGACGCCCGAAGATAATCGACGCCGGGGCGCCACGCAACGGGTCAGGTCGTAGAAACGCGGTAGCACTCTCCCTGACGCACGAACCAGTCTGACTTCACCCAATCGCAAAGGGGATCGCTCGATGAGCGGACTGCTTGTCAAGAAGCCGCTGACATCGGCGCTGGCCGACGCCGAGAAGAGCGGCGTGAAGCGCGTGCTCGGGCCGTGGGCGCTGATCTTCCTGGGGATCGGCGCCATCATCGGAACCGGGATCTTCGTCGCCACCGGCAAGGCCGCCAAGAACGAGGCCGGCCCCGCGCTGATCGTCTCATTCATGCTCGCGGGCTTCGTCTGCGGCCTGGCCGCGCTCTGCTACGCCGAGTTCGCGGCGATGACCCCGATCTCCGGGAGCGCCTACACCTACGCCTACACCACGATGGGCGAGCTCTTCGCCTGGATCATCGGCTGGGACTTGCTCCTGGAGTACGCGGTCGCGGCGTCGACCGTGGCGACGGGCTGGTCGGAGTACTTCACCAGCCTCCTGAGCCTGTTCCCGCCCGAGTGGGGGCTCGTCGTCCCGGCCAGCTTGAACAGCGCCCCCATCATCTACAGCGAGATGGAGAGCCGCTTCGTCTTCACCGGTGCCTACTTCAACCTGCCGGCCGTGCTCATCGTCCTGCTCCTCACCTTCATCCTCGTGAAGGGGATCAAGGAGAGCGCGAACTTCAACGCGGTCCTGGTGGCGATCAAGCTCGGGGCGGTGCTGTTCGTGATCGCGGTCGGGGCGTGGTTCATCAACCCGGCGAACTGGGACCCGTTCGCCCCCTACGGGTGGACCGGGATCAGCTTCTTCGGCTTCCCGATCCACGGCCAGCACTCCGGCGACAGGCCGCTGGGGATGATCGCGGGCGCGGCCATCATCTTCTTCGCCTACATCGGCTTCGACGCCGTCTCCACGCAGGCCGAGGAAGCGAAGAACCCGCGGCGCGACATGCCCATCGGCATCATCGGCTCGCTGATCGTCTGCACGGTCCTCTACATCGGCGTGGTGGTGGTGCTGACGGGGATGGTGAAGTACGACCAGCTCGACGAGAAGGCGGCCGTGGCCGAGGCGTTCTCGCAGGTGGGGATCCCGTGGGCCAAGGCGCTCGTCACGCCCGCGGCGCTCGCGGGCCTGACCTCGGTCATCCTCGTCAGCCTGCTCGGCTCCACGCGCGTGCTGATGGCGATCTCGCGGGACGGCCTCCTGCCCCCGTTCTTCTCCGCCATCCACCCGACGTGGCGGACGCCGTGGAAGGGGACGACCGTGGTCGGGCTGGGGGTCGCGCTGATGGCGGGGCTGCTGCCGCTCGACATCCTCCTCCAGCTGACGAACATCGGGACGCTCTTCGCCTTCGCGGTGGTTTGCGGGGCGGTGCTGGTGATGCGCTACACCAACCCGGACATCCCGCGGCCGTTCCGCGTGCCGCTCCTGCCGGTGGTGGCGGTTGTGGGAATCCTCTCGTGCCTGCTCCTGATGCTCTCGCTGCCCGCGCACAACTGGTACCGGCTGTTCATCTGGATGGCGC
>JAEWCE010000026.1 GCA_023390785.1 Pseudomonadota bacterium
GCCCGATGCCCGCTTCCCTCACCTCCTCCCGAACCCTGCAACGCCACCGCCGCCTCGCCGGCCGTCTCATGGCGCTGTTCGAGCAGCTCGGCGCCGTCGAAAACCGCCGCGCGCCGCTGCCGCCCGCCGTGGCCGGGCGGGCGCGGCGTACGCTCGCCGAAATCGAGGCCGCGCTCGGCACGCCGCTTTGTGTGCCCGCCGGCACCCGCATGCCATCCGACCTGTTCATCGGCACGGTGCTCGGCATCGAGGCTCTTGCGGCGCATAAGCGCCTGACGGACAAGGCGTTTCTGGCAAAGTACGGAAAAACTTATCCCCGTCGGTCCGAGCGCGAGTAAACTGCGCTTCACCTGAGCGTCGTCAGCGCGGTTGCAAACGAGCAGCCGGCGGTCAGGGTCCGGGTGGTGCGGGGGTCGCCCCGCATCAGGCGGAACCATCGTCGGAGCCGCCGGTGAGCTTAATCCTGCACCGGGGGTCCGGAGCCTGGCCGGTCATGGACCGATCGGCCGCAGGGCGAGGTAGGCGCGGACCATCGCGCCGCCGCGCCGCAAGGCTTCGCGCGCCGCAGTCAAGAGGCCGGCCGACACGGTGGAGCTGCCCAAAATCCTGGATGCGTGGCGGGACGAGGGTCCTTTCACACGCCGACTACCGGCTTCGGACGTTCGTCCCGCCGCGCCGCTGCCCCTCAGCGGTGTACGCCTTGCTCCCAACCGGACCGCCGGCCGCGTTCGCACGCCCTGTGCACAATGCAAAAGTCGTTAACGACATCTTAACGATTGTGAAGCAACTCTAAATGCGTTCGGTCGGCGGCCGCACCTCTTCGGGCCAGATGAGTCTGGTGTCCCTCTTCCCCGCCGACCGGACCCCACTCCCCCCTGCCAGAAAATTGCACCGTGGATGTCGATCCGCTGGTCCGCCATTCGTCAACACGGCACAATGGCCAGTGGAGGATCTCGAAAATGGCATCGCGTTACGGCTGGGTGATCGTCGCGGCGGGCGCGATCATCACCTGCGTGGCAATGGGGGCGATGTTCGCCCTGCCCGTCTATCTGCAGCCCATCGCCGAGGACACCGGCTGGAGCCACGCCGGCATCTCCTTCGCCATGACCATCGGCTTCATCGTCATGGGCGTCGCCGGGTTCCTGTGGGGCACGCTCAGCGACCGCATCGGGCCGCGCCCGGTGGTGCTGATCGCCGCCGCCATGCTCGGGGCCGGGCTGTTCATCGCCAGCCGCGCCAGCGACCTCGTCGTCTTCCAGCTCGCCTATGGCGGCCTTGTCGGCGCCTCCGGCGGCGCCTTCTTCGCCCCCATCATTGCCGCCACCGTCGGCTGGTTCGACAAGCACCGCAGCCTCGCGGTGTCGCTGGTCTCGGGCGGCGGTGGCGTGGCGCCGATGGTGATGACGCCGCTCGCGTCCGTGCTCATCGGCGCCTATGGCTGGCGCCAGGCGATGCTGTCGATCGGTGTCGGCGCGGTGCTGGTGATCCTCGTCACCGCACTGCTGATCCGCCGCGCTCCTGCCGCTGCCGACCTCCCCGCCGGTGGCGTGTCGGGCGAGACCAGCAAGCCTGCCTCGGTGGGCGCGGCGTTGCGCACGCCGCAATTCATCGTCCTCGCCGCGACCTTCTTCCTCTGCTGCGCCGCCCATTCCGGCCCGATCTTCCACACTGTCAGCTACGCCATGCTGTGCGGCGCCACCCCGCTGGCAGCGGCCAGCATCTACAGCGTCGAGGGCGTGTCGGGGCTGTTCGGCCGGCTGGTCTTCGGCGTTCTCGCCGACCGCTTCGGTGCCCGCCGGCTGATCCTGGGCGGTCTGCTGCTGCAGGCCGCCGGCATCTACAGCTACATCTACGTCTCGCAGCTGCCGCATTTCTACCTGCTCGCCCTCGTCCTCGGCATGGCCTATGGTGGCGTCATGCCGCTCTATTCCGTGCTGGCGCGCGACTATTTCAGCCAGTCGATGATGGGCACCGTGCTCGGCGCCGCCACCATGGTCTCGAGTATCGGCATGGCCTTCGGGCCGGTCGGCGGCGGCTGGCTCTACGACACCTTCGGCACCTACCACTGGCTCTACGTCGCCTCGGCGGCGGTAGGGCTGGGGGCGGCGCTGATGGCCCTTGCCTTCCCGCCGCCCAACAGGCGGGCAAAGGCCTCTCCCCTGCCGCAGCCGGCATGATCGCCGCTGCCTTTCCTCCGTCACGGTGCCAGGCTAGCGTCCGGCATCAACAAAGAGGAGATGTCGATGACCAGCAGCCGGCTCAACCCCTATCTCAGCTTCGGCAATACCGCGCGCACCGCCCTCGAATTCTACAAATCCGTGTTCGGCGGCACCCTGACCCTTTCCACCTTCGGGGACGGCGGCATGGCCCATACGCCTGCCGACAAGGACAAGATCATGCACGGCCAGCTCGAAACACCGGCCGGCTACACCCTGATGGGCTCGGATACACCGGCCGACATGGGCGAGGCACGCGGTAATGGCGCAGTGTCGCTCTCGGGCGACGACGAGGCGTCGCTCAAGGGCTATTGGGACAAGCTCAGTGCCGGCGGTACCGTTGCGATCCCGCTCGAGAAAGCCCCGTGGGGCGACAGCTTCGGCATGCTGACCGACAAGTTCGGCGTGTCCTGGATGGTCAATATCGCCGGCAAGCATTGAGTCCGCCGGCGATGTGCAACGACTACGAGCAGCACGTCGCCTATGGCCAATATCTCGAGGCGGTGCGGGCGTCGGACCTCACCCCGCCCGCCTCGGAAACCGCCGCGGCGCTGCCACAGGCGGATGACATCCGCATCGGCGACATCGGGCCGGTGCTGCGGGCCGCGGGAAACGGCGTCGAGCTGGTTCAGATGAGATTCGGCTGGCCACCGCCGCGTCCCAAGGCCGGGCCGGTGTTCAACTTCAAATCCGACAACCGCCATTTCGCCGACAGCCGCCGCTGCCTCGTCATTGTGTCCGGCTTCTTCGAATTCACCGGCAACCGCTATCCCAAGACCAAGCACCGCTTCTCCCTCGCGGACTCGCCGGTAATGGCAATCGCGGCGCTGTGGAGCGAAAGCGAGGCGGGCGAATTGAGCTTCACCATGCTGACCACCGACCCGGGTCCTGATATTGCGCCCTACCACGACCGCCAGGTCTGCGTGCTGCGCCCGGAAGACTGGAGTGCGTGGCTGTTTCTCACCCGGCCGGAAGCCGATCTGCTGAAGCCGCTGCCGGCCGGCGCACTGCGCGTCGAAACCGTGCGTCCCGGGTCGGATTGAGTGCCGTACGTCTTTCTCGATTTCGAGGCCTCCTCGCTGAGCAAGCAGAGCTATCCCATCGAGGTCGGCTGGGTGCACGAGGACGGCACAGGCGAGGGTCACCTCATCCGCCCGGCCCCCGGCTGGACCGATTGGGATGAGGGGGCCGAGTTGATCCACCACATTTCGCGCCAGCGCCTGCTGGCGGAGGGCGAGCGGCACGACGCCGTGTGCTCCCGCATGCTGCCGCTGTTCGAAACGGCGACGGTGCTGTGCAGCGCACCGTCTTGGGATGGCCACTGGCTCAGCATGCTGCTGCGCGCCTCCGGCCTGCCGCGCCATCTCCATCGCCTCGCCGACAGCGAGATCGCCTTCCGCGAAGCGGCCAGCGTCAAGCCGGGTGGCGATGCCGGCGTCGAGGCCCGTATTGCCGCCGCGCGCGCCAAAGTCGGCGCCCTGCCGGCGGACCATCGGGCCGAAGCCGATGCCCGCCGTGACTGGGCGGTCTGGCGCGCCATCGTGGAGGCGGCCTGATGCCCGCAACCTCCGCCGGCATCCTGCTGTTCCGCCGACAGGCAGGCAGCGTCGAGGTGTTTCTCGTCCATCCGGGAGGCCCGTTCTGGGCCAACAAGGACGAGGCCGGCTGGTCGATCCCCAAGGGGCTCGTCGAGGCCGGGGAGGATCATGCCGTCGCAGCGAAGCGAGAGTTTGCCGAGGAGGTTGGTGCCGTGCCAGCCGGCGATCTGCGGCCGCTTGGCAGCTTCAGGCAGTCGGGCGGCAAGACCATCGTCGCCTTTGCTCTCGAGGGCGATTTCGATCCCGCTGCGCTCAGATCCAACGAGATCGAGATCGCCTGGCCGCCCCGTTCGGGGCGGAAACTGCGGGTCCCCGAGGTGGACCGGGCCGGCTGGTTCGATCTCGAGGCCGCCGTGTCAAAGCTGCACCTGGGCCAGCGACCCATCCTCGCCGCCTTCCGTTCCCAACTCGGCGGGAACTGATGACTGGCTCGCCGGTTGGTCCGGCAAGGAGATTGTCCCATGGCCCAGCAATCCGACACCGAACCGCGGCCCGCCCCAAAGACACAGGGTCGCGCCACGCACGACCTGCAACAGCGGATCATCAACAAGCAGGAGAACACCAAGGGTACCGACGCGCCCTTGCCCGGCGAAACGCTCAAGCATGCGGCGATGCGCTATCCCAAGCCCGGTCCCGGCGACGAAAACGCCATGCAGACCGGCAGCCGGTCCATCCAGCGCGGCGCCAACGACGAAAGCGAGCACCGCAAACGCCGCTCCCGCCAGGCGTAGCGGCAACGACTAGCGCTGGAACCTTCATTCCGACTATCCATTGGGGCAATGGGTCAATGAGGGATTCTCTATGCGATATGTGCGCCTCGCGGCCGTGCTCGTGCCTGCGTTCCTGCTGAGCGCCTGTGGCGGCGGTTCCAATCCGCCCCCAGCGCAACCCTCTGCCGCGGCATCGACGGCCGAGCCTGCAGCCCCTGCCCCCGCGCCGCCGCAGACAAAGGCGGCGAGCGACAAAGACCTTGCTCCGTTGTTCGGCACCTGGGGCCTCGACCCGGCCAATTGCGGCACGCAGGTGCTCAAGATCAGCAAGACGCGCTTCGAGGGTCCCGGTAGCGGCTGTGACATCACCGCATTCAACGACAATGGCGACGGCACCTACACCGCCACCATGACCTGCACGGCCAAGGGCCAGTCGTCGAGCGAGCGCATCCAGATGCGGCCGATCTTTGCCCCGACGGGCGAAGGGATCGACCTCACCTATCTCGATCGCGACAACCTTAAATCCGAAGTGCTGCGCTGCGACGTGCCGAAAAAACAGTGATCAGCGGCGCCAGCGCCGACGGGTGGTCGAGAGCCAGCGCTGCAGCCGCACGATGGCGTTGCCGACCGGACGCTTCAGCACCGGCACGTCGATGGCGAGCACCAGCAGGCCGAGTGGCAGCATCCACAGTCCAAGCACCGGCAGGAAGCTGAAGATGCCACCAAGGATCAACAGCACTGCCAGCGGGACGCGGACCAGATGCATGTGGGGCTGCCGAACCCAGCGCAGGAATCCGGCCGAAGCCGGCACCTGCCGGCCAATGCGGTCGAACTGCCGGTTCAGCCGGGCCTCGGCATCGTGGGGCATCATCGTCGTCACCAGGTCGCTCATCCCTGCGATATGGTGCGAAGCCGAGCCCGCGCAAGGGTGGAACCGCCACTGAGATCAACGCGTTGCCCGTCCAACTCGGAGCGTCCCATGCCCTGGCTAGACCGTCTCAACGACCGCAATGCCCGCAAGATTGCGCATCTGCTTGGAAACCGCGCCGCGGAAGCCGGCCAGTTGGCTCAGGATCGTTTGCAGGATCTTGCCCGCGATGCTGGTGCTCTCGCCGGCGGTACGGCAAATGATTTCGCAGATTATGGCCGCCAGCACGGCGCCAATTTGCTGCGTGAGCAGGCACGGCATTACGCCGGCGTTGCGCAAGACCAGGCGCACGACATCGGAAGCCGGGCACGACGCTACGCCCATGCCGCCGGTGAAGTCGCGGGCGATTTGGTCGACCACGGGCGCCGCGAAGGGGCCATGATCGCCGACGCCGCAGCTACCCAGGCGACACGGGCCGCTCGCGCCGTCCGCGCCGACCCGGTCCCGGTCATCGTCGGCGCGATCGGCCTCGCCCTCTTCGCCAACCTGCTGTTCGGTCGTCGGCGTTAAGTTCGGAACTTCCTCTTAACCCTGCTCCGGCATCCTGAGGATCGTATCGATCCCGGAGCAGGTCTTGTTTCGCGTACTGCCCGTCATCGCCGCCCTCGCGGTCGCCCCGCTGATGGGCGGCTGCGCCATTCTGCCGTTTGGCGCGTTCCTGTCGCCGTCGGACTGCATGACCCGCGTCATGTATTTCGAGTCCAACCGCTCCTCCGCCGAAGGCATGCTTGCGGTCGGCACGGTGGTGATGAACCGCGTCAGCGATCCGGCCTATCCCCATACCGTCTGCGGCGTCGTCGGCCAGTCGAACCAGTTTGCGGACGGCGTGCTGTGGAAGCCGATGCGCGAAGGGCGTAGTCTAACTCTGGCGCGCTCGATGGCCGACAAGGTGCTGCATGGCTACCGCCACCCCGGCGTCGGAAACGCAAAATTCTTCCATACGGAAGGCTACACGTTCCCTTATACCAACATGCACTACACCTGGGTCGCCGGCGGGAACGCATTCTACGAGAAGTATTGATCCGCGCGGCGGCCGGATCGGAGCCGCCCATGACCGATATTCCAGGAGACAGCAAGCTTACCCGCAGCAAGTCCCGCTGGGCGGAACTCGGCAAGTTCCTGACCGGCAAGACGTCGCGGCCCGAGGACAGCCGCCTGCCGCCCGGCCAGCACCTGGTACGCAACTGGCCGGTCCTCGATCTCGGCCAGACACCCAATGTGGCTCGGGAAAACTGGCGGCTCGACATCGCCGGTGCCATCGAGGCCCCAATCACCTGGACATGGCACGATCTGATGTCGGCGCCGCAGACGCACAAGTTGAGTGACATCCACTGCGTGACCTCGTGGTCGCGCTACGACAACAACTGGGACGGTGTCAGCACGCACGACCTGATGGAGGCCGTGCGGCCCAGGCCCGAGGCCACCCACGTGCTGTTCACCAGCAATGACGGCTACACCACCAATATGGCAATCGAGGATTTCGCCTCGCCCGAGGCCCTGCTCGTCCACAGCTGGGAGGGCGCGCCGCTGCCGCTCGAGCACGGCGGCCCGGTGCGGCTCGTGGTGCCGCACCTCTATTTCTGGAAAAGCGCCAAATGGATCCGGCGGATCGAGTTCGCGACGGGCGATCACCCCGGCTTCTGGGAAGTCCGGGGCTATCACAACCACGCCGATCCCTGGCTGGAAGAGCGCTACTCCTGAGTTGGAATGAGCTCAGCCCGTGAAGTCGCGCTTGCCGACGGGGACGCCGGCGTGACGCAGAATGTCGTAGGCAGTCGTCACGTGGAAGAAGAAGTTCGGCAGCGCGTTTTCGAGCAGGTATTTCTGCGCCGGCCATTGTACCTCCTCGCCGCGCACCTTGAGCGGGATCAGCTTGTCTTCGGTGCCGTCGAGTTGCGCCGCGGGGATCGACCTGGCGAAATCGAGCCCTGTCTGCAGCCGCGCCTTCACCTCTGCCCAGGTTTTTTCGGTGTCCGCCCAGGTTGGCGCGGCGACGCCGCTCACGCGCGACAGGAATAGCTTGGCCCGATCGGTGGACGACTGGATTTGGAACGAGAACGGCAGCATGTCCGGCGCCAGCCGCATGGCGACGTAGTTGTCTGGGCTGAATTTGCGCTCGTCGGCATAGGCCTCGGCCTTGCCCATCACCGCTTGCAGATTGCTGAGCATGCGAACGAACGTGCCCGCGGAGGCAGTAGAGAAATTCATCGGCATCGTGGAGTTCCGGATCGATATGGCGGGGTGCCGGCGACGGAGAGGCTTGCCATCCATCGCCAGTCGCCGATGGTTTGCCCGAAACCGGCCGGATTAGCAATGCGTTAACGGGGCCGGCCTAGCGTTTCGCCGACAACGGGACTCGCAATGACCTCCATCACCGGCGCCGACTTCATGGCCGACAACCTCGTCGGCGTGCAGCAATTGCAATCCTTCCAGTCGCAGGCGGCCCAGTATTTCAAGGGCACGGACGGCAAGATGCACTCGGCCGGCTCGTTCAAGGGGCTCGACGGCAAATATCACCCAAAGGGCTCGTTCTATGGCCGGGACGGCAACTACCACCCGGCCGGATCATTCCTCGGCAACGACCGGAAGTACCATCTCAAGGGCTCGTTCCTGGGCAAGGACAATGCCTGGCACATCCAGGGCTCCAAGCTCGGCCACGACGGCAACTATCACGGTCCGAACGCCAGGCAGAAACCAGACGGCACCTATACCGAGGACAAGACCGACTCGATGCTGCAACTGCTGGAATCGTCGGGCGCGATCGCCTAAGTCAATTCGAGGCGCACGAAATAGAAGGACCACAGTCCCGTTTCCGAAACTGTGGTCCTTGTGGAGACGCCCGCCGCACTGTTGAGGGCTTGGGGGCAGCGGCAGGCGCCTCGCGGTTCACCGGTGCATGGGTCGTTTGCAGAAATCCAGCGAACACCGAATAGATGGATGAACGGTGCGGCAATTAAAGGCCCGCTCACCGACGTGTGATGTTCATGACCGAGATGTAACCCCGGTTGCCCGGCAAGAACAAAATCCCTAAGAGAGAACCGCAAAGCCGAGCTTTGCAGCCGGCAATGCAACGAGATCCGAATGGACATCATTTCGCCGCCGCCGGCCCCCCAGAAGGCCTTCACGAACCCCGAAGACGCGTGGGGTTATCTGGCCGAACTCTATCATCGCAATACCGATTTCATCCGCGAGCACCTGATCGGGCTCAGCCGCGGCGTCGTGCCCAAGGGACGGGTCCGCGCCTTCTATCCCGAGGTACAGGTGACCTCGCGCAGCTACGGCAAGACCGACTCCACCCTGGCCTACGGCTACCTGCACACGCCGGGCATCTATCGCACCACGGTCACTGCCCCCGAGCTGTTCAGATCCTACCTCGTGCAGCAGTTTTCGGTGATCCTGCGCAATCATGGCGGCACGATCGATATCGGCGAGTCCGCGACTCGCATTCCGCTGCATTTCGCCCTGGCGCCGGACGAGCGCATCGATGGTGAGGCGATCAACGCGCTGCCGATCCCCCTGCGGGACCTGTTCGATGTGCCCGACCTGCAGGATACCGATGACGAGATCGCCAACGGGACGTTCGTGCCGCCGCCGGGCGGGCCCTATCCGCTGGCCCATTTCACCGCGCCGCGGGTCGACTATTCGCTGTACCGGCTCAGCCACTACACCGGCACCGATGCGGACCACTTCCAGAACTTCGTGATCTTCACCAATTACGGGTTCTACGTCGACGAGTTCTGCCGTCTCTCCAAGCAGTACATGGCCGACGGGCACCCCGAGTACGAAGCCTTTGTCGAGCCGGGCAACCACATCACGCGCAACAGTCGGCTCGGGGGCGGCAGCGAGGGCGTCGCAGCCACCCGCACTCCGCAGATGCCGGCCTATCACCTCAAGATGACGGGGTCGCGCGGCATCACCTTCGTCAACATCGGCGTCGGCCCCTCCAACGCCAAGACCATCACTGACCACATCGCGGTGCTGCGCCCGCATGCCTGGATCATGCTGGGCCATTGTGCCGGCCTGAGGAACTCACAGGAGCTGGGCGACTACGTTCTCGCCCACGCCTATCTGCGCGAAGACCATGTCCTCGACGCCGACGTTCCCGTCACGGTGCCCATCCCGGCGCTGGCCGAGGTCCAGGTGGCGCTCGAGCAGGCGGTCGCCGAAATCACGCACATGGAAGGCATCGAGACCAAGCGCATCATGCGCACGGGCACCGTCGCGACCTTCGACAATCGCAATTGGGAATTGCGCGACCAGGCCGAGATCACCAAGCAGCTCAGCCAGTCGCGCGCCGTCGCACTCGACATGGAATCGGCGACCATCGCCGCCAACGGCTTCCGCTTCCGCGTACCCTACGGCACCCTGCTGTGCGTCTCCGACAAGCCGCTCCACGGCGAGCTCAAACTACCCGGCATGGCCTCGGACTTCTACCGTACCCAGGTCAACCGCCACCTGCTGATCGGAATGCGCTCGATGGAAATCCTACGAGACCAGCCGCCGGAGAAACTGCACTCGCGCAAACTCAGGAGCTTCGCGGAAACGGCGTTCCAGTAGGACAGTTCACTCGCCTCTGCCCTATCTACACGTTCATAGCAGCTCGAAGTCGAGCTCCATGAAGGCATCGACTTCGCGATTCCAGCGGTCCTGTACGAAGGCGACGTGCCTGGGGTGACGGTCGTAGGCGTCGTAGGCCTTCTGGTCGGCAAACTCCATGGAGAAGCCGAAGCGATAGTCTGTCTTCCTACTGACTTGGCGAAGCTGCTCGAACTTCTCGACTCCGGGGATCTTTTCAAACGCCAGTTTCGCGTCCCGCAAGAAGCCCTTCTCCTGCAGCGATCCGTGCGCATGCTTGAGGTTGAACACCACGGTATGGCGGATCATCTCAGGCCTCCGTGTCCAGCGAAACCGCTTCGCTGGCGGCGATTGCCGCCATATTGACAATGCCGCGGCTGGTCGTCGAGGGCGCAAGAATATGCGCCGGCACCCGCGTTCCCATCAGGATCGGCCCGACTGCCAGCGCGTTGGTCATCTCCTTGAGCAGCGTCATCGACAAATTGGCGCTCTCCAGATTGGGGAAGATCAGCAGGTTGGCTTCGCCCCGCAGCACCGTGTCGGGGATATAGCGCTCGCGCAGTTCCTCGTTGAGCGCCAGATCGCCCTGCATTTCGCCCTCTACGATGAAGTTCGGCGCGATGGTCTGCAGCATGCGATACACCTCGCGCATCTTGAAGGCGCTTTCGCCGTCGCGCGAGCCGAAGTTGGAATAGCTCAGCAGCGCCGCCTTGGCCTCGATATTGAAGCGCTTCAGATGGCTGCGCGCCTGCAGCGCGATGGCCACGATCTCGTCGGCCGTAGGATCGATATTGACGTAGGTGTCGGTGAGGAAAAAGGCGCCGCGCGGCATGATCAGCATCGACAGGGCCGAGACGTTGCTGATGCCGTCCTGCACTCCGAGCACCGACCGGATGTCGCGCATATGCTTGATGAACCTTCCCTGCAGGCCGCAGAGCATGGCGTCGGCCTCACCGCGCTTGACCGCCAGCGCCGCGATGGTGGTGGTATTGGTGCGCACGATCGTACGTGCCGTCTCCGGCGTCACGCCACTGCGGCCCACCAGCGAATGGAAGAGGGTCACGTAGTCTCGATAACGAGGATCGTCCTCGGGGTTGATGATCTCCAGCCGATCGATGTCGAGGTTCAGGCCGAAACGCTTGATGCGGCTCTCGATGACCTGCGGGCGGCCGATCAGGATCGGGCTTGCGATGCGATCCTCGATCAACACCTGAACGGCGCGCAGCACGCGCTCCTCCTCGCCGTCGGCGAAAGCGACACGCTTGCCCTTGCCCTGCGCCCGGTCGATTATCGGCTTCATCACCAGGCCGGACCGGAACACGAAACGGTTGAGGCTGTCCTGGTAGGCAACGAAATCCTTGATCGGCCGCCTCGCCACGCCGGTTTCCATGGCGGCCCGCGCAACTGCCGGCGCGATCCGCAGGATCAGCCGCTGGTCGAACGGATTGGGGATGATGTGCTCGGGGCCGTATACAGCGGGTTGCCCTGTCGGCGACACCTCGAGCCCCGGATCATGCGCCAGCTTGGCGATAGCGTAGGACGCCGCGATCTTCATCTCCTCGTTGATCGCCGTCGCGCCCACATCGAGCGCCCCGCGGAAGATGAAGGGAAAACATAGAACGTTGTTCACCTGGTTCGAATAGTCCGATCGTCCGGTGCAGACCATGGCGTCGGGGCGCACCGCCTTGGCGTCCTCGGGCATGATCTCGGGATTAGGGTTGGCCAACGCCAGGACCAGGGGGTTTGGCGCCATGCGTTTCAGCATCTCGGGTTTGAGCGCACCTGCCGCCGACAGGCCAAGGAAGATATCGGCATCGTCGATCACCTCGGCCAGACTCGTTGCCTCGGTGTCGTGCCGGCAGAACTTGCCGCGCCACTTGTCGTTGACGTCGTTGCGCTTGTAGGTGAGCAGGCCGTCCTTGTCGGCCACCCAGATGTTTTCGAGCCGGGCGCCCAGGGCGATCAGCATGTTGAGGCAGGCGATCGCAGCAGCCCCTGCCCCGCTGGTGCAGATCTTCACCTCGGCGATGTTCTTGCGCGCAAGCTCGAGCCCGTTGAGCACCGCAGCGCCGACGATGATGGCGGTGCCATGCTGGTCGTCATGGAACACGGGGATCTTCATGCGCTCGCGCAGCGCTTCCTCGATCTCGAAGCACTCGGGCGCCTTGATGTCCTCGAGGTTGATGCCACCGAAGGTCGGCTCCAGTGGCCGCACCACCTCGATGAATTTCTTGGGATCGGTCTCGTCCACCTCGATGTCGAGCACGTCGATGCCGGCGAATTTCTTGAAGAGGACGGCTTTGCCCTCCATCACCGGCTTGCTCGCCAGCGCACCGATGGCGCCCAGACCGAGTACGGCGGTGCCGTTCGAGATCACCGCCACCAGGTTGCCGCGCGAGGTGTACTTGAACACCGCTTCGGGGTCCTCGGCGATCACCTCGCACGGCGCAGCGACACCCGGCGAATAGGCGAGCGACAGGTCGCGCTGGTTACCGAGCGGCTTGGTCGGCTGGATTTCGAGCTTTCCGGGTTTGGGATGCTCGTGGAAATGCAACGCCGCTTCGCGCCGCGCCAATAGCTGCTCACTCACGTCGGACATAGGCTAACCCCTCGTAGTCAAAGGGTGTGGTGCCACTAAACCGCCAGCAAGGGAAGAGCGCCGCACTGGCTGCCTCAAGCTGCCGCGACCTGCGTTCCGGTGGTGGCCGGCACCGGCCGGGTGCCGCCGTTGAGGCCCAGCGCGAGTTCCCGGAACGCGGCGATCTTGAGCGCCGGGGCAAACAGGAAGCCCTGGGCCATCAGGACCCCACGCGAGCGGAGGTAAAGCGCCTGCGCCTCGGTTTCGACGCCCTCGGCCACGATTTCGGTGCCGAGGTCACGGCACATCGAGATCAGCCCGTCGAGCACCGGAACCTGCTGCGTTTCCGGTTTGATCATGTCGACAAACACTCGGTCGATCTTGATCACATCGACGCCCAGCGTCTGCATGTGCGCCAGGTTGGAATGTCCGGTGCCGACATCGTCCATGGCGATACGGACTCCAAGCGCGTGCAGTCCCGCGATGACGCTGTTGGCAGTGGTGGAATTGCCAAGCGGGTAACGCTCTGTGATCTCGAACACCAATTGCCGGAACGAGATACTGGAGGGGCCAAAGATCGCCTGGACGTCCTCGACAATGCTCGGGTCGCGGAAATGTCCCTCGAACAGGTTGATCGACACCTTGAGCTCCGGCATGTCGCCGCATAGCTCGTTCAGGTCGTTACGCACCTGTTGCATAAGGCTCAGCGTCATCGGGATCGCCAACCCGGTGACCTCGGCGTAGTCGATGAATGCCCCGGGCATGACGACCTGGCCGTTCCGCTTTTCCCAGCGGCAAAGCACCTCACAGCCGGCCAGCGCGCCGGTCTTCAGATTGATTACTGGCTGGTAGTAGGGCTTGATTTCGCCCGCCGCGATGGCGCGCTCGAGGTCGAAGGCCGGCAGCTTGCTGCGCCGCACATATTGCAGCGCGAGCACCAGGAACGCGCCGCTCATCGCGCAGGCAACAATGGTGAGGATCATGTCAAGGTCGGCATAGTCGGCACGCACGAGGGCGAAGGGCACGGCAGCCTCGACGCGGATCGGCAGTTCTCCGGCAAAACCCTCTGTCGAAACGAACTCGGTATCCTTGCGGTTGTCGAACGGTCCGGCATCGCCGGCGACCATCACCGGCGTGCCATTGGTCAGCGAAATCCGGACCATCGTCGTCGGCTTGAAGCGGCTGAGCACCCCGCGTGCATCGGTCGCAATGATCGGCACGAACACCGACACGGTGCGACTGCTGCCGAAGGTCTGGCTGAGCTTCAGCACCGGCGCCGACAATCCCGCAAGCTTGCCCACCGCCACGGTTTCCGTGTGCCCGGGAATGGCGAGACTTGCCGACAGCGGCGAATACTTCACGGGCGCACCGAAGGCGTCGCAATACTGCGCCCCGTCCATCCCGTCCACCAGCACCTGCCGCAGATAGAGGCTCTCCTGCATGGCGGCGTGCACGTTGGCAATGAAGGTCGGAGCGCACAGCGACGGACTGTCGGCAAGGATTTTGCGCAGCGAGTCGATCCCGTCATACGCGCCTTCCTGGATGCGGTCGGTGATGGCATCGATCGATTGCTGCATCTGCGCGCGCTCGCGCACCCGCACATAGTTGTCGAGCAGGTAGTCGACCCCCATCACCGGCACGAACGCCAGGATTGCCGCGATCAGCGTCAGGATATGGGCGTAGCGAGATTTCACGCGAGTCCCCGGAGCTGCCGCAAGGCTATCGGGGGCGCCTTAAGGGACTGTTAACATCCGTTAACCATGTCCCTCAGGCGGGGGGCGGCCGCTGGTCCGGAGGAGCGGCTCACTTGTCCTGCACGTTCAGCCGCAGATGCAGCTCGCGCAATTGCTTGGCCGTCGCCGGGCTGGGTGCGCCCATCAGCAGATCCTGCGCCTGCTGGTTCATTGGGAACAGCGTGATCTCGCGCAAATTCTCGGCGCCGCAGAGCAGCATGACGATGCGATCGACGCCGAAGGCGGCTCCTCCATGCGGGGGAGCGCCGTACTGGAAGGCGCGATAGAGGCCACCGAACTGCTCCTCCACCTCCGTCCGCGATTTGCCGGTGAGCTCGAAGGCCTTCACCATCGTTTCCGGTTCCTGGTTCCGGATCGAGCCGGAGGCGATCTCGAAGCCGTTGCACACGGCGTCGTACTGATACGCCTTGATGCTCAGCGGCTCCTGGGTGTTCAGCGCCTCGAGCCCGCCCTGCGGCATCGAGAACGGGTTGTGCGCGAAGTCGAGCCGCTTTTCCTCCTCGCTCCACTCGTAGAACGGGAAGTCGACGATCCAGCAAAGCGCGTAGCGGTCCTTGTCGACGAGGTTCAGCTCGGTTCCCACCTTGGTGCGGGCCTCGCCGGCAAAGCGGTACATCTTCTCCGGCCGGCCGAGTACGAAGAACACCGCGTCGCCCTCGCCCAGCCCGAGCTGGGTGCGGATGGCTTCGGTCCGCTCCGGCCCGATGTTCTTGGCCACCGGCCCGGCGCCCTCGAGCGTCTCGCCTTCCTTGCGCCAGAAGATGTACGCCAGCCCTGGCTGGCCTTCAGACTGCGCCCAGCTGTTCATGCGGTCACAGAAGGCCCGGCTGCCACCGGTCTGGGCCGGAAGGGCCCAGACCTCGGCCTTGTCGTCCGAGGCGAGCTGGTTGGCAAACACCTTGAAGCCCGACCCGGCGAAGTGCGCGTTGACCTGCTGCATCTCGATCGGGTTGCGCAGGTCGGGCTTGTCGGTGCCGTATTTGCGGATCGCGGTGTCGTATGGAATGCGCGGCCACTCCTTGGTGACCGGCTTGCCCTCGGCAAACTGCTCGAACAGCCCGGTGATGACCGGCTGCATCGTCGTCCACACGTCCTCCTGGGTGACGAAGCTCATCTCGAGGTCGAGCTGATAGAACTCGCCCGGCAACCGGTCGGCGCGCGGATCCTCGTCACGGAAGCAGGGGGCGATCTGGAAATAGCGGTCGAAGCCGGCCACCATGAGCAATTGCTTGTACTGCTGGGGAGCCTGCGGCAGCGCGAAGAAGGTGCCGGGATGGATGCGGCTCGGCACCAGGAAGTCCCGCGCCCCTTCGGGCGAGGAGGCTGTCAGGATGGGCGTCGAATATTCCGCAAAGCCGGCAGCGTTCATGCGCTGGCGCATCGACGCGATGATCTGCGTACGCTTGACGATATTGGCGTGCAGCGTGTCGCGGCGGAGGTCGAGGAAGCGGTAGCGCAGGCGGATGTCTTCTGGATAGTCCGGCTCGCCGAACACCGGCAGGGGCAGTTCCTTGGCCTCGCCCAGCACTTCGAGCTCGCGGATGAACACTTCCACGGCGCCGGTGGGCTGCTTGGCATTGACTGTCTCGGGCGTCCGCGCCTTGACCTCGCCGTCGACGCGGATCACCCACTCCGAGCGCACCGTCTCGGCCAGCTTGAACGCCGCCGAATCCGGGTCGATCACCAGCTGTGTCAGCCCGTAATGGTCGCGCAGATCGATGAACAGCAGCCCGCCATGGTCGCGAACCCGGTGCACCCAGCCGGAAAGCCGCACATTATTGCCCACGTCGCCCAGGGTCAGGGCTGCGCAGGTATGTGTCCGGTAGCGGTGCATTTTAGGTCTCTTGGAGTGTTGGAGTCGGGCCGAAACGGCGCCGGACAAGCGCACGCAAGGGGGGGATTGTCAAGATTCCGGACATTTCGGCCATTTTGCACCCGCAATCATCGTGAATTCGGTTCTGGAGCCAAGGGCTTGGGCCTGCTAAGAGCGGCAGGCTAAGTCCCGGTGTCCCGGGACGCCTGAGTAAAGACTGGACCAATGGAGCTGACCACCTCGACCGACGCGCTCGCGCAATTCTGCAAGCGCGCCAGCAAATTCGATTTCGTCACGGTCGACACCGAATTCCTGCGTGAAACCACCTACTGGCCGAAGCTCTGCCTGCTGCAGGCCGCCACCCCCGAGGAAGCGATCCTCGTCGATCCCCTCGCCGACGGCGTCAGCCTGCAGCCATTCTTCGACCTGCTCGCCAATTCCAAGGTCGTGAAGGTCTTTCACGCGGCGCGGCAGGATATCGAGATCTTCGTCAAGCTCTCCGGCAGCGTCCCCAGCAACGTCTTCGACACCCAGATCGCAGCCTCGGTTTGCGGCTTCGGCGACAGCGTCTCGTACGACAACCTCGTACGGTCGGTCACCGGCGTCGATCTCGACAAGTCCTCGCGCTTCACCGACTGGTCGCATCGGCCGCTCACGGAAAAGCAGCGGCTCTACGCCCTGGCAGACGTGACGCATCTGCGCGACATCTACGTAAAGCTCCTGGAGCAGGTCACCGCCACGCACCGCTGGGACTGGGTCGAGGACGAATTGCAGACGCTCCGATCCATCGACACTTACGTGGTCAAGCCCGAGAACGCCTGGGAGCGGCTCAAATCCAAGCTCAGCCGGCCGCGCGACCTCGCGGCACTGAAGGTGCTGGCGGCCTGGCGCGAGCGGCGGGCGCAGGATGGCGACCAGCCGCGTAGCCGCGTCCTCAAGGACGACGCCTTGATCGAGATTGCCATGCAGCGGCCCACGGCGCCGGAAGCATTTGACAAGCTGCGCGCGGTGCAGCGCGGCTACGGCCGCTCCTCAGCCGCCGCCGAGATCATCGGCCTGATGAAGCAGGTCGAAGCGCTCCCCAAGGGCGAGCTGCCGCCTGCGGCCGAGCGCTATCGCGGCCCCTCACCCAAGGGTGCGGTCGGCGACCTCGTCCGCGTCCTGCTCAAGGCCGTCAGCGAGGAGCACGGTGTTGCCGCGCGGATCATCGCCACCTCCGACGAAATCGACGCCCTGGTGCTCGACGACGAGGCGGACGTCCCGGCCCTCCGCGGCTGGCGCCGCAAGCTCTTCGGCGACAAGGCCCTCGCCATCAAGCACGGCAAGATCGGCCTCGCCGCCACCCGCAAAGGCGTCCGCGAGATCGTCATCGGGGAGTAAGCTGGCGCGGTTTGTCGGGAACGCCTATCTTGCCGGCGCGCGCGCAGCGCCGATAACGCCTAGCCGGCGACCGTCTCGCTCGCCTTGATGCCCGCTACGCCGGCGAGTTGGTCCAGACGGCCCTCGAGGTGCTCGCCCGAGAGAAACGCCAGGTCCTGCGGCAAGTGCAGCCGCAGGCGGCCCCCGTCCAGGGTGAAATGCGTGCGGGGGAGCACCCCTGGCATTGCGGCAGACATCGGGTAGGCCACGCGGAATATGGCGCCGAGCAGCCGCGCCTTCATGTTCGCCGACGGTCCGGCCAGCGCCATCAGCGACTGGCTCATGCTCTTGTGCTTGAGGCCCATGTATCGCACCGCCAGCGTCTCGGCGAGAAAGGCGCGCGCCGCGTGGTCGACGCCGGTCAGCGAGGCATAGGCGACAAGGTCGACGCTCTGTTCGCCACGATAATCCGGATGACCGCGCCAACCTATGTCGCTCAGATAGCACGCCACGCGGCGTAGCCGTTCTTCCGCCGGCGTCTCGCTCACATGGATCGCCGCAAGGAAGTCGGCGGTGAACTCGATCAGGTCTTCGGCATGCGCCGGCGAGCGCGAGCGCAGGATGGAGATCTCCTCCGCCCCCTGCAGCAGTGGATCGACCTGCTGCTCCGCCTCGGGCAGCAGCCCATAAAGATAGCCTTCCCGCACGCCCAGCGCCGAAAACAGCACGGTGTCGAACTTGCCGGCGCGCAGCACCTCGCTCAGCACCGCCGCGCCCATCGGCACCAGTTCCTTGCGCGACGAGCTGACACTGTCGGCGCCAGGCATCGTCTTGCCGGCGGCACAGGCATCGACGATATCATCACAAAGCCGCGCGATGTCGCCGGCCTTGGCGGAGTAGTGCTGCACCATGTGCAGCGGATAGTCGCGCAGCACCTGATGCATTTTGGCGAGTGACCGCCAGGTCCCCCCGATCGCGCAGAACTGCCCGCCAGGCTTGCCGCTCAGCAACTGCGAGCGTGCCAGCCGGGCCCGCACCACTTCCCGCGCCTTGGCTGGGGAACGCCCGGAATCGTCCTGCAGCCGGATCACGCCGAGCTCATGCGTCTCGCCGCGCGCGTCCCTGCCGTCGGCGATCGCCGACAGTTCCAGGCTGCCGCCGCCCAGATC
>JAEWCE010000030.1 GCA_023390785.1 Pseudomonadota bacterium
CGGCGAAAGCGATGATCACGCTGCCTGGCGACGTTCATACCGCATTGCTCGATGCCGGCCTCATTCCCGACCCATATTTCGGCGCCAATGAGCAGGCAGTGATGTGGGTGCACGCAACGCCATGGACGGTGGAGCGCCGTTTCACCGCCAGCCGCGCCGACGTCGATGGCTACCTGACGCTCACGCTCGAGGGCGTCGACACCATCGCCACCATCCTGCTCAATGGCGAAGAGGTGGCGCGCACCCAGAACCAGTTCATCCGCTACGACATCGACGTCACCGGCAAGGTGAAGGCCGGCGCCAACACGCTGCGCATCGAGTTCGCCGTGACCAAGGACGTCGCCAAGGCGCGCGCCGACGCGCATCCGTTCCCGATCCCGTTCACCTACAACTATCTCAGCAACGGATTGCCCGGCGTGCACATGAATTTCGTGCGCAAGACCGCCTGCCATGCCGGCTGGGACTGGGGCATCTGTCTGATGCCGACTGGCGTCTATGGCCGCATGGCCATCCGCAGATCGCGCCTGGCGCGGCAGGAGAGCGTGCAGGTCGAGCAGGCGCATGGCCGCAATTCGGTAGAGCTGTCGATTACCACGCGTCTCTTCGCCTTCGCCGCGGGCTCGGTTGAGCTGACGCACGAGATCGCCGGTCAGAAGCTTGTCGACAAGGTGGTGGTGCGTCCGGGCGAGAATGTCTTCGTCCACAACCTCACGATCGAGACCCCCAAGCTCTGGTGGCCGAACGGGCAGGGCGAGCAGCACCTCTACGAGATGTGGACCACGCTCGATGGCGAGCAGACGCGACGGAAGATCGGCCTCCGCAAGCTCGAATGGATCGTCGAGAAGGACGCCATCGACCACTGTTTCAAGGTGCGCGTCAACGGCCGCGACATCACCGCCATGGGCGCCAACTGGATTCCGGCCGACGCGATTCCATCGCGCATCACTCCCGCAGTCGTCCGCGACCTGCTCGAGAGCGCCCGTGCCGTCAACATGAACATGCTGCGCGTCTGGGGCGGCGGGCAGTACGAGCCGGACTATTTCTACGAGCTCTGCGACGAGCTTGGCCTCATGGTCTGGCAGGACTTCATGTTCGCCTGCATGAGCTATCCGTCGAACCGCGACTTCCTCGATGACGTGCGCACCGAGATCACCCAGCAGGTGCGCCGTCTCAGCCACCATGCCTGCATTGCGCTATGGTGTGGCGACAACGAGGTGATCGGCTCGCTGCATTGGTATCCCGAGACCAAGGCCGATCCGGCGCGCTACATCGCCAACTACGATCGCCTGAACTCGATGCTCGGCAACATCGTCGAGGACGAGGACCCCGGTCGCCGCTTCTGGCCGTCCTCGCCGTCGCTCGGCTATCTCGACTTCTCCGATGGCTGGCACAAGGACACGCGCGGCGACACGCACTACTGGAGCGTCTGGCATGAGGCCAAGGACTTCTCTGCCTATCGCGACGTGCAGCCGCGCTTCGCCTCCGAATTCGGCTTTCAGTCGTTCACCTCGATGAACGTCATCGAGACCTTCACCAACCCGGAGGATCGCAACCCGTCCTCGCCGGTGATGGAAAGTCACCAGCGCAACACCGGCGGCAATGCGCGCATCCTCGAAACCATGACGCGCTATTTCCGCTTTCCGCGCGATTTCGACCAGATGGTGTTCTTGAGCCAGATCCAGCAGGGCCTTGCCATCAAGACCGCCATCGAGTTCTGGCGGTCCACCAAGCCGCGCTGCATGGGCACGCTGTTCTGGCAGATCAACGACACCTATCCGGTGGCGAGCTGGGCCAGCCTCGACTATGGCGGGCAATGGAAGCTGCTGCACTACATGGCGCGGCGCTTCTTCCAGCCGGTCAACGTCGTGGCCGTGCCCGATGGAGACCAGCTGATCCTCAAGGGCATCAACGACACCGCCGTGAGGACGCCGGTCGAGCTCGAAGTGTTGGCCGTGGACGTCGGCGGCGCCATGCGTATCGTCTTCACCGGTACGGGCACCATCTCCCCCGACAAGGCTACGGAGCTGGCGCGCATCGCACTTGGCGACCTGCAGCCTACCGAGTTTCTGTACTTCGCCTGGACGGGGGCGGACGGTCGTCCGCTCGGCGAGAACGACTATGTCCCGCGGGCCTACAAGGCCTACGACCTGCCGCAGGCCAAGGTCACATCACGCTGGGAAAGCTCCGAGGCCGGCCCGGTGCTGGTCCTCACTTCCGATAAGCCGGCGCTGTTCGTGACCGCCACCGCCGAAGTGCCGGGCTATTTCTCCGACAATGCCGTGACCCTGTTGCCGGACCGCGAGACGCGGCTCACCTTCACGCCGCGACACGGCGCCAAGGTGAACCAGAAGGCGCTGGCATCCGGTCTCAAGCTCCGGCATCTTCGTGAGACCTACTGATGCGGAGTGTGCGATGCTGAATTCAGAAAAGCTGGCGATTGTCCTCGTTCTGGCCGGCGCCGGCAGCCGCCTGCTGCACCTGCCGCCCAACATCGCGGCGGTCACCGGCGTCACTATCTTTGCCGGCTTTGCCATCCGCAATCTGTGGCTGGCGCTCGCCGTGCCGATCGCGGCGATGGCGCTCGCCGACGTGTTGCTCGGCTGGTACCCCGACATGGCGTTCACCTATGTCGGCATGGCGCTCGGTGTCGTGATCGCCCGCGGACTGCTGCACCCGCTGACCGTGCCGCGCCTCATCGCCACGACTTTCGCGGCGAGCCTCACGTTTTTTGTTGTTTCCAATCTCGGTGTCTTCGTGGGCGGCTACTACGGCTACTCGCTCGAAGGGCTGCTCGCCTGCTACGTCGCGGCGCTGCCCTTCTGGCAGTCGAGCCTGATTGCCGATTTCACCTCGACTGCCCTGGTATTCGTCCTCTATTTCGCCCTGCAACGGGCGGTCCCCAGCGTAAAGGTGCAGGCATGAGCGGCAAGATCAAGCGTAGCGACGTCAATCGGATCATGCGGGAGTCGGACAAGTTCATCCGCTCCTTCGGTTACGTGATGCCGCCCTTCGCTTATTGGTCGCCCAGTGAGTTCAGGGCGCGCAAGGCCGAGGCGCAGATGATCATCGACCGCAATTGCGGCTGGGACATCACCGATTACGGCCTGAACGAGTTCGACAAGACCGGCCTGTTCCTGTTCACCGTGCGCAACGGCGATAACCGCGACCTGAGCAAGGGCCGCGGCATGCTCTACGCCGAAAAGGCGATGATCAGCCGCAAGGACCAGTATTCGCCGATGCACCGGCACAACCTCAAGGCCGAGGACATCATCAATCGCGGCGGTGGCACGCTGGTGATCGAGCTCTATGGCGACACCGGCGGCAAGTGCGACCGCTCCAAGGGCGTCACCGTCTACACCGACGGTATCCGCCGCGAACTGCCCGCCGGGCATCACCTGAAGCTGGCACCCGGCGAGAGCGTCACGCTGATGCCCAACGAGCATTGGCACGCTTTCTGGGGGGAGGGGGGCGACGTCTTCATCGGCGAGGTGTCGACCGTCAACGACGACAACACCGACAACGTCTTCGAAGACCCGCGCATTGCCCGCTTTGGCGGCATCGAGGAAGACGAGGAGCCCTGGCACCTGCTGGTTTCCGACTACAAGACCTGGCTCGGCTGAGCGGCGCCCGCGCCGTTCGGAGTCCGCCATGTCTACAGCCGTCCGCCCCAGGGAAGACCGCCGCCTGCTCGGCATTGGCCTCGTGCTGACCGGCTATTTCTGCTTCACCATTATCGACAGTTGCGCCAAATACATGTCGCAGCATGGCCTGCCGCCGCTCGAAGTCGCCTTCGTGCGCTACGCCGCGCAATTGCTGATCGTAATGGCCATCTTCCTGCCGCAGCGCGGCAAGGAACTGGTGCGCAGCCGCGCCTATCCCGACGAGATCGTCCGTGGGCTCTGCCTTATGGGCTCCACCATCGCCAATTTCTTTGCACTGACCTGGCTCCCGCTGACCACGACTTCGTCGATCATGTTCACGCAGCCGCTGATCCTGTGCGCGCTGTCGATCCCGTTCCTCGGCGAGACCGTGGGCTGGCGCCGCTGGACGGCGATCCTCGTCGGCTTCGTGGGCGTGCTGGTGATCGTCCACCCTGGCACCGCATCGTTTCATCCGGCGGCGTTGCTGTCGTTGCTGTCGTCGTTCTTCGGCGCGTCGTATATGCTGATGACGCGCAAGCTCGCCGGCGTCGACACCACCACAACGCAGCAATTCTACGCCGGCCTCGTCGCCACCGTCTGCATCGGCCCGTTCGCCCTCGGCGACTGGGTGTGGCCGCAAAGCCCCGATGTGTGGTTCGCCTTCTGCCTCATCGGCGCCGCCGCGCTCACCGGCCACCAATTCCTGACACAGGCACACCGCTTCGCACCCGCCTCGGTGCTGGCACCGTTCGGCTATGTGCAGATCATCTTCATGACCGCCTCGAGTGCGCTGGTGTTCGGCCAACTGCCGGAGCCCTCGCTCTATCTCGGCGCGCCCATCGTCATCGCTTCCGGCCTCTACCTCTGGCTGCGCGAGCGGCAACTGGCCAAGGCTGTCGTCACCGAAGTGCTGGCCGGCGACTGAGCCGTCAGAAGCCGAGGAAGATCATGTCGAGCGCGGCGACGATACGATCATAGTGCTCGTCGAGTGACGCGATCCTGTAT
>JAEWCE010000075.1 GCA_023390785.1 Pseudomonadota bacterium
GCCCAAAACGCGTTGTCGTCCGCTACCGCCCTATATAGGGCATGGGGACGCGTTGGCCTATCGGCGATCCGGCCGTCGGGCTTCGTCATGACGATCGTTCTCGTCGGGCTCGGGGCCGGGGGATGCAGCTTTTCCCGCACCGACCAGAGTGCCTACGCCAAGGCCGACGACAGCGACCTCACCGGCTCGATCGCGCGACCGGCGAAGGAAGCCCCGCCGACCGAGACCGATATGGCCTTCGCCCGCAACGCCGCCACCGACGTCCTCAGCAAGGGCGACAAGGATTCCAGCCAGCATTGGGAGAATCCGGAGACCGGAGCGCGCGGCTCGGTGACGCCGATCGCGCAATCCTATGCCGCCGAGGACGGCCGCAAATGCCGCGATTTCCTGGCGAGCTACGTCAACGGGACGACAGAAAGCTGGCTCCAGGGCGCCGGCTGCCAAAGCAGCCGTGGCCGTTGGGAGATTCATACGCTAAAGCCGTGGCGGAGCTGAGCATGATCCGGAAAAGTGGGAACCGGTTTTCCGATAAGGTCATGCTCCAAACTTAGAGAATCGGCCCGCGCCGCTAGTTGCAGAAATGCCACTCTCTCCCCACATGGATCGCAGGTGGGGCGGGGAGCCCTTTGAACAATTTCGAAGTCTTGAAGGAGACGTGACGGATGCGCGACCCCTATGAGGTCTTGGGGGTGCCGCGGAGCGCCAGCGCTGCCGCGATCAAGAGCGCCTATCGCAAGCTTGCCAAGAAGCACCATCCCGACAGCAACAAGGACGACCCGAAAGCCGCCGAGCGCTTCTCCGAGATCAACTCGGCGAACGAGATCATCGGCGACGAGGACAAGCGCAAGCAGTTCGACCGCGGCGAGATCGACGCCGAGGGCAAGCCGCGCTTCCAGGGGTTTCCGGGCGGTGGCGGGCCGCGCGGCCGTGCCGGCCCCGGCGGGTTTGAAAGCTATACGTTCCGCTCCGGCGGCGGCCCCGGCGCGGGCGGCGGCGCGTTCGAGGATATCCTCAACAGCATGTTCGGCGGCGGCATGCGCGGCGCACGGCCGGGGGCCGGCGGCGGAGCTCAGTTCGACTTCGACACCGGCGGCATCGGGCTCGATCTCGACGTCAACGTTGCCATGTCCGTCACGCTGGAGGAATCGGTCAAGGGCGGCGAAAAGCGCGTCCGGCTGCCGACGGGCAAGGAGCTCAACGTCAAGATTCCGGCCGGCGTTACCGAAGGCCAGCAGATCCGGCTGCGCGGGCAGGGCGAGAGCGCGCAGGGTCATCCGCCCGGCGATCTCCTGATCACCATCAACATCGCGCCGCACCCGTTCTTCAAGGTCGAGGGCGCCGACCTCCGGATCGACCTGCCGGTCACGCTCTACGAGGCGGTGCTCGGCGGCAAGGTCCGCGTGCCTACGCTCGGCAATGCCGTGGAGCTTTCGGTCCCGAAAAACACCTCCAGTGGCCGCACCTTCCGCCTCAAGGGCAAGGGCCTGCCGAAATCCGGCGGAACCGGGGATCTCTTCGTCACCGTCAGGATTATGCTACCGGACGGGAACGACGCCGAGCTTGAAGCATTGATGGAGAAGTGGCGGGACCAACACCCCTACAATCCACGTAGCGGGCTTGGTTAGGTTATCGAACTGAAGGGGTTTCCTAAACACCTGGGGCATCGTCCTGGAGATGATGCTCATCATACGCCTGAGGCGTGGTAGCGCTTCATCAGCTCGACGTATCGGCTGTCCGGCGGGGCAGCCGATAAAAAGGTGCGGCCTCGAGAGGGGGACCAGCGCGGTACCAATAACCCCAATCGAGGCCGCCCGCGTCGATCGGCGGATCGAACGCCACTCATAATCGCGTGAACACTCGGTGCGATAATGAGACGCGCCGATGTCTTGATTCCAAATTTTCAATGACGGAATCTGGGCACTGTCCTCAAGCGGTGGTTTACGTGCCGTTTTTCTCAGCCTGGTCATAGACCGCCTGCGCCACCTTGGTCAGCCGATCGCGATCGCCGCCGCCGCTGACGACGTAGCCGACGCCGCGTTCGGCCCAGAACAGCGCGCCGTCCTTGTCGGTCCTGGCGTACCGCATTTGCGTCGCACCATTCTCGGTCTTGGCGGTGTAGATCGTGTAGCGCTCGCCCGAGGCGCCCTCATACATCAGGAACGACGCCGGGCCGTTCGGCCCCGGCAAGAGCCGGCCGCCGACCAGCTTCAGCCCGCTCGCCTCCAGGTTCGGTGCGAACACGGTCCAGCCGCAGCGCCGGGTGAGCCAGGCCTGGAGGTGGTCGCGCTCGTTGCCGCCGACCTCGACGGGGTGGCGGACCTCGACGACATAGAGGCGGTGAGCGTCGAGCGCGTCCGCGGTGAAGCTCTGGAAGGTCGAGGGGGCGCTGGCGGCGCCATGCGCGACCCAGCCGGCGGTGCCGCCGGCGACGAAGGCAACCAGCACGGCCGCGGCGGCGCCATAGAGCCATTGCCGCGGGCGGCGCTCCAGCCGCTCCAGCTCCAGCCGTGCCGGCACCGGCTCGTGGGCGATGGAATCGTAGCGGGCGTGCAGCATCTCCGCCATGGCGCGCCACGACTGCACGCGCTCGGCCTCTTCAGGATGGGCGGCCAGCCAAGCCTCGACGTCGGCGCGGCGCTCGGCCGGCAGCTCGCCGTCGACATAGGCGTGCAATTCGTCCTCGGTCACTGGGATCTTGCGCTCGTTCATCTCGATCGTCTCTGGCTCTGTGGCCCACAATGTCGTCCAAGGTTCAACTTCGCTCGCGGCGCCGGCACGCTTCGGGTGGACGATCCGCGATGCATCAGCCCCGCCATCATTTCACCCGCCGGAGCGTCGGGCGCTCGCCTTCCAGCGAGGCCTTGACGTGGGCACGGGCACGGGCGAGGCGCGACATCACGGTGCCGATCGGCACGCCCTGGATGTCGGCGACCTCGCGGTAGCTCATGCCTTCCAGCATGACCAGGAGCAGCACCGAACGCTGCTCCTCGACGAGCGTCGCCAGTGCCGTTTCGATGTCGCGCCCTTCGGCTTCGGTGCCGCTGGCATCGGGGTTGTTCTCCGTCAGCTGCATGAACTGCGGCCGCCTTGCCAGCGAGCGGCGCCGGTTTTTGTTGAGGTTGGTCAGGATCGTGTAGAGCCAGCTTCTGACGTCGCCGCCGAGAAACAATCGCTCCGAGCGCAGGGCCCGCACCAGCGTGTCCTGCACCAGATCGTCGGCCGCGTCCGCGTCGCGCGTGAGCGCGCGGGCGTAGCGGCGCAACGCCGGAATCATGGCTTCCACACTCTGGCGAAACGCACTCATTGCGGTCTTGACGTCCTGGTCTCGGGCGCGAGCGCCTCGATGATCATAACACCCGAACGGAACGGCTATTCCGGTGCTCGAAACAGCGTTAACGCGGCGTATTAGGGCTGTACCGCCGGGGAGGGCTGGTGTACCTCCAGACCTCAGCAAGAGTTCGACTGGACGTTCCAACATGGCGCAGAATTCAGGTTTGATGCAGGGCAAGCGCGGGGTGATCCTGGGCCTTGCCAACAACCGGTCGATCGCCTGGGGCATCGCCAAGGCATGCCACGCCGCCGGCGCCGAGCTCGCCTTCACCTATCAGGGCGATGCGCTGAAGAAGCGCGTCGAGCCGCTGGCCGCCGAGATCGGCGGTCTCGTGCTCGGCCATTGCGACGTCACCGATGCGGCGACCATCGACGCGGCGTTCGCGGTGCTCAAGGAGAAGTGGGGCAAGATCGACTTCCTGGTGCACGCGATCGCCTATGGCGAGCAGCTCGAAGGCCGCTATGTCGACACCACCGCGGAGAATTTCTCCAAGTCGATGCTGATCTCCTGCTACTCGTTCACGGCGGTGGCGCAGCGCGCCGAGAAGCTGATGACGGATGGCGGCTCGCTGATCACGCTCAGCTATTACGGCGCCGAGAAGTGGATGCCGCATTACAACGTGATGGGCGTGGCGAAGGCGGCGCTGGAGGCCAGCGTGCGCTACCTCGCCGCCGATCTCGGCGAGAAGAACATCCGCGTCAACGCGATCTCGGCAGGCCCGATCAAGACGCTCGCAGCCTCCGGCATCGGCGACTTCCGCTATATCCTGAAGTGGAACGAGACCAACGCGCCGATGCGCCGCAACGTGTCGACCGAGGACGTCGGCGGCAGCGCGTTGTATCTGCTCTCCGAGCTCTCGCGCGGCGTCACCGGCGAGGTGCATCACGTCGATTCCGGCTATCACGTGCTGGGCATGAAGCGGCCCGATGCGCCGGATATCTCGTTCGGCGGCAAGGACTGATCTTCAGGCTGGAATGGCCGTGCCCACGATCTACTATCTTCGCCACGGCGAGACCGAGTGGAATGCGCTCGGCAGGCTTCAGGGCACCAAGGACATTCCGCTCAATGCGCGCGGGTGCGGTCAGGCCGTCCAGGCCGGCGGCATTCTCGCCGACCTGTTCAAGCGCGAGGGGCGCGACAAGGCGGCGCTGCCTTACGTGTCGAGCCCGCTCGGCCGTGCGCGCCAGACCATGGAACTCGCACGGGGCAAGCTCGAACTGCCGGTCGCCGACTATGCGCTCGATGATCGCTTGCGCGAGATCGGCTATGGTAGCTGGGAAGGGCTGACGCTGGCCGAGAGCGAGGCGAAAGATCCCGACATTTATGCGAGGCGCCTCGCCGACAAATGGACGGTGGGTCCTGTCGGCGGGGAGACCTACGCGGACGTGCAGGTGCGGGTGCGCGCCTGGTACGACCAGCTCCAGGCCGACACCGTCGCGGTCGCCCATGGCGGGACCTGCCGGGCCCTGATGGTCTCGCTGGGCCTGGAGACCCCGGCCAGCGCTGCCGAGCTCTATATCGAGCAGGGCGCCGTCTACGTGTTTCGTGACGGCCGGCTGGAGAAGTTCAGCTAGGCGGTTTTTTCGTCATTCCGGGGCGGTGCGCAGCACCTAACCCGGAATCTCGAGATTCTCAGGTGCGCAAGTGCGCACCATAGTTCGCCCTTCGGGCGCCCCGGAATGACGAGTGTGTTTGACCCCGGTGTCCCCTCGCGTTACCACCAAAAGTCAGAACTGACTTACGAACCACCGAGCAGCGATGTCCTTCAACACCTTCGGCCACATGTTCCGCGTCACCACCTTCGGCGAGAGCCAT
>JAEWCE010000115.1 GCA_023390785.1 Pseudomonadota bacterium
GTTCGCAGGCGTGCTGGCCGTGGCGGTGGTCGGCTATGCCATCAAGTTGATGCTTGGACACTAGGGCAGCGTCAGATGGAGTAGCTCGGTCCCCAGCCGAAGACGCGCTCGAACAGCTCTTCGGCCATCTTCTCGGGCGTCTCGGTGGCGCCGTGCAGCACGATCTCGGCGTGCTCGGGTGGCTCGAACGGGCTGTCGATGCCGGTAAAGTTCTTGATCTCACCACGCCGCGCCCGGGCATAGAGGCCCTTGGGGTCACGCGCCTCGCACACGGCGAGCGGCGTATCGACATACACTTCCGTGAAACTCACATCGCCGGCGATCTCGCGCGCCAGCCGCCGCTCGTTGCGGAACGGCGAAATGAACGAGACCAGCACGATCAGCCCTGCATCCGCCATCAGCCGCGCCACCTCGGCGACGCGGCGGATGTTCTCGACACGCGCCTCCTCGGTGAAGCCGAGGTCCTTGTTGAGCCCGTGCCGCACATTGTCGCCATCGAGGATGTAGGCGTGCTTGCCCTCGGCGGCGAGCTTCTTTTCGACGAGGTTGGCGACGGTCGACTTGCCGGACCCCGAAAGTCCGGTGAACCAGACGATTGCCGGCTCCTGCCCCTTCATCTCGGCGCGCACCTTGCGGTTCACGTCGAAGCTCTGCCAGCTCAGATTCTGCGCCCGCCGCAGGCCGAAATCGATCACCCCGGCGCCGAGCGTCGCATTGGAGATACGGTCGATCAGGATGAAGCCGCCGGTCAGGCCGTTGCTGGCATAGGAGTCGAAGGCGATCGGCTTGTCGGTGGCAATGGTGAGGGTACCGACCTCGTTGAGCTCCAGCGTCCTGGCGGCGCTGTGCTCGAGCGTGTTGACGTTGGTCCGGAACTTGAGATCGGTGATCGTCGCCGGCACCTGCTGCGTACCGAGTTTGAGCAGGTACGACCGGCCCGGTATGGCCGGCTCCTCGTTCATCCAGATCATCCGCGCCTGGAACTGGTTGGAGAACTCCGGTGTCTGCCCGGGGTGGGCCAGCATGTCACCGCGCGACACATCGATCTCACGATCGAGGACCAGCGTCACGGCTTCCCCGGCAACTGCTTGCTGCAGGTCGCCGTCCATGGTGACGATGCGCGTGATCTTCGCCGGCTTGCGCGACGCGGCCACCAGCACGTCGTCGCCGACCTGGACGATGCCGGACGCCACGGTGCCTGAGAACCCACGGAAATCGAGGTTCGGCCGGTTCACCCACTGCACCGGAAAGCGCAGCGGCTTGCCGGCTCGGTCGGATGATACCTCGATGCTCTCGAGGTAGGGCACGAGCTGCGGCCCGCGATACCACGGCATCGCCGCGGAAGGCGCGAGGACGTTGTCGCCCTTGAGCGCCGACACCGGGATGGCCACCAAGGTCTCGAAGCCGAGGTCCTTGGCGAAGGCCCGGTACTCGGCCTCGATCGCCTTGAAGACATCGCCGTCGTAGCCGACGAGGTCGATCTTGTTGACCGCGAGCACCACGTGCTTCACGCCGATCAGGCTGAGGATAAAGCTGTGCCGGCGGGTCTGCGTCAGCACGCCCTTGCGTGCATCGATCAGCACGATGGCGAGCTCTGAGTTCGACGCCCCCGTCGCCATGTTGCGGGTATACTGCTCGTGCCCGGGCGTGTCGGCGACGATGAACTTGCGCTTGTCGGTCGAAAAGAACCGATAGGCGACGTCAATGGTGATGCCTTGCTCGCGCTCGGCCACCAGCCCGTCGACCAGCAGCGAAAAGTCGATGCCCTCGTCACCGACCTGGCGGTTGCGGCTCTCCTTGCGCAGGCTCGCAAGTTGGTCGTCGAGAATGAGCTGGCTGTCGTACAGCAGCCGGCCGATCAGCGTCGACTTGCCGTCATCGACCGAGCCACAGGTCATGAAGCGGAGCAGGCCCTTGCCTGTCTGCTGTGCGAGCCACAGATCGAGATCGGTGTCGGCCGAGCGGATGGGAGCAGAGGCGTTCATCAAAAGTACCCCTCCTGCTTCTTCTTCTCCATCGAACCGACGCTGTCGCTGTCGATCAGCCGCCCCTCGCGCTCGGACGTGCGCGAGGCCTGCATCTCCATAATGATCGACGGAAGGTCGGCCGCCGTCGAGCGAATGCCGCCGGTCAGCGGATAGCAGCCGAGCGTGCGAAAGCGCACCATTTCTTCGCGTGCGGTCTCACCCGGCGCGAACCGGAAGCGCTCGTCGTCCACCATGATCAGCGTGCCGCTGCGCTCGACCACCGGACGCTTGCGCGCAAAATAGAGCGACGGGATCTCGATCTGCTCAGCGTAGATGTAGGTCCATACGTCGAGCTCGGTCCAGTTTGAGATCGGAAAGACACGCATGCTCTCGCCCGGCGCGAGGCGCGTGTTGAAGAGCCGCCAAAGTTCGGGGCGCTGGTTCTTGGGGTCCCAGGCGTGCTGAGCGTTGCGATGCGAGAAAATGCGCTCCTTGGCACGCGACTTCTCCTCGTCGCGCCGGGCGCCTCCGATGGCCGCATCATATCTGCCGGCATTGAGCGCCTGCCGCAGAGCCTGCGTCTTCATGATGTCGGTATGTCGCGCTGAACCATGGTCGAACGGATTGATGCCGGCGGCGATGCCCTCGGGGTTGGTATGGACGATCAGGTCGAGGTCGTGCTCGCGTGCCATGCGGTCGCGAAACGCAATCATTTCGCGGAACTTCCACGTCGTGTCGATGTGAAGCACCGGAAATGGAATGCGGCTGGGAAAAAAGGCCTTGCGCGCCAGGTGCAGCAGAACTGAGGAGTCCTTGCCGATCGAATACATCATCACCGGCCGTTCGAAACTTGCCGCCACTTCGCGGAACACCTCGATGCTCTCGGCTTCGAGGGCCTTTAGATGGCTGAGCGGCTTGGCTTCGGTCATGGCCGGGGAAATACGCTTTCGGCCCGAGACGGGCAAGCAAGCAAAACGCGCCGCGGGCAGCCAGACCGAATGTCGTTTCTACTGCGGGCCGCGAAAGCAGAAATCGTATACCGATTGGGGCTTTAGGGCTTGTTCCTGAGATTGTGCCTTCTTACAAGCCCATCCATGAGCAAGTATCGCGACGTTCTTTCCGCCATTGGCAACACACCTCTGATCCGTCTCAACCGGGTCTCCGAGGAAACCGGCTGCGAGATCTGGGGCAAGGCGGAATTCCTCAATCCGGGCCAGTCGGTAAAAGACCGCGCGGCGCTGTTCATCGTGCGGGACGCGATGGAAAAGGGCCTGCTGCGCGCCGGAGGGACCATCGTCGAGGGAACGGCCGGCAACACCGGCATCGGCCTGTCACTTGTCGCCAATGCCCTCGGCTTCAAGTCGGTGATCGTCATTCCCGACACCCAGAGCCAGGAAAAGAAGGACGCGCTGACCCTGTTCGGCGCCGAACTGATCCAGGTGCCCGCCAAGCCCTACAAGAACCCGAACAACTACGTGAAGCTCAGCGGCCGGCTTGCGCAAAAGCTCAATGCCGAGCTGCCCAATGGTGCCATCTGGGCCAACCAGTTCGACAACGTCGCCAACCGGCGTGCCCACATCGAGACCACCGGTCCGGAAATCTGGGAACAAACGCAGGGCAAGATCGACGGCTTCATCTGCGCCGTCGGGTCAGGCGGCACGCTGGGCGGCGTCTCCATGGCGCTCAAGCAGCGGAACAGGAACGTGCAGATCGGCCTCGCCGACCCCGAGGGCGCAGCACTTTTCAACTACTACGCCCATGGCGAGCTCAGATCGTCGGGCAACTCGATCACGGAGGGCATCGGCCAGGGCCGCATCACCGCCAACCTTGAGGGTGTCGAAGTGGATCACGCTTACCAGATCCCCGATGGCGAGGCCCTGCCCTATCTGTTCGACCTGCTGGAGCACGAAGGGCTTTGCCTCGGCGGCTCGTCGGCCATAAACATCGCGGGCGCCGTGCGGCTGGCGCGGGAACTGGGGCCGGGCAAGACCATCGTGACCGTGCTCTGCGACTACGGCAACCGCTACCAGAGCAAGCTTTTCAACCCCGAATTCCTCAAGTCCAAGGGCCTGCCGGTTCCGCATTGGCTTGAGAGCCCCGAAACAGTAGATTGGCGCGCCGTCGTTGAACCCGACCCCGCCTGATGCTGAGACTCGAGAGCTGGCTCGTTGAACTGCTCCCCTACCGGGGCATTCTCTACTGGCTCTTTGCCGCCAACTACATTCTCGCAATCGGCTTCGTGGTCAGCGAGATTTTTCGCTCGCGCACGTCGCAGGGCTCGATCGCCTGGATCATCACACTGCTGATCCTGCCATTTCCGATGACGCTGATTTACGCCGTGTTCGGCATCAAATCGTTCGACGACTATGCCGCGGTGCAAACCCATTCGGGGCGTGTGCTGCGGCGGGTGCGCGCCAGCCGACAGAAAATCCTCGACCAGCCTTCCGCCGAGGAATTCCCGGTCCTGACCAACGTCTCGCAACTGCCTTTTCTCAAGGGCAACGAGGTCGAGCTGCTGATCGATGGTGAGGCGACCTTCAACTCGATGTTCGAAGGTATCAGCCGCGCCACCGAGACACTGCTGATCCAGTTCTACATCATCCACGACGATGAGCTCGGCCGCGAATTCGCCGAGCGGCTGATCGAACGCGCCAAGGCAGGCGTAACGATCTACCTGCTCTATGACGATGTGGGTAGCTTCTGGCTCCCCCGCGCCTACAAGCAGCGCCTGCGCGACGCGGGCATCCGCATTCACGGCTTCAACCACCGGCACCGCTTCCTGCGCATGCTGGGACCGACGCGCATCCAGTACCGCAACCACCGAAAGATCGTTGTCGTCGATGGCAAGGAGGCCTGGATCGGCGGGCTCAACGTCGGCGATGAATATGTCGGCCGCTCAAAGGTCTTCGGCCATTGGCGCGATACCCATGTGCGCTTCAAGGGCCCGGCGGTGCTGGCGGCCGAGCTGAGTTTTCGCGAGGACTGGCAGTGGGCGACGGGCGAAGAGATCACCGGCCTGCCCACGACCATCGAGACCGCCGGCGACCAGTCGATGCTGATCATGCCGACAGGTCCCGCCGACGAGCTCGAAAGCTGCGCCATCGCCTTCGATGACGTGATCGGCCAGAGCCAGAAGCGGCTATGGATCGTCAGCCCCTATTTCGTGCCGGATTTGTCGATGGAGACGGCGCTGTTCGCCGCGCAGATGCGCGGCGTCGACGTACGAATCCTCATCCCGGAAAAGCCGGACCACAAGATCGTCTGGCTGGCCAGCATCGCCTACGCCAACCGCATGGTGCACCACGGGCTGGACATCTACCGATATCCGAGCGGCTTCCTGCACCAGAAGGTGATCCTCGTCGACGACAAGATCGCCGGCGTCGGCACGGTGAATTTCGACAACCGGTCGTTTCGGATCAATTTCGAGATCACCATGTGGTTTACCGGCGAGCAGATGATCAGGGACGTCGAAAAGATGCTGCGCAAGGACTTCAACGACGCCAACAAGGTTGAACGCGTCGTACCGGGGTCGCAGGGTGTGGTGATGCGCTTCCTCGCCCAAGCGGCGCGGCTGTTGTCCCCGATCCTGTGAGGCCCAGATGACCGAGTACGTGTTCCGCACCGACAGCTATCTGCGCACGCTCCCGGCCCAGGTGGTCGAGCTGACGCCAGATGGCGGCATCGTTCTCGACCGCACGATCTTCTACGCCGCGTCCGGCGGCCAGCCCAACGACACCGGCAGGATCGTCGCGACCGATGGTCGGGTGATTCCGATCGCAAGCGTGGTGCATCCGGAGGGGGACAAATCGCGCATCGTGCACGTCCCTGCCGACGGCGCACCAGCACTCGCAGCAGGCGATGCGGTGACGCTCGAGATCGACTGGGACCGCCGCTACCGGCTGATGCGGATGCACACCGCGCTGCACCTGCTGTCGGTGGTGTTCCCCTTCCCCGTCACAGGGGGCTCGATAGGTGAAGACAAGGGTAGGCTCGACTTCGACATGCCCGAGATACCCTCGGATTTGCCTGCCCTCGAAGCGCGGCTCAACGCCATGGTCTCGACCGCCCATCCTGTGAGCGAGCAATGGATTACCGACGCCGAAATGGCCGCCAACCCCGGGCTCATCAAGACCATGAAGGTGAAGCCGCCGATGGGCCAGGGCCGGGTGCGGCTGATCCGCATCGGCGACGTCGACCTGCAGCCCTGCGGCGGCACGCATGTCGCCAACACCTCCGAGATCGGGCCGCTCAAGCTCGGCAAGATCGAGAAGAAGGGCGCCCAGAACCGGCGCGTGGCGCTGCTCTTCGGATGAAATCGGTCTGCGCGTAAGTCCGATCAGGCCGCCAACTCACCGATCCGCGCTAGAATCCGCCGACGCCGTCCGTATCGACGTTCGGGGCGTAGATCAGCCCGCCATTGCTCCACAGCGCATTCTGCCCGCGCGCCACCCCGGCGCCGGTACCCGGCCCGAAATTGCGGTCGAAGATCTCGCCGTAATTGCCGACCGCGGCGATGACATTGCGGATGAAGAAATTGTCGAGTCCCAGCGACGCACCGAAATTTCCCTCGAGCCCGAGCAGCTTGCGGATGCGGTGCGTCTTGGCGGCGGTGAGCGATTGCGCGTTGAGCGATGTGATGCCCGCCTCCTCGGCATCGATCAGGGCATAGGCGGTCCATTGCACGATCTTGAACCACTGGTCATCGCCCTGCCGCACGACCGGACCGAACACCGACTTGCTGATACGCTCGGGCAGGATGCGCTGGCTGCCCGGATCGTCCATGTTGCGCCGGATGGCGTTGAGCCACGAGGCCGGCGCCGACACCGCATCGCACAGCTGCTTGCGGTAGGCCACCGCAAGATCCTCGCGGTCCTCGTACAGCACCTCGGTGTAGCTGGCCTGGTTGACGAAGGCGAACTCGCGCAGATTGGCGACCTGGTCGGACTGGTCCAGTACGCAGACCCGCAAATTGTCGAGCTGATACGCCGAGACGATGTTGAGCGCCTGGGGCACCATGAAGGCCTGGCCATCGTAGAAGATAGGCGCGACGTAGCTGGCGCCATAGCGGGTATCGCGCCGCATCGTCCAGTCGGCGTCGCGGGCCACGAGGTCGACCTCGCCGGTCTGCAATTCGGCAAAGCGCGCATCGCCTGAAAGCGCGCGGAATTCGAGTTTGCTGGGGTCGCCGAACACCGCAGCCGCGACGGCCCGGCAGAAATCGACATCGAAGCCGGTCCACAGCCCCTGCGTATTGACCTGTGCGAAACCCGGCAAAGGATCGCTACCGGCGCAGATGAGGTGTCCGCGCGCCCGCACCGCCGCCAGCGTCGGCCCGTCGACGGCTGGCGTCTGCGCTGCGACCGGGCCTGCCAGCAGCAGCATGCCGAGCAGGACGAACAGTGCTCGTCGCGCGAACGCCAAACCCACCCGCACTTGCTCCTTGCTGCGTCGGCACATCTTCACCCGCGCGGCGGGACGGTCAAGGCGCCCCGGTGCCGCGGACTCGCCCTGAGCGGGCCAGAGTCTCAGTGCAGGATCTGGCTCAGGAACAGCTTGGTGCGCTCGTGCCGCGGGTTGAGGAAGAACTCTTCCGGCTCGTTCTGCTCGATGATCTGGCCCTGGTCCATGAAGATTACGCGGTTGGCCACCTGCCGCGCGAAGCCCATCTCATGCGTGACGCACAGCATTGTCATGCCGCTTTCCGCCAGCCCGATCATCACATCGAGCACTTCCTTGACCATCTCCGGATCGAGCGCCGAGGTGGGCTCATCGAACAGCATGATATGCGGATTCATGCACAACGACCGCGCAATGGCCACACGCTGTTGCTGACCGCCCGAAAGCTGACCCGGATACTTCTTGGCCTGCTCAGGAATCTTGACGCGCTCGAGATAGTGCATGGCCACCTCTTCGGCCTGCGCCTTCGGCATCTTGCGGACCCAGATCGGCCCGAGCGTGCAGTTCTCGAGGATCGTCAGGTGCGGGAACAGATTGAAGTGCTGGAACACCATGCCGACTTCCTTGCGGACGTCGTCGACCTTCTTGAGGTCGTTGGTGAGCTCGATCCCATCGACGATGATCTTGCCCTTCTGGTGTTCCTCGAGGGCGTTGATGCAGCGGATCATCGTCGACTTGCCCGACCCCGACGGGCCGGCGATGACGATGCGCTCGCCCTTCATCACCCGCAGATTGATATCCTTGAGCACATGGAATTCGGCATACCATTTGTTGACGCCGATCAGATCGACGGCGACCTCGTCGGACACCGTCATCTTCGAGGTATCCACCCGCTGGTCCGTGGCGGCTTCATGCAGCGACATGGGGGTCCGTCCTATCGTTTGTAGCCGACGCGCAGCCGGTCTTCGGTGAATTTGGAATAGCGGCTCATGCCGAAGCAGAAGATCCAGAACACCGCGGCCGCGAACAGGAGGCCCGAGGCCGGGGTCGTGGAGGTGGTCCAGGTCGGGTCGGTAAAGCTATTGCGCACCGTATAGAGCAACTCGAAGATCGAAATGATGTAGACGAGACTGGTGTCCTTGAAGAGGCCGATGAAGGTGTTGACGATCCCCGGGATGACGATGGTGATCGCCTGCGGCAGAATGACCAGCCGCATCATCGTCCAGTAGCCGAGCCCCAGCGACTTGGCGCCCTCATACTGTCCCTTGGGGATTGCCTGCAGCCCACCACGGATCACTTCAGCCATGTAGGCCGCCGCGAACAGTGACAGGCCGAGCAGCGCCCGCAGCAGCTTGTCGAAATTGACGCCCGTGGGCAGGAACAGCGGCAGCAGGATCCCGGCCATGAACAGCACGGTGATCAGCGGGATGCCACGGCAGATTTCGATGAACAGCACGCACACATACTGCACTGCCGGCATCTTCGAGCGCCGGCCAAGCGCCAGGATGATGCCCAGCGGAAGCGACATCGCCATGCCGACATAAGACACCACCAGCGTCAGGAACAGGCCGCCCCACAGCGCGGTCTCGACCACCGGCAGACCGAACATGCCGCCCACCAGCAGGCAGCCGCTCAGCACCGGGAAGATGATGAAGATGTAGACCAGGTTGAGCCGCTTGAACGGCGCCGACGGAATGGCCATCGGAATGATGCCAGCGGCCAGCAGCACGAACGCCAGGTTGACGCGCCAGCGCTCGGGATCGGGATAGCGGCCATAGATGAACTGGCCGAAGTTCGCATTCACGAACGCCCAGCAGGCACCAATGGTGTTGGCGGCGCAAGCCTCGCGGTTATCACCGGTCCAGGTCGCGTTGAAGATCGACCATTGCAATACCGGCACGATCACCGCCACCGCGACGACAATGCCGACAATGGTGAGGATCGTGTCGCCGATGCTGCCGAACAGGTTGGCGCGCATCCACGGCCAGACGCCACGCACCGGCGTCGGCGGCGGGGCCGCCTCCACCATTTCCTGGCGGACGAAGAAGACGTCGGTCTGCGCCTGTATGTCGGACATCGTCGTCTCCTATCGCTCGGTCAGCGCGATACGCGCATTGAACCAGTTCATCGCCAGAGAGATGACGATCGAGAGGCCGAGATAGAACGCCATCCAGATGGCCACGACCTCGATCGATTGCCCGGTTGGGTTCAGCACGTTGTTGCCGACCGCCACGAGGTCTGCATAGCCGATGGCCACCGCGAGCGAGGTGTTCTTCGTAATGTTGAGATACTCGCTGGCGAGCGGCGGAATGATGACCCGCAACGCCTGCGGCAGCACCACCAGTCGAAGCACCGCGCCACTGCGCAGCCCGAGCGCGCGCGCGGCCTCGGTCTGCCCGTGGCTCACCGCCATGATGCCGGAACGCACGATCTCGCCGATGAACGACGCGGTATAGACGCCGAGCGCCAGCATCAGCGAAGCGAATTCGGGGGTTATGGTCCAGCCGCCATTGATGTTGAAGCGCGTCTTGACCGGCACCTCGAAGGTCAGCGGGTCGCCGGTGGCAATGAAAACACCTCCGGTCAGCACAACGACGATCGCCAGCCCAGCCCAGCCGGCGGGGAAGCCCTGCCCCGTCGCCATCCGCCGCGCATGCGCCCAGCGCCGAACGGCCCAGGCAATGACCAATGACAGCACGAAGGCAATGACGACGACATGGAAGTTCGGCCCGAAGATCGGGCGCGGCATGAAGATGCCGCGATTGGAGAGAGAGAAGTCCGGGCCCAGCTGGATCGCGTCACGTATGTTCGGAAGCGCGGCCAGCACGCCCAGATACCAGAACAGGATGACGATCAGCGGCGGGATGTTGCGAAAGAATTCGACATAGACGGTGGCAATGGTGCGGATCAGCCAGTTGCTGGACAGCCGAGACACGCCGATGATGAGGCCCAGGACAGTCGCTATGGCGATCGAAAAGATCGCAACCACGACGGTGTCGACCAGCCCCGCGAGCAGCATGAAGCCGTAGGTGCTCGACGAATTGGTGTCGAGCAGGGTGTTCATGTCGAAACCGGCGCGCCGTCCGAGGAACTCGAACCCCGACGCGATGCCGCGATCATGCAGATTGGTGATGGTGTTGTTGGCGAACCAGGCGATCGTGCCGACGACGACGACGATTAGCACCACCTGGGCCGCTATGCTGCGAACCGTTGGATTATTGTACCAGCGATCCTGCGGACTGCTGATCCGCCCGGCATCGACGACTGCCATTGTTTTCTACCCCCGATCGGTGGAACGCCTTCCCGAGCGTCCGGACGATCGGGGCCGAGCAAGCTCGGCCCCGAAGGCGAAAGATCAGAGGATCGGGATGCCGTACTGGATACCGCCGTTGTTCCACTGGGCATTCACGCCGCGCTCGAGTCCGAGCGGCGTCTTCGGCCCGAGGTTACCGTCGTAGACTTCACCGTAGTTCCCGAGCGCCTTGATGATGTTGTAGGCCCACTTGGCATCAAGGCCGATGGCCTTGCCAAAGTTGTTGTCGCCGACCCCGAGGAAGCGCTGCACGGCCGAATCTTCGGACTTCAGCATGTCATCGACATTGGCCTGGGTGATGCCGAGATATTCGGCGTCCAGCAACGCGTTGCTGACCCACTTCACGATCTGGAACCATTGCACGTCGTTGTTGCGAACCACCGGGCCGAGCGGCTCCTGCGAGATCACTTCGGGCAGGATGATGTGGTCGTCGGGGTTCTTCATCTGCAGGCGGTTCGCAGCGAGGCCCGAGCGGTCGGTGGTCAGCGCGTCGCAACGGCCGGCCTCGTAGGCGGCGTTGACGTCGGCCAGCTTGTCGATCACCAGCGGGGTGTAGTCGAGGCCCTTCTTCTTGAAGTAGTCGGCAAGGCCGGTAACGGTGTCGGTGCCGCCCTGCACGCAGATGGTGGCGCCCTTCAACTCGTCGACGTGGGCGACGCCCAGCGACTTGTGCACCATGAAGCCTTCGCCATCGTAGTAGTTCACGCCCGCGAAGGTGAAGCCGAGCGTCGTATCGCGCGACATGGTCCAGGTCGTGTTGCGTACCAGGAGGTCGATTTCACCCGACTGCAGCGCCGGGAAGCGCTCGGTGCCATCGAGCGGGGTGTACTTGACCTTGTCCGGATCGCCGAAGATCGCAGCCGAGACGGCGCGGCAATAGTCGACGTCGAAGCCGGTGTATTTGCCGGTGGAATCGGGGTTGCCGAAGCCTGGCAGGCCGGTGTTCACGCCGCACTGGACGAAGCCCTTGGCTTTGACGTCATCGAGCGTGCCGGCATACGCCGCCGATGCGCCCAGGCCGAGCGTCGCAGCGACGGCAAAAGAGACGAGCAGTTTTTTCATTGAGTATTGCCCTTGTTTCCTGACCCTGTTTTGTCCCGAGAGAGTAATTGCAAGTCCCCCCGGCGGCACCTGCCGACCATTTGGTGACAAGGGTGCTGTTGTCATGGAAGCGGCAAGCGGCGAGCGCGTCAAGCCACGCATCCGTCCTGCGGGCGCAAAATATCTGTATTAGGTCAGTATTGATGTCGCTTCGAGCACACCACTCGCAAGCTACGCCTCAATTATGAGCAATCAGCGGATCGGTGGGGCATACTGGATGCCGCCATCCTTCCAGATGGCGTTGAGGCCTGGCTGCAGTCCGAGCGGCGTGTTGGGGCCGACATTGCGGTCGAACATCTCGCCGTAATTGCCGACGCCCTTGATCACGCGATAAGCCCAATCCTTAGTGAGGCCGACGGGCGTGCCGAAATCGTCGTCGCTGACCCCGAGCAGTCGCTTGATCTCGGGGTTGTCCGAGCCGACCATCTCGTCGATGTTCTTCTGCGTCACGCCCAGTTCGTCGGCGTCGAGCAGTGCGTAGTACACCCAGCGCACAACCTTGAACCAGCCATCGTCGCCCTTGGCGACCACGACGGCCAGGGGCTCCTTGGAGATGACTTCCGGCAGGATGATGTAGTCGGCTGGATTGGTGAATTTCGAGCGGTCGGCAGCGAGGCCCGACGAATCGGACGTGTAGGCCATGCACTTGCCATCCTGGAACGCCTTCACGGTCTCGTCGTGCCCGGCAAAGGTCAACGGCGTGTAGCTGAGTTTGTTGATGGCGAAATAATCGGCAAGGTTGAGCTCGGTGGTGGTGCCGTCCTCGATGCAGATGGTCTGCTTGTCGAGGTCGTGGACCGTTGTGGCGCCGGAATCCTTTTTCACCATGAAGGCCTGACCGTCGTAGAACAGCGTACCGACGAAGGTGACCCCGAGTTGCGTGTCGCGCTGCATGGTCCAGGTGCTGGTCCGGGCCAGCACGTCGATTTGCCCCGAACTCAGCGCCTGCCAGCGATCGGCCGACGTTGTCGTGGTGAAACGCACCGCCTTGGGGTCGTTGAAAACGGCCGAGGCGACGGCCCGGCAGAAATCCACCTCGAGCCCGACCCAGTCGTTGTTGGCGCTCAATTCCGAAAAGCCGGGCACGCCCTCGGTCACCCCGCATTGCAGGAAGCCCCTCGCCTTCACGTCGTCCAGCCGGTCCGCAAAGGCGCCGGTAGCGCTCAGCAAAATGAGAAGGGCAGCGCTGGTGATGACATGCTTGATCATTGGCGTTCCGGATGCTCATTGCACGGAAACGGGTCTTGCGGGATACGTCAAGCCGCACAGGACAGTTAGATGAACGAAAAGCTTGCCAAGCCGGCCTCCCCCGAGACCATCCTCACCCATTCCGGCCGCCATCCCTTCGAAAACCGCGGCTACGTGAACACACCGGTCTATCGAGGCTCGACCATCCTGTTCCCGACCCTCGACGCGCTGGAGGACCCCGCACCGCGCTTCGACTACGGCCGCACCGGCAACCCATCCGCCGATGCGGTTGAGACACTGGTCAGCGAGCTCGAGGGCGCCCAGGGTACCGTCCTCGCGCCGTCGGGGCTGTCGGCCATCTCACTGGCGCTGATGACGGTGCTCAATGCCGGCGACGAAGTATTGATCACCGACAGCGCCTACCAGCCGACCCGCCGCGTTTCCGATGGGGTCTTGACGCGGATGGGCGTCACAATCCGGTACTATGATCCACGGCTGGGCGGCGACATCGCCAAACTGTTCACCGACCAGACCAAGGCGATCTTCGTCGAAAGTCCCGGCTCGCTGACCTTCGAGGTGCAGGATCTGCCGGCAATCGCCGCAGCCGCCAAGCCGCGCGGCATCGCTGTGATCGTCGACAATTCCTGGGCGACACCACTGTTCCACCGCCCGCTGACACTCGGCGCCGACATTGTCGTCCACGCCGGCACCAAGATGTTCGTAGGCCATTCCGACGTGATGTTCGGCACCGCCTCGGCCAACGAAACCTGGTGGAAGGCGCTGCGCGACACGCATCTGCGGCTCGGCCTCTGCGCCTCGCCGGACGACTGCTTCCTGGCAGCACGCGGACTGCGCACGCTCGCCGTACGTATGAAGGAACACTCCGCCCGTTCCACCGAAGTCGCCGCCTGGATCGCCGGACAGCCTGGGGTGCTCAGGGCCATCCATCCGGCGCTGCCATCACATCCGGACCATGGCCTGTTCAAGCGCGACTTCTCCGGCGCAGGCAGCGTCTTTTCGGTGGTGCTGGAACCGAAACCCCGGGCCGCGCTGGCGGCGATGGTCGACGGCTTCGACTTGTTTGCGATGGGCTGGTCCTGGGGCGGGTACGAAAGCCTGTGCCTGCCGATTCATCCCGAAAAGGTGCGCACCGCGACGCCCTGGACCGAGGCCGGCACGATGCTGCGCCTCCACATCGGCCTCGAAGGTGTCGACGACCTCAAGGCCGACCTGGCCGCTGCGCTCGCGCGATACCGCGACGCTTGAGCATGAGGTAGCGCTGCAACGACGCCAGCGGCCGAGCGCGGATTCGGCCGTCCGGTCGGCGTACGAACATCCAGCCCTGACGCGCGAACAGCCAGCGCACGGAGTAGGCGCCGAGTAGTCCGACCACGGCTCCCGCCAGCACGTCACTCGGATAGTGCACGCCCAACGCCACGCGTGACACGCCGATCACCGCCGCCAGCACCAGCGCTGGATAGAACCAGCGCTCGGAGAGAAAACCGAGCACCGTGGCCAGCGCAAAAGCAGTGGTGGCATGGCCGGAGGGAAAGCTCTGATAAGTCCAGTCCCACAGGTTCACCACACGACCGAAGAGGCCGGTATCGTCGAAGTGCATGGGCCGGCCGCGGCCGACCAGGCGTTTGACCACGGTGGTAAACAGGCTCGGCAGCCCGACGCCGACGAAAATGAATGCGTAGATGCCGGCGAACTGCCACAGCATGGTCCGCATCAGCCGCCAGCGCGTGAACACGGCGATTAGCGCGGTCACAAGAAACAGCGCTGCCGAGGGGATCAGGATCCAGTCCGTTTCGCCGTAGCGCGTGGCCTGCTGCAGGGGCACCTGCACCGCCTCGGGCCAGCTCTGGGCATAGAGCGACAGTTGCCGGTCGACGGCGAGGCAGGCGGCCAGCAGCAGAACGACGACGCCGACCGTGATCCACCAGCGCTTTTCGCCCACGCCCAGCGGCCAGGGTTTCGACAGGTCAGCCATGACGGGATGGTCTAGAGCATTGCGGCGCGGCGTCAATCGGCCCGGCTTGCCCTTTTTCCCCGGCTCCGGTAACGGATCAAGGCGGAATTCGGGGTATAGCTCAGCCTGGTAGAGCACCGGTTTTGGGAACCGGGGGTCGAGTGTTCGAATCACTTTGCCCCGACCATCTTGAAGAGGAATTCGATGACCGCTCGGATCTACCGCCCCGCACCCAACGCGATGCAGTCCGGCCGCGGCAAGTCGAAAGACTGGGTGCTGGCGTATGGTCCCCAGAGCGCACGCGGCATCGAGCCACTGATGGGCTACACCTCAACCACCGACACGCAGACGCAGGTGCGCCTGAGCTTCGATACGCTTGAGGAAGCCGAGGCCTACGCGCGGGCCAACGGCATCCCCTACGTGGTTCAGCCGCCACATACGCCGACGCCGAAGCGGAACAGTTACTCCGACAATTTCCGCTTCGACCGCAAGACTCCCTGGACGCACTGAACTGACGCGGCGGCCGCATCGCTGGCTTCTGGCGGCCACAATTGCAGCACTCCCGGTCGCTGCGTCCGCCGCGCCGGCGCTGTGGGAAGTCAGCGACGCCGACAGCAAGGTTTGGCTGTTCGGCTCGATCCATGTGTTGCCCAAGGACACCGACTGGCGCACACCGGAATTCGACGACATCCTGGCGCGTGCCGAGCAGGTCTATTTCGAGGCCGATATCGGGCCTTTGGGGCAGATCACCCTGGTGATCAACAGCATCCGCATGGGCTTTGCCGCCAAAACCGACTGGCTCGCCACGCTGTCGACGGAGCAGCAGATGAAGCTCAAGGCGGCGGTGACCCCGCTCGGCCTCAGCGTGGAACAACTCGCCGGCTACCAGCCGTGGCTGGCCGAAGCAATGGTCGAAGAAAAGCTCATCGAGACGCTCGGTTACAGCCCGTCGCTCGGCGTCGACCCGGTCCTGCAGGGCGAACTGCCAAAGGAAAAGAAGGCGTATTTCGAAACGGTCGGCGAGCAGATGGCGCTGCTCGGCGCCGACCCGCTGGACAAGCAGGTTGAACGCCTGATGGTCACCGTCGATGGTATCGCCGACCTGCCAAAGCAGATGGCGGACATGACCGCCGCCTGGGTTGCCGGCGACACCGAGGCCCTCGGCAAGCAGATCGAAGACGATCCGACGATGGATGAGAGCTTCACGCAGGCCCTCGTCCTCGATCGCAACGGCAACTGGCTGAAGAGCATCGAGGGCTTGCTCGCCGACAACCATCAGGATCTGATCGTTGTCGGTGCCGGGCACCTTGCCGGCGATGGCAGCCTCGTCGACCTCCTCGGCCAAGCCGGCTTCACGGTGAAGCGGATTCAGTGATCGGCGCGTTGACCGCCAAAGGAGCCGCTTTTGTCTGTTGCCTCTGAACTCACCCGCCTCAAGCGTGACATCGATTCACTCACCGAGGAGATCGCGGTCAACACCGGTCCGCGCGCCAAGGCTCCGTTGTCGGGCGGCGAGCGCCGCACGCTGCGCGCCGAACTGCAGGGCCTGATCCAGCGCCTCGACGAGCTGAGCGGCAAGCTCGCCGGCTAACGGGCGGCGCGGCAC
>JAEWCE010000214.1 GCA_023390785.1 Pseudomonadota bacterium
ACATTCAGACCCAGCTCGAGGAACTCGGCCACAAGGTTTCCGCCGCGGCGGCCGTTGCCGAAGCGGCGGCCATCCTGCAGAGCGAGAGTGTCGATGTCGCCATTGTCGATTGGCATTTGCGCGATGAGATCAGCGCTCCACTCATCGATCTGCTGAAGCACCGTCAGATACCGTTCGTCGTCTGCTCGGCGTCGGCCCTGGAGGAGTTGGCCAACCTGTTCCCCACCGCCCCGATCCTGCTGAAACCCTTTGGGGCGGACGATCTCCTCGGCGTGCTGGAGCGCGTAGTAGATAGTGAGCGCCTACATTGACGGTCGAGCCTGACGCGGGCCCAACACGGCAGCGCGCCACCAACCGCAACATCCTCGCACTCCGCCGGGCACGGCAGCTCGCGGCTCCGTTCCAAAAGCGCATCGGTCCCTGGCAGGAGCGCCTCGCGCACCTTCGAACGCTGAGACTATTCCATCCGGAGCGAGATGTTCGCGCTCAAGCGGCGGATCTTCTGCCGCTGGTGGTCGCCGCACGGATCGAACTCGAGGCGGTAGTCACCGAGCTCGAAGACGACGTGCTGGCGCAACAAAGTTCCATCGCCTCGCTTCGAGAGGCGCTGTCGCGCCTGTGCAACGAGCTTCAGGACTTGCAGCGGTGATGTGCGTTGCGCCGTGCGCAGGTTCTCAGGCGGCTCGCAGAACGCGCTCCATTGGATATTCCGCGGCGTCGTAAAGAGCGCGGATTGCCTTGCCTTCAAACCGGGCACCGTCGACGACGAGAAACGTTCCGATGAGCCATTCGGCCGGCATGTCCTCGATGGCATAGCGAATTGCCTCGGCGGCCGTCCCGAAACGGCGGTAGCGTGCCAGCGACTTGGCGAACCGCCGGCTGGGGAACAGTTCTGCCGGGGCAGTGTAATTCATAGGCATCGCTCAACTCCTGTTGTAACATCGTTCTTGCGCGTGAACGGGTAACCCCTGCTGCGATAGAGGGCGAGCATGTCGGCGCGGGCGAACGTCTTTGCTCCCACCGCCAGCCGTGCTCCCCGCAGGCTCACCGGTGCCGCTTCCTCGATTGCGAAGCGCAGGGCCTTGGCGGCGCTTGTGAAAGCGCGCGGCCCCTGCGCCATTGCAGTCTGCTTGTCGCTTCCGAGATACAACTCGGCTGCGACGTGAAAATCATGTTTGGTCATTGGTACTCTTTGGGGGGTTCCTCGACCGGGCCGAGACTTGCTCGCCGCGCCGGGAGGTGAAGTGCCGGGCGCGCAAAGCATGCGCGCCCGTTCGAAAGGCTAGAGAGCGCGAAGGTTGGCGGCCGAGGCCCGGCCGTCGCGGCCGGTCTCCAGCTCGTAGGACAACTTCTGGCCTTCGTAGAGGCTCGGCAGTCCGGCGCGCTCGACCGCCGAGATATGAACGAAGGTGTCCTTCGAGCCATCGTCGGGCTGGATGAAGCCGAAACCCTTGGTGCTGTTGAAGAATTTTACGGTGCCATTGGTCATGGTGGGTCTTTCGTGAGGTGACGGCTGAGGATCGTGATCGCAAAGCGTCGGTTCCGCGCCTGCGACATACAGGGGCGGGTCTAAACGTTCGGAGATCAAGGGAACCAAGCAGCCGGCAAACCGGCGATCAGAGCCATGAGGCTGAAACGTATGGAGTGCATGTAGGTGGTCCTTGCAGATTATGCAAGGGAAAGCTTTGGCGGCGGTCTGCGCGGTCAGGCGCCCGAGAATGAAATCCGGACCTCGTAGTCCACCCCTTCGCCCGGTTGCAGAATTCTCCGAGCGTCAGTCCCAACGTCCGCATCGCGCGCGGTCGAGCACGGCTCAATTGCGAGAACGCCGACCCCGGGACGCAGGTCGTGCCATATCTGCACGAAAGGAAGGGTCTTCGCCGAAAAGGATACGGACAGCTCGACGTCGCTTTGATCGTGCAGCGGGGTTTGCAGCACCACGCTGGCCCCATCGTCCTGACCGCAAGAGTAGCATTCCACTGCAGGTTGCGCGTTCGCGTCCGGGAGTTCGACGGGCCCCAGGATGTCGCGTGCACCCAGCCGGACCCTGCTGCCTGACGCAATGGCGGGGTAGCCGAAATTGAAATGATAGAGGATGGCGTGAGGCGTCGGGTCTGGGCCGAGATTGTCGACACGATCGCGGATGACCAACGAGGCTCCGCCAATCGGGCTCTCGATCCTGCGGGTGAGGCGGAGACATTCTTTGCCATAGGCCGCTTGCACGGCCTCCCCTGCGCAGTAGAGCAGAGGGCCGGTGCGGTCCCAATCCTCTCCCTGCGCCAGCAGCCGTGCCGGCGTGCCAGGCAGCCGGCCGTGAAGCGGCGCGCCGCCGGCGGGCTGGCGCGTGTGTTCCAGACCGCAGGTGACGAGTAAGCCCGAAAAGCTGCGATTGAAGCCGGTGCCGTTCTCGCTATCGGCGTCAGTCAGGTGCGGGCTTCGAAGTCCGCCCGGGGATTGCCAGGCGACAGGCACGCCACGATAGCTCAGCCAGCCGATGTCCATCGCACGGTCGGGCAGGACCAGGAATTCCAGGCCCCCGCCGGTCGAAAACAGCAATGCACGCTGGCCGCGCTCGGCGCCGTCGTCAAGGATCAGCGGACGCACGGAGGCGTATTGGCGTAGATCGCCGACCAAGGGCCGGAGGTTTTCGGCCTTCATGCCTGGGTCGCCTGTTGCGCACCCGGGGGTGAGAGCCCCAGGCGGGAAAAAGCTTCTGCCGGCGCATCGTTGGTCCGCATCAGCCCAGCCATCAGCTGCCGGAGGCGCGCCTCGACCAGTGGGTCAGACATCGGATGCTGCTGGCCAGGGTCCGAGGACAGGTCGTAGAGGCGCGTATCGCTCTCGAGCAGCGCGCCAGGACCATAGTTGTTGTACATGGGCGAGCGGTCGGTGACCGCCACCTTGAGCAGCGGCACCCCTTTGGAGAACGAGAAGGGTGCCGCGAGCGTGGCGGTGCTCAGCTCCTCCGGCGAGAACGGCTCCCAGATGTGGGTGGGCATGACCGTGTATTGGTAGATTTCCTGCCTCGCCAAATCCTCCGGGAACAGGTGATAGGTGTAGCGGCCGTCGGTGATGTTGACCGCTCCGCCAAAGTATCCGAACAGCGCTGCCTCGCGCCGCTGCTCGCCGCATCGCATGGACAGCAGCGAGAACCCCTCCATCTCGGGTGCGTTGGGCACGCCGTAGAGATCCAGGAAGGTTTCCGCGACATCCAGCGACTGGGTGAGAGACGAGGTCCGGGTCCCGTCGAGCTCGGTGGCGCGTGGGTCGTGCACGAACAACGGGATATGCACGATCTCCTCGTACATGTTCATGCGGTTCTTGGCCCAGAAGTCGTGCTCGCCAAGAAGGAAGCCGTGATCGGTGGTCACCACCAGGGCGGTGTCCTTCCACATATCGTGCGCATCAAAGTAATCGAGCAGCTCGCCGAGCAGGGAGTCGCACATGGCCACCACTGCATAATAGTTCGCCCGCAGCTCCTCGCACTCGTCGGGGAGTTCGTCGACGCGCCCGTATCTTGGCCAGTCGCGGATGGGACCGTTCCAGCCGGTTCGGAACGCATCCTTGAAGCGCGCCGGCGCGGTGAATGGCTCGTGCGGATCGAACGTTTCGAGCTGCAGCAGCCAGTTGTCGGCGCCGCGGTTGAGGTCGAGGAAGTCGAAGGCCCGGGCAAAGCACTGGACCGAGGGAAAGTCCTTCTCCTCCTTGATGAACTGCCGGTTGACGATGTTCTGGCGCTGATAATTTCGCGCTTCTGTCGAGAACTGGCGCTCGTGGTACATTTCGCGCAGGCGTTCCCAGTGCGGCTGCACCATCGCCTTCCAGGCGTCACCCTCCTGGCCGCGCACGAAGTCGAAACTGTCGTACCGGTTGTGGTAGGTCGCGCCACCATCTTCGAAATAGTGGAAGTGGTCGGTCACGAGGTGGCTGTAGACACCGGCCTTGTGCAGCAGTTCGGGGAACGCGTTGTCGAACGGCTCCAGCGGCCCCCAGCTCCGGTGGAGAAAGCTGAGGCGCCCAGTCAGCATGTCGCGCCGGGCCGGCATGCACGGCAGGCTGCCGGCGTAGTGACGATCGAAAACCACCGAGCGCTTGGCGAGCCGGTCGAAATTGGGCGTGGGAATTCGGGTGCCGCCGTAACAGCCGAGCATGAGACGATTGAGCGAGTCGAAAAGCACGAAAACGGTTCGCAAGAGATTACTCCCGATCTTTGCGGCGGCAGGCGAGGGTGGGGGCCGGTCGATGTTGTCGAGTAAAACAGCGGTCTATTTGAGCGCCCCCGTCGTCAAACCCCGCACGATATAGCGCTGCCCGATCAGCAACAGGACGAGGGCAGGCAAGATCGAGAGCGACGCAGCTGCGGCCATCTGGGTGTATTGAATCTGGAAATCCTGGGCGAACTTCGAGATCGCCACCGGCACCGTGGCGGTCTCGCGGCCGGTGAGGTTGAGGGCCACGGCGAATTCGTTCCAGCTGAAGACGAAGCAAAGCACCGTCGTTGCCGCCAGGCCCGGCGCGATGATCGGCACGACGATGCGCCAGAACAGCGTCGCTCCGTCGGCACCATCGATGCGCGCTGCTTCGACGAGTTCCTGGGGAACATCACGGGTGAAGACGCTCATCAGCCAGACTGCCATGGGCAGGTTGAGCGTTGCATGCGCGAGGATCAGCCCGGCAAACGTGTTGTCGAGATGCACGGCGCGCTCCATGGTGAACCAGGCGCTGGCGAGCGCGACAGGCGGGATCATCTGGAAGACGAGGGCCCAGCCGAGGAAGAGATGCCGCACCCAGCCCGGCCAATCGAGCCGCTCCAGCGACCAGGCCGCCAGTGTGCCGGCGAGAACGCAGAGCGCCGTCGACAGCAGACCGACGATAAACGAGCTGCGATAGTTCATCAGAAAGTCGGAAGTGGACGAAAACAGCACCTGCTGGAATGCGGCAAGCGTCGGCTGGAACAGCACCTGTCCGGTGAGGAGGGAAATCTGAGTGCGGAAGGCGGCCTCGGCGATCCACACGAGAGGGACCGCGACCACCAGCGCAGCGATGACAAGGATGCCGTAGATCGCCACGGCCTGCGGCTTGACCGACGCCGTGCTCACGCTGCCACCTCCCGGCGGCGGGCATTCAGGCCGAACACCAGAACCAGCGAAACAAAGAAGATGACAGCCACCGCGAGAGCCGCTCCGTACCCGACCTTGTTGTCGATGAAGAACCGCTGGTAGAGGGTGAAGCTGATCACCTGCGTGGCGGTGCCCGGACCGCCACCGGTCAGCAGGTAGACTTCGTCGAACACCTTGAGCGCGAGCACGAGCCGAAATGCTGCCGTGACGATGATGGTCGGAAACAGCAGCGGCAGGGTGATGTGCCAGAACTCCTGCCGGCGCGAGGCGCCGTCGATACGGGACGCTTCGAAGACATCCTGCGGCAGCGATTCAATGCCGGCGAGGAGCAGCAGGAAGCAAAACGGCGTCCAGTGCCAGATATCCACCGCGATGACGGAGAGCAGCGCGGTGGCGCTGTCGCCCAGCCAGTCCTGCGGCGCTATGCCGATAAGCCTGAGGGCCTGGTTGAACAGGCCGAAATCGAAGTTGAACAGCAGCTTCCAGATCGCCCCGATCACGATGCCGGGGATCAGGATCGGCAGGATAAAGAAGGCACGGAAGAATACCTTCCCGCGGGAGATGCGGCTGACCAGGAGCGCCAGAACCAGCCCCAGGATCACCTGGCCAGCGACGGCGCCGACGGCGAACAGCAGTGTATTGACAATGCCCGCCGTGACGAGCGGGTCGGCCGGCAATTCGAGGTAGTGCTGGATACCTCTGAACGTCCAAGTGGACGTGCCCGCGGACCAACTCACGTCATTGAAGCTCGTCACGAGCAGATTCAGCAGCGGCAGCGCGCCAAGCGCGAGCATCAACAGAAACGCCGGGGCAAGCGAGCCCCAGCGCCATAGTCGATCGGCGTCTATGACCCGGCGCGTGTGCGCAAAAGCCGGTGTCGTCGCCAAGGTACCATCCCCGAAGGACATCTGAGGCCGTTACGCGCCGAGCTTGGGCCCCTCGCCGGTCTTATAGTGATATTTGTCCATGATCTTGTAGATGTCGTCGCTCATGGAGTTGAGCGCGTCGACGGACGAGATCTCACCGGCGATGGCACGGTTGAGGCCCAACTCCAGCACCGCAACCACCTCGGTGGCCTCGGGGAAGGCGTACGGGTTGATGGCATGCGGCAACGCTGCAG
>JAEWCE010000281.1 GCA_023390785.1 Pseudomonadota bacterium
CCCCGAGAACAGCAGGCCACCCAGCAGCCAGCCGCCCATGCCACTGAACAGGCCGCCACCGCGGGCAAAGGGCGCATTGAGGCCGCTGGCGTTATTGTAGCCGGGCGTCGTCATCGAGCGCTGCACCGGCCCGGTGATGCCCGGCACCGTGGGCGTCGCCGGGACGGTCTGGTACGTGCGCATGCCGCGGCTGCCGAAGCTGCCGCCGAACCGCGCCTCGGCCGTACTCACCGCCGACAGGGAAAACACCGTCAGCAGCACGGCGAAGATCGCCGAAAGTCGAAACCAGCGAGATCGGAGCATCTTGGTCCCCCATGAAAGATGCCGAAGATATGGGGGCCAAAAATCTGCGTGTTAGACCTTGAAATCCCGTCCATGTCGCTTTTGCCCGCCTCGACGGCGCGGCCAATTGCGCTTACCTCCGGGCCATGGCCGAGCCCTTCCTCAACGTCACGAAATCGATCACCGGCCGCACCTGGGTGGATCGGCTCGATGAGGCGCAGAGCCGCATCGCACGGGCCATCGCCCAGCGCCTCGGCGTCAGCGAGATCGTCGCCCGCATCATTGCCGGCCGCGGCGTCGGCCTCGAGGCCGCACAGGAATACCTCAACCCCACCATTCGCGGCCTCATGCCCGATCCCTCGACACTGGCCGATATGGATCGGCTCGCCGCCCGGCTGGTGGCGGCCATCACCAACAACGAGAAGGTCGCGCTGTTTGGCGACTACGACGTCGATGGGGCCAGCGCCTGCGCGCTGATGAGCCGTTACCTCAGGCATTTCGGCCTCGCTCCCGAGGTCTACATCCCCGACCGCATCTTCGAGGGTTATGGCCCGAACATCGCCGCCATCGACAAGCTGATCGACGCTGGCGCCACGCTCATCATCACCCTCGACTGCGGCACCGTCAGCGCCGGCCCCATCGCCCACGCCAGGGGCCGCGGCGCCGAAGTGCTGGTGATCGACCACCACCTCAGCGACCACGGCCTGCCCGAGGCCGCCACCGCCATCGTCAATCCCAACCGGCCCGACGACATCTCGGGGCTCGGCTATCTCTGCGCCGCCGGCGTCACCTTCATGGTGCTGGTGGCCGCCAACCGGCTGCTGCGCCAGCGCGGCGACACCGGCCTGCCCGATCTCATGCAACTGCTCGACCTCGTGGCGCTGGCGACCGTCTGCGACGTCGTTCCACTCACCGGGCTCAATCGCGCCTTCGTCGTGCGTGGCCTCGAGGTGGCGCGCCGCCAGGCCAATCGCGGCATCGGCGCGCTGGCGCTCGCCGCCCGCGTCACCGGCCCGCTCAACCCGTATCATCTGGGCTATCTGGTCGGCCCCCGCATCAATGCCGGCGGCCGCATCGGCGATGCCGCGCTCGGCACCCGGCTCTTGACCCTCGATGACGAGCACGAGGCGCTGGTCATCGCCGCTCGCCTCAACGAGCTCAACGCCGAGCGCCAGAAGATCGAGCTCGATGCCGTCGCCGAAGCCACCCGCGTCGCCGAGGAGGAGATCGGCGACGGCGAGGGACCGCCGGTGCTCGTTCTCGCCTCCGCTAATTGGCACGCCGGCGTGGTCGGCCTCGTCGCCGCTCGCTTGCGCGAGCGCTTCGAGCGTCCGGCCTTCGCCATCGCCCTCTACCCCGACGGCACCGGCACTGGCTCGGGGCGTTCCATGCCCGGCGTCGATCTCGGCCGTGCCGTGATCGCCGCGGTCGAAGCGGCCATCATCGAAAAGGGCGGCGGCCACGCCATGGCCGCGGGCGTCACGCTGCGGCCGGGCCAGCTTGGCCCGTTTCGCGCCCACATGAGCGACGCCCTGCGCGGTGCCGTCGGCACCGCCCGCGCGCTCACCGACCTCAAGATCGACGCCGCGCTCAGCGCCCGCGGCGCCACCGTCGAGTTCGTCGAGGATCTCGAACGCGCCGGCCCATTCGGCGCCGGCAACCCGCAACCAGTCTTCGCCTTCCCCGCCCATCGCGTGAAGTTCCCGCAAGTGGTGGGGGCAGGGGGGCATGTGAGCTTCCAGCTCAATTCCGGCGACGGCGCCCGGATCAAGGCCATTGCCTTCCGCGCCGCCACGACGCCGCTCGGCCAGGCGCTGCTCGCCGCCGGCAGCGACGCGCCGCTGCACGTCGCCGGCACGCTCAGCCTCGATCACTACCAGGGCCAGGCGAGCGTCCAACTCCGCGTCACCGACGCCGCAGAAAGTCCCGCTTAACGCTGCTCTGCACAATGTTTGGCCGATGAACGCCCGATGAACTCCCGCTCCAGTATCTGTTCAATCGAGGTGGCCGAAAGAGCTGCCAACTGAGGGAGTTAAGAGATGATCAACCTTCTCGACTACATCGACGCCGCGATTTTCCTGCTGCCGATGCTGCTGGCTGCTTCCACGCTGACCCTCGTCACCTACAAATTCATGCGCTGATCGCCATCGCTCAGGCGGCACCTGTGCGAGCGGCCCGCGCCCGCAGCGCGATCCGCCCTGCTTATCCAGCCCAAATCGTGGCAATCCATCCACATTGGGAACTTGCCGCCGCTCTGCGGCTTGCATATCGCATTGTGGCCGCTAAATTATCGGCGACAACCGATGGACGGCGGGGTTTCCGCCCAACCAGCGGCTGAAGGCGTTGAGCGGCCGGCGCGGGGGCGCTGGCAGCACCATTTCTGGATCGATGATTATGGACAAGCTAGCCGACGAGCGTAGCCTGCAGGGGCCGACGCTTTGGACCCACCTGAAATCGGGTGTCGCCGCCTGGTTCGGGGAGCGGCTGATCGGGCGCCCCAAGCGTGGCGCCGTCACCATCACCTTCCCCAACGGCAAGTCGAAAACCTTCGGCCGCCCCGGTACCGGCGAGCATCCGAAGCTCGTCGTCCACAATTTCTCGATGATTCCGGAAACGCTGCGCCGCGGCACCGTCGGCTTCGCCAACGCCTATATGCGCGGCGACGTCGAGGTCGACGACCTCACGGCGCTCTTCCGCTACTTCCTGCAGAACCGCAACGAATTCCAGCCCAGGGGCGCCGGCTGGTTCGGCCGCGCCACCCAGGACATCGCCTACCATCTGAGCCGCGCCAACACGATCGACGGCTCCAGGGAAAACATCGCCGAGCACTACGACCTCGGCAACAGCTTCTATGCCGAGTGGCTCGACCCCTCGATGACCTATTCGTCGGCGCTGTTTTCCTCCGACGACCAGGCCCTGGAGGCCGCTCAGCACGCCAAGTACCGCGCCGTCGCAGACGCCGCCGGCGTCAAGGCCGGCGGCACCGTGCTCGAGATCGGCTGCGGCTGGGGCGGCTTCGCCGAGACGGTGGCCAAGGACTACGGCGCTTCGGTCTACGGCATCACGCTCAGCCGCGAGCAGCTCGCTTACGCCCAGCAGCGTATCCAGAAGCAGGGTCTCGACAACCTGGCGACCTTCCACTTCGAGGACTACCGCCACACCGAGGGCCAGTACGACCACGTCGGCTCCATCGAGATGATCGAGGCTGTCGGCGAAGAGCACTGGCCGAGCTATTTCCAGACCGTGTTCGACCGGCTGAAGCCCGGCGGCACCGCCGCCATCCAGGCCATCACCATCAACGAGGCCGATTTCGAGGGCTACCGCTCCACCCCCGATTTCATCCAGCGCTACATCTTCCCCGGCGGCATGCTGCTCACCAAGACCGCCATGCGCGAGCAGGGCAAGCGCGTCGGCCTGATGCTCGAAAACGTCGAGAATTTCCCCCTGAGCTACGCCCGCACCCTGGCGCTCTGGCGAGAGCGCTTCCTCGAGCGCTGGCACGAAATCCAGAAGCTCGGCTTCGACGAGACCTTCAAGCGCAAATGGGTCTACTATCTGAGCTATTGCGAAGCCGGCTTCGCCGAAGGCTCCATCGACGTCGGCATCTACCAGTACAAAAAGCCGGCCTGAATTCTCAGTCGGAATCCTCTCCTGCGGCGCAGCCGCGGGGGAGGGGGA
>JAEWCE010000369.1 GCA_023390785.1 Pseudomonadota bacterium
CCCAAGGTCAGCCGGGTCGAGATCGGGCTGCTCAAGGGCATCGACCGGATGCGCGACATCCTGATCGAGAACACCGAGCGGTTCGCCAACAGCCTGCCCGCGAACAATGCGCTGCTGTGGGGCGCGCGCGGCATGGGCAAGTCGTCGCTCGTCAAGGCGGCGCATGCCAGCATCAATCTCGATCGCAAGCCGGCCGACCGGCTGAAGCTGATCGAAATCCACCGCGAGGACATCGAGAGCCTGCCGGCGCTGATGGACCTGCTGCGGAGCGCGCCCTTCCGCTTCATCGTGTTCTGCGATGACCTCTCCTTCGATGGCAACGACGCCTCCTACAAGTCGCTGAAAGCCGTGCTGGAAGGCGGCATCGAGGGCCGGCCCGAGAACGTCATCCTCTACGCCACCTCCAACCGGCGGCATCTGTTGTCGCGCGACATGATCGAGAACGAGCGCTCGACAGCGATCAATCCGGGCGAGGCGGTTGAGGAGAAGGTCTCGCTGTCCGACCGCTTCGGCCTCTGGCTCGGTTTCCACCGCTGCAGCCAGGACGAATATCTTGCGATGGTAAGGGGCTATTGCGGCCACTACGGCATCAAGATCGGTGAGGAAGAGCTTGAGCACGAGGCGCTGGAATGGTCGACCACCCGCGGTTCGCGCTCGGGCCGCGTCGCCTGGCAGTTCACGCAGGAGTTGGCCGGACGGCTTGGGGTGCGTCTGGCGGGCAAGTAGTCCCCCAACCTGGATCGTCATCCCCGCGCATGCGGGGATCCAGTATGCCGGGGCTTCTCGGCTCTAGCTCAGGTCTCTGGAATACTAGATCGCCCAGCTGAGCCGGGCGACGACTACGGCCTCACGCGCCGTTGAGGAATTGCAGCGGGTCAACCGGCGAAGATCCCTTGCGGATCTCGAAGTGCAGCTGCGGCGAGCCTACCTCACCCGATTGACCCGATTTGGCAATGATCTGGCCGCGCTTGATGCTGTCCCCGCGCCTCACCAGCAGTTCACTCGCATGGGCATATGCGGTGACGTAACCGTTGGAGTGCCGCACCAGGATCAGATTGCCATATCCCTTCAGTTCGTTACCGGAGTAGGCGACGATGCCGTCCTCGGCGGCCTTGACCGGCGTGCCCTCAGGCACCGCCAGGTTGATGCCGTCATTGGCCTTGCCGTTGGTCTTGGCGCCGTAACCGGTGATGACCTTGCCGCGCACCGGCCAGCGGAACGACGGCAGCGCGCTGGTCGTTTCGCTGGGCTTCGCCGCCGCTGCCGGCTCGGCCGGCTTCTCCTCTACCTGCACATTCGATTGGGCCAGACGCGCGCTCTGCTGCGGCGCTGCCGGCGTAACCGCGCGCGTGGCGGGCGGCGTCAGAGCGGCGACCTGCTGGGCCGGGGCGGCCGGCGCTGGCGCCGGTTGAGCCGTGGCACCCTTGGAGCCCGGCACGGTCAGCCTCATGCCGATGCTGAGCTTGGCCGAGGTGTCGAGATTGTTTGCCTTGGCGAGTTGGCCGACCGGCACATGATTGTGGCGGGCGATGCTGTGCAGTGTATCGCCGCGGTTGACCACGTGGACGGTCGAGGCAGTCGCAACCGGCTTGGTCGCCGGCGGCGCCACGGCGGGCGCAGGCGCTGCGGCCGTCGCGGTCGGGCGCGGAATGATCAGCTGCTGGCCGGGCGAAAGCACGCGCGGGCCCTTGTAGCCGTTGGCCCGCAGAATATCGGCGCTGGAGACGTTGTAGCGCTTGGCGAGGATTTCCAGCGTGTCGCTGGTACCGACGATGATCGTGGTGCCGTGGCCGGGCGCATTGCGCGCCGCTGCGACCGATTTTGGTCCGACGCTGCCGGTGGTCTCAAGCTGCGGCCGCGGCGGCGGCGTGTAGGACGAAAGCCCCCGTCCGCCTCCGGACACGCCTTGGCTGGGTGGCGCATAGGACTGCGGCGCTGCGACCGACGGCGGTGGCGCGGAGGGGCGCGCGTATTGCGGCAGCTCGCGGCGCTCGACGGCGGCAGTCGGCACCGAGGCGGTCGCCTCGGGCTTGGAGGCAAAAGGATTGGGAAAATCGGTCGCCTGGAAGCGGGTCGAGGTATCGGCGCTACAGCCCGCGAACGCAAACGAAATCAGCGCCAGTGCCGCGGCTTGCGGCACCCGGCGCGAGCGAAGCAACTCGACGACACGGGGCATGGTTACTCACTCGTACGCAACAAATTACTGTTTTGAGTAAACACGTCCCGAGTAAATAACGGCTTAACCCCTGCATAAGGCCTTGGATAAGGTCTTGGAACGAACGGCCATTCCGGGTTCTAGAGCTCGCGGGCAATGCCCGGCAGGGCCGGCACAAAGCGTACGTCGACCAGTTCCTTGCGGTCGAAGCCGGTCTGCGTCCGGCTCACCCTCACCAGGGTCTGGATACCGTGGTGGGGACCGACGGGGGCGATCAGCACCCCACCCGGCTCCAGCCGCTCAAGCAGCTTCTCGGGGATGGTTTCCATTGCTGCGGTCACGATGATGCGGTCGAACGTGCCGAGGTTTTCCGGGATGTCGTAGCCATCGCCGAGGATCACTTCGACATTGTCGTAGCCGAGCTTCTCGAGCCGCCTGCGGGCGCCGTCGGCAAGTGTCCGATACCGCTCGATGCTCACCACCTCCCGGCACAGCCTTGACAGGACGGCCGCCTGGTAACCGGAGCCGGTGCCGATCTCGAGCACCCGGTGCTGTTTCTGCAAGCCGAGCTGCTCGGTCATGTAGGCGAC
>JAEWCE010000376.1 GCA_023390785.1 Pseudomonadota bacterium
GTCCAGCCGAGAGTGCCGTGACCGGTATTGAGGAAGAAGTTCGCATACTTCGTTCGACCGATCACCGGCGTGCCATCGGGCGTCATCGGGCGCAGGCCGCACCAGAAGGTGGCGCGACTGACATCACCAGCCTTGGGGAACAGGTCGCGCAGCGAACGCTCGAGCGGGCCGCGGCGATGCGGCCGCAGGGTCTTGTCCCAGCCGGCGATTTCAGCGGTGCCACCGACACGGATGCGATCGTCGAAGCGGGTGGTGGCGACCTTGTAGGTCTCGTCCATCACGGTCGACACCGGTGCGACGGCCGCATCGGTAATCGGGACGGTGAGCGAGTAGCCCTTGATCGGATAGACCGGAAGACGGATGCCGAGCGGCGCCACCATCTCAGGCGTGTAGCTCCCCATGGCGCCGATGTAGGCGTCGGCGGTCAGCACGCCGCGACTGGTGCGGATACCGGTGACGGTGTCGCCGCTGGCGTCGATGCCGTCGATGGTCGTGTCGTGCTGGAACGTCACTCCGAGGTGGCTGGCGATGGCGGCCAGCTTCTCGGTGAACAGCCTGCAGTCACCGGTATCGTCGTTGGGCAGGCGCAGCGCCCCGACGAACGGCACCGCGGCGGTTGCCAAACCGGGCTCGACCGCGATGCAGCCCTTGGGGTCGAGCACTTCGTAGGGTACGCCGTACTGCTGCAGCACTTCGACATCGCCATGAATGTGGTCGAGCTGTTTTTGCGTGCGGAAGAGCTGCAGCGTTCCCTGCTGCCGGCCCTCATAGGCGATGCCGGTGGCCGCACGCAGCTCGATCATCTTGTCGCGCGAGTATTCGGCGACGCGCACCATGCGCGACTTGTTGATGGCGTAGGCCCGCTCGGTGCAATTGGCGAGGAGCCGGAGTCCCCAGACCCACATGCGCGGGTCGAGCATCGGGCGGATGACCAGCGGCCCATCGGGCATCAGCAGCCATTTGATGGCCTTGAGGGGGATGCCCGGGCCGGCCCAGGGCGAGGCGTAGCCGTAGCTCAGTTCGCCGGCATTGCCGAAGCTGGTTTCGAGGCCCGGACCGGGCTGGCGATCGACGACGGTGACGTCGTGCCCGGCCCTGGCGAGATAATACGCCGAGGCGGTGCCGATGACACCGGACCCAAGGATGAGCACTTTCATGGCGCGAGACAGTGCGGGCTTTTGACCAAACGGTCAAGGACAGGAGAAAGAAATACCCGCGGTTCAGTGGCTTGCAAACGAGTTGCGCCGGTTAAGGCAACGACTATTCTTTTTCGAGGGGTGCCTGAATGACAGACCATCTGCTGCGCGTCCTCGGAAGTGCCGAGCTTGTTGCGTCGGGAACCACGCAGAAGCTTCCGGAGAAAGGCTTCCAGTTGCTCTCCTACCTGCTGCTGGCGCCGACCCAGCGAGGCACGCGCCGCCAGCTCGCCGATCTGTTGTGGGACAGTATCGACGACAGTTCGGCGCTGAGCAACCTGCGGCAATTGCTGCTGCGCCTGAGGCGCTTTGCCGTCATGCAGGAGATCCTCGCGTCCGACGGCACCGCAGTGTGGTTGCTGCCGGGGGTGCACAGCGACCTGTCGCGGTTCCTGCGCCGGGCGCCGGCCGGAGACCTGCCCGAAGTGCTGGAGGCCCTGTCGCTCTATCGCGGCGACTTGCTGGGGCAGACCCACGATGCTTCGACCGCCTATTGGCAATGGCTCGGCGCCGCGCGCATGCGGCTGCGCGAAATGTTCTTCGGCGCAGCATCGCGAGCGCTGATGGAACTCACCCGCTTCGGCAATGCCCCGGTCGAGGCGCTGCGCGGCATCGAGCGGCAGGTGCTGGCGGTCGAGCCGGACCGCGAGGCGAGCTACCGCACGCTGATCGAGGCCTATGGCCGGAACGGCATGCGGGACGACGCTGCCCGCGTCTATGCGGCGCTCGAGGCGGTCCTGGCGCAGGAGTTCCAGGCCGATATGTCGAGCGAGACGCGCGCCGTGTTTCGCCGCGCCAATAGCGGCGCCGAGATTGTCGGGCCGCCGGCGCAGGACGACCGGCACGAGGTCGATCTCGCCCGGGTGGCGTTCCTGCCACTGCGGCTACTGTCCCGGGCAGGCGACGGCGAACTGATCCGGGCCTTGTTCGACGATGTGGCCAACAACCTCGCGCGCTATCGGACGATGACGGTACTGGCCATCCACAGCAGCTTCCAGCGCCATGCGACCTCCGACGAGGTGCGCGACCCCGCGCTCGATGCGGACTACCACGTCTCCGGTTTCGTGCTTCCTGACGGCGTCAGCCTGTCGCTGCGCATGGTGGAGACCGCGACCCGGCGGATCATCTGGGCCGCCGAGTACTCGCTGACGCCCGAGCGGCTCAACTCCACCTTCCGCATGCTGTCGCAACAGGTGGCGGCGTCGCTGGCCGATGCGATCGAGCATCGACGTATCGTGGCGGCGACGCCGGTCGCGGTCGCGGCAGCCTATCACAGCTACCTGCGGGGCAAGGCGCAACTCGCGACGATCGAACTGCCTCGCCTACGCCGCGCAAGACTGGCGTTCCAGTCGGCAGCGGAGGCGCAGGTCCGTTATGCTGCGGCGCATGCGCGGCTGGCGCAGACGCTGTACCTCGAATGGCTGCTGCTGGGCGGCACCGATCCACAGATGCTGGTGGCGGCGCGGCAGGAGGCCGACCGCGCCATCGCCTACGATGGCGGTGGGGCCGAGGGGCATTCGATGCGCGGCGTCATCAGCCTCTACCAGCGCGACTATGACGGCGCGGGCGAGCATTTCGCCACGGCGGAAACGCTGGGCCCGCACTCGGCGGACCTGCTCGTGCAATATGCCGACGCCCTGTCGCATTTGGGCCAGCCGCGGCAGGGCTGGCAGCGGTTCGAGCGCGCCCTCGAACTCAATCCTCTGCCTCCCGACCACTATTGGTGGGCGGGCGCCTCGATCGCCTTCGTCGAGGAGCGCTACGAGTTGGCACTCCAGCTGTGCGCGAACATGACCTCCGACACTCCCGCCATCCGCCTGCTGGCCGCTACCCACGGCCTGCTCGGCAACACCGAGGCGGCGCGGGCGTTCGGCCAGCGGGTGCGCGACGCCTATCCCGGGGTAAGCCGGCAGGATATCGCCCGGCTGGTCCCCGCCAGGGACCGCACCACCCTCACCCGCTTCCTCGATGGACTGCGCCTGGCTGGCGTCGAGTAAACCCCGGTCGAGCGCGGGGCGAGGAGCGGCCAAAGAGCTGGGCTGGAGCGGGTGAAGGGAATCGAACCCTCGTCGTAAGCTTGGGAAGTAGATTTCTCCGTTGTTTCATACTGTCTCCCAACGTCACATAGCACCCGGAGACGCTTGTGAATGATGGATTTTCTGGTAGTGCAGTGTCTCACGAGCGCTCACACCTGATCCTCTCTTTCCCGTGCCAAATTCGTGCCAATTCTGACTGAGCTTACGATCAAGTCCTTGAAGCCAGGTCTCCATATGGACGACCGAACGCCGGCCTTTGGCATTCGCATAGGAAAGAGCCGGCGAACCTGGATCGTGCTGCGACAACCCAACCGCACTAAGGTCAGCTTAGGTCACTATCCAGACCTGCCGCTTGCGGATGCAAGACGGCTCGCCATGCTTACGCTTGGCAGTCCCGCTCGGCCCCAGAGGGCAATCGCCTACCCCGACGCCAAGAGGCTCTACCTTGAGCAGGGTCAATGGCGTCCCCACACGCGAAGGGTCATCGCAAGTAGCCTTGGGCACTTCAAATGGACCAAGCAGCTCTCAAAGATCGACCGGCACGACGTCGATGCCGCACTGCGCGGCATCGCAGGGAACAGCGCTCGGGCTCACGCCCTTAAGGAGCTCAAGACCTTCTTGCGTTGGTGTATACCGAGCTTCCTGGAGGTAAGCCCCTGCGAGGGCATGCGCTCCGTTCCGCAGAAGTCGCGGGAGCGGGTGTTGAGCGATGATGAACTCGTCGCCGTCTGGCTTGCCGCCGAGCAGGTGGACAACCCGCTTGGCACAATCGTCCAGCTTCTGATCGTCACTGGACAGCGGAAGATGGAGATTGGGACACTGACAGCGGCGCAGATCGGTACGGACCGGATTACCCTGCCGAGTGCGATCACCAAGAATGCCCGTGAACACGTGTTACCGCTCGGCCGCGTGGCGGCAGGCCTCTTGCCCACACATAAGGCAGGCTATCTCTTCCGCGCAACGGCCTCATCTGCCCGCTACAATGGTTACACCTACCATCTCAAGCAACTCCAGAAGGCCAGCGGAACCGCAAACTGGACGCTGCATGACCTGCGGCGAACGTTCGCTACAAATCTTGCTCGCTTGGGCATCCCGATCCATGTGACGGAGAAACTCCTCAACCATGTGTCGGGGACGCTTTCAGGCGTCGCTGCGATCTACAATCGGCACACCTATTTCCAAGAGATGGCCGACGCGCTCCAACTCTGGGAGACCCACCTCCTCGAAATGATCCACAAGAAAACAGAGCGCCTGGCTGCCTGATGCTCAAGTGAGTTTCTGGGCGGTTACGGAGTCGCGCCCTGCTGACCGCCGCTTCCGCCGATTCGACAAGTGAGTTTTGGGGCGCCGCTATAGAAACGTACAAGTGAAACGTTGTTCTTGACCTCCTCACTTCAGGTCGGCAGGCTGACTGCCGTGACTAGAACGGAGACCCCGGCCCTTCCTACCATCGCGCTCAAGACTGGGCCCGCGTCCCCTGCCCCGTTGTTTGCAACGGATATCAGAACTTCCGGACAACCGCTCGATCCCGGGATGATGGGCAAAATCATCAAGCCACGGGAACTCGTCGATATCGTGGAACTGACCCCTTTAAGCCGCAACGAGTCGATCCTCTACAACCAACTGCTGGCCAACGCCTGGGACCAGATCACTACCAAACCCATACACAAGGTCTTGAAAGCCGCGCTCCGCGGCAGCCACGACAGCAATGACCGGCTTGAGCACGCCTTCGACACGCTCATGGGCGCCTGGGCGAAGGTGCGCGCCAAGGATCCCGCGACAGGCGCGATGACAACTTTCCGTATTCACCTCCTCGGCACGAATGCGGAGGAGGAGCAGGATAGCCCCGCATCAACCCCGCGGCGCTCTCCACGGACCGCATGGGACCGAGGGCCGCCAGCTCCTCCAGCATGAAGAGGACCGGCGTGCCGCCGCGCGGCACCGGGTAGCGCTCCAGCGCCGCCAGCGACATCTGCACCAACAGGCGCATGGCGCGAGCGTGAGTGAGAAGCCGCATGCCGGGGAGGATCACATTCAGGGTGATCTTGCCGTCGCGCAGATCCGCCATCGAGAAGTCCGACCGGTCGGTGATGTCCGCGATCTCATCAAGCGGCGCAGTCTGCTCCTGGGCCGTTGAGAGGATCCCCGCAAGTTCGCGCTCGGAGCCCACCTGCTTGCCCATGAAGGCGGCGCCGATATTGGCGAGCACTCCGCCATAAGCGTCCGACTCCACCATCTCATCCAGAAGCCGGGACAACTGTGCAGGGGTCGAGTGCAACATCTGGCGCAGCCGCCGGAGCGTCGGATTGCCCTGCAGGTGCATCAGCAGGATGAAACCCTTGATCAGGTTCTGGGCTGAGTCCGTCCAGTGCGGATCGCCGCCCTTGTGGGCGATGATCAGGGCGTCGGCGATGAGCGCGGCGTCCGCCGCCATCATCGCGGCATTGCCGAACCCCAGCTCCGCCAGCGGGTTGTAGCAGTGCGAGGCGCCTTCCGTGACGCCGAACGGATCGAACTTGTAGGCCTTGCGGCCCGCGGCCTCATCTTCGCGCTTCTTATGTCCGGCGGCCCAAAGTTCGCCCTTGGGGTCGGTCACGATCATCGAGCCGGGCCAGCGCTCATAGTTGTATTTGAGCAGTGTCGAGGTCTTGCCGCCCCCCGTGCCGGCGAACATGATCGCGTGCCGATCGTCGTTGAAGCCGATCTCCCGACCGTTTTCATCAACTCCAATCAGGATCGATCCCGGCCGGTAGGACCATCCGGCGCCCAATTGCACGCCTGACGCCCAGCTCTGCATTGGCAGGTGTTCGGAGCGCCCCCGAATCCCGCTGCCGCGGGGTGGGAAATTGTCGTTCACATCATGCTCCCTACGCGTGAGATTGCGATGCGTGATGTCTGGACTGGATCAGCGTTCCTGACAAAGGTCGCCATGAGACACGACGAGTGACCCGGCATGATCGCGAGACGTGCTGCGATCGTTCGACTCTTAGGTTTGGTCAGTCATCTGTTGTATTCCGATCACGGTTTCTGGGCCGCACCCTCCAACCGGAGGGCCGGGCTCTCGTGAACGGAGCCAAGCGACGCTTGTCTGCCGCCATCCGGCTTCGAACCCTCGCGGGGGTCGGATGCCCCGAGGACTCGGGGGAAGGCTTGGGGGCGCTGCCCCACCGGCGCGGCGCAAGGGTGTCCCCAACCTTCGCTCGCGGTCCGCTCGCTGCCAGGCCGGGAGATACCCGCTCCCTTGTCGCCTTGCACCCCCCGGTCTCGCCGACGGGCAAGGGTTCATGGCGGGCGTGTGCCCGTCAGAACCCGAAACCCTGAAGAAGGAGATCATCAATGACAATCGCAGAAACCATCCAGCCAACGGCAACCCTGTTGCCGCCCCTCAACACCGAGGTCGTGAGCATTCCGCTCAACCGGCTGGTTCATTCAAAGACCAACGTACGCCGCACCGGCAAACAACTGGCCCTCGACGAGCTGGCCGCCTCTATCGCCGCGCACGGCCTGCGACAGAACCTCAACGTTCGCCCCACGACAGGCAGCCGCTACGAAGTGATCGCGGGCGGCAGGCGCCTTGCTGCCCTGCGCGTGCTCGTGAAACAGGATCGCCTCGCGGCCGATGCGCTGATCAACTGCGTCGTTCTTGGCGAGGACGACGATCCGGCAGAAATCTCCCTCGCGGAGAACGTCATCCGGCAGGCGATGCACCCCGACGACGAAGCATCTTCTTTTGCCAGCCTTGCAGACAGCGGCAGCGGCATCGAGGAGATCGCCTCCCGCTTCGGCGTGACACCGCTGCTGGTGCGCCAGCGTCTCAAGCTCGCGGGCATGTCCCCTGTCATCCGCAAGCGGTTCCGCGACGGCGAGCTATCGCTGGGGCAGATGATGGCCCTCGCCCTGCTCGATGACCATGCGGCGCAGGAGGCGCTCTGGGAGAGCCTGCCCGACTGGCGGCGCGACCCAGATGATATCCGTGCCACGATCGAGGACGACGGCGTCGGCATGGACCATCGCTTCGTCAAGTTCGTCGGTCTCGATGCCTATGAGCAGGCGGGCGGAACCGTGCTGCGCGACCTGTTCGGCGAACAGCAATCAGTCTTGACGGACACCACCCTGCTCGAGCGGCTGGTCACCGAGAAACTGGCACAGGCCGGTGACGTAGTGAAGGCCGAGGGCTGGAGCTGGGTGCTGACCGAGGTCGAGCGCGATTACCGCAAATCTTTCACCCGCCTCGACGCCGGCCAGGGCGATGCCGACGGGGAGGATGACGACGAAACCCTTTCCGTCGAAACGTCAGCGTTCACGATTGAGCAAATGCAGGCAGCCGGAGCGCGTGTTTATCTGCGCCATGACGGGACCCTGGCCATCGAGCGTGGGTTGATCGAGCGGCAGGACGCAGCAAGGGAGGCCGTCAAGACCGTGCGTGACCCCTTGGCCTATAGCGAGGCTCTGCTGGCCGATCTGGAGTGGCACCGCGTGCTCTCATTGCAGGAGAAGCTGTCAGTAAGTCCGGATGTGGCGCTGCCCTTCCTCGCCTACACTCTGTGGGCGCAGGT
>JAEWCE010000101.1 GCA_023390785.1 Pseudomonadota bacterium
CGTCGCGGCAAACCCGCAATTCGCCGACGCCGTAAGGGGAATGGTGACGGAGGTCGTCGACGACATCAACCTCGAGGTCCGCGACAAGTCTCGGGAACACGCCAAGGCAAAACAGAGGGTAAGGCGGCGCAGCTACTGGAAGGAACTCGGGGAAAACGATGTTCACTCGGCCGCCCGCGCGCAGGATTTCGAAAGGACGGTCATGGCGTTGTCTGTCCTTGCGGGTTGTCCCATCGAGGTCGTTGAACGGGCCGTTCTCAATGAGAATCCCGGCGCGGTGCAGATCATCGCAAAAGCCGCAGATTGCTCCTGGGCGACCGTCAAGGCGCTGTTGCTGATGGCGCCGGCGGAACGCAGAATGTCCAAGATGGATCTCGACCGGGCGCGCGAAAACTTCGAGCGACTTGAAATCCGAACGGCAAGGCGCGTGCTGGATTTCTACGAGACGCGCCGTGACATCGGCATTCCCGCGAGCCGGCAGATCGCTCCGATGGAATCGGTGAACCGAAGAGCCGCCGCGGGGTAGGCTCGGAAATCATGGTGCGCCATTCAGCATAAAGTTGCGAACTCATATATAATTGAAATTATTATATAATTTTCCCCTAATGTGTCGAAGATCGACAGAGCGAAGCCTTTCATCGCGGATTAGACCCTGGATCGAGTGCAACCCAGTAGCAAATCTACTAGCGTATTGCGCGAACCCTCCGCTAGGGTGGAGGACCTTCGGTATGAGGCCCCATGCGAAGCGTGAGCGAGTCGGCCGACCTTTTCAGGCACTTAAGCGCCGAATAGAGGAAGTCAACGTGGCCCTCACTCAGCTTACCGTCTGGGGAAATCTAGAATCGCATCCCGATACGGCGCGAGTTTCAAGTCTCAGCAACTTTTACCGCGCCCGCTTCCTCTACCGTCTCTCCCAGGGTGGAGAGGCCGTCGAGGCTGCGCTGACGCTCTTCGTACAAGCGCTACAGCGGCGCGCCGAGCTGCAAACTGTCGCACTCGAGGACATCTCAAATCGCTTGCGTGCCCTGCAGACGCTTGCGGGCGAGCGGGTACCGCTAAGCTCAACGACGTCGAGCCCTTCGCCTATCTCTAGGACGTGCTCGAGCGCATGTCTAACGGGCATCCCATGAGCCACCTCGACGATCTCTTGCCCTGGAACTGGCGGCCAATAACCAACTTCAACTGACAGCACGTGCAAGCAATGGACGTGTGTGGACGCCCCCTCGGATGCAAGCAGAATCTTCGGCTGGTTCAGAGCGTGTGGTCAGGTGCTGACGTGTGTCCGGCCTCTCGATGCGGCTATCACACGCCGCGGGCCCTTATGGAAGTCTGCGGATCAGGTCCAGTACGCTTACGCGGGCTCAATGTGCGCCGTCCATTTCGCTGGTTCTCCTGATCCCGTCTTCTTGACCGTTTGCCCATAAACCTCCGACCACACCCGACGGCCTCCTCTGCAGACCGCGACTACGCGGCTGCGGCAGGAACCCGGTAATCCTCACCCTTTGCCAGCAAAGCCCAGGCGACCCGCGCCATCCTGTTCGCAAGTGCAATGGCAACAAGCATCCGCGGCTTTCGCGCCAACATGCGGGCAAGCCAGGAGCCGGCAGGTGCGCCCCGGCGAGCCGCCCAGCGAACCACGGACATGGCGCCAATGATCAGCAGGCGCCGCAGATCCCGCTGCCGCATCTTTGAGACACGCCCAAGCCGCGCCTTGCCGCCAGAGGAATGTTGCCGAGGGACAAGCCCGAGCCAGGCGGCGAAGTCGCGACCCTTGAGGAACGTCTCTGGTGGCGGCGCGAGAGCTTCGAGCGCCGTCGCACAGATCGGGCCAATGCCGGGAATGCCCATCAGCCGACGCACGGTGGACTCCTGCCGTGCACGCTGCCGAATCTGCCGGTCAAGGCCGGCTATCTGCTCATCGAGAGCGGCAACATGTTGGAACAGCAGCCTGCACATCTCGATCGCGGCAGTTGGCAGGCTCCCGTGTCGGCATTCCATCTCCACCAACAGCCGGCTGACATGGTAAGTCCCATTGGGAGCTATGACGCCATACTCCGACAGATGACCGCGCAGCGCATTGATCGCCTGTGTTCGTTGCCGAACCAAAAGGTCGCGGACCCTGAACACCATGCCGGACGCCTGCTTCTCTGCGCTCTTCACTCTACAAAGCGCATCGTTGGGCGGGCTGCAGCTTCAGCAATCGCCTCGGCATCGGCCGCGTCGTTCTTCTGACGTTTGACGAACGGCTTTACATAGGCAGGCGCGATCAGACGGACCTGATGCCCCAGGGCCTCGATCTGCCGTGCCCAGTGATGGGAGCTCGCACAGGCCTCCATTGCCACCACGCATCTCGGCTTCAATGTTAGAAACGGAAGCAGCTTACCTCTGGATAGCTTCTTACTAAACGCCACTGCGCGGCGGCGATCAGGGTGAGACTCCGTATTGCCTCATGTAGCGATGTTCCTGAAGGTCCAGTCGTTGCCTCACCTATTTTGCTCCCGGACCAAATGGAGGAGGAGGCCGGTCGTGGAGCTGTCAGATGGCGCAACGACCGGCCTCCGCCGGGCATCGTTTGCCTCATTGTGTCGCCGCTTCATCGCTAATTGGCAGTGCCGTAGTCGTAGTGCTGAACAGGAGCGCGTTGGCTTGCTCGCTGCGCCATGATTTGAGACGGCGCTGAAGCGTTCTCAGAAGTTTGTCAGGATAGGCGCCGGGATGTTCGGCTTGCAGCTTGCCAAGAAGCTCGCTGCCGGTACGCCACGGCTCAGCTTCGAACCAGGTTCGCAGTTCCGCAGTCACCCGAATGAGCGGATCGGGGCGGCGACGTTCTCTCTTTGCCTTCACGACCGGTCGG
>JAEWCE010000170.1 GCA_023390785.1 Pseudomonadota bacterium
GTTCCTGCCTACGCCGCGTCGTTTTCCGACTTCCTGCATGCGTTTCGCGCCACCGCCATCGCCTCGGGGGTGAGCCCGGACGTCTACGATCTGGCGACGGCCGGGCTGACGCCCGATCCGACGATCAAGAACCTCGTCGAGACCCAACCGGAATTCACCACGCCGATCTGGAGCTATATCGACCAGCGGGTGAGCGACTCCCGCATCAGCAGCGGGAAGGCGGCAATCGACAAGAACCGCGCTCTATTCGTCGCCACGGGCAAGCGTTTCGGCGTCGATCCGTACCTGCTGGCGGCGATCTGGGGCATCGAGACCAATTACGGCTCGGTCCTGGGCAACAGGAAGCTGATCAAGCCGGTGATCCGTTCGCTGGCGACGCTGGTGTGGCAGCATCGCGGCCGCTACGAGGGCGACAAGGCCGATTTCATCGCGGCGCTGAAGCTGGTGCAGCGCGGGCCGCTCGATGCGCGCCACCTGCTCGGCTCGTGGGCGGGCGCCATCGGGCATCTTCAGGTCAACCCGAGCAACGTCATCGCCCACGGCACCGACGGCGACGGCGACGGCCGCATCGACCTCCAGGATTCGCTGGCCGATGCGCTGGCGACGAGCGCCAAGTTCCTGCTCGACCTCGGCTACACACGCGGCGTCGATTGGGGCTTCGAGGTCAGCGTGCCGCGCAATTTCGACTACACGCTGGCCGACCGCACGACGCTCAGGCCGATCTCGGTGTTCGCCGGGCTGGGGGTGAAGCGGGTGAGCGGCAAGCCCTTCGCCGATCCGTCGATCCCCGTGTTCTTCTACGCGCCGGCGGGAGCCAGGGGGCCGAAATTCCTGATGACGGGCAACTACCTCGTGCTCAAGGGCTACAATTTCTCCGACAGTTACGCGCTGGCGGTGGCGCATCTCGCCGACCGACTGAAGGGGGCGGGCGAGTTCGAGGCAATCTGGCCGCGCGACACCAAGTTCCCCGACCTGGCGCAGCGCAAGGACATCCAGGCGGCGCTGATCCGGCTCGGATACCTCAAGGGCGAGGTCGACGGCCGGCTCGGGCCGATGACGTCGGCGGCCTATGCCCGCTACCAGGCGAGCCGTGGCGAGGTGGCCGACGGCTTCATCACGCTCGACAGTTGGCGCGAGCTCACCGGGAAGTAGGGGAGCCTTCATTTCGCCGCGCCGAACGGGCATAAGGGCGTCATGCTCCGCCGTGTCATCGTCCTGATCCTGGTCACGCTGTTCGTTGCCGGCGACGTCGCGCCGGTGATGGCGCAGGGGCTGTTCGGCGGGGGCGGGGACCAGCAGCAGAGCCAGCAGCCGCAAAAGAAGCGGCGGACGCTGTTCGACATGCTGTTCGGCGGCGGGCAGCAGGAAGAAACGCCACCGCCCGCACCGGTGGTGGTCAAGCCCAAGAAGGCGACGCTGCCACCGCCGCCCAAGCCGGCCGCCGAGAAGGCCCCGAACGCGACGCGGCTGGCGGTGTTCGGCGATTCGATGGCGGTCGATCTCGCCAAGGCGCTGGACCGGCTGTACCAGGACGATCCCAATATCGTGGTGATCAACCAGGGGGTCGGCTCCTCCGGCTTTGCGCGGCCGGACTTCTTCGACTGGACCAAGACGGCCGCCGACCAGGTCGAAAAGAACAGCTTCGATATCGCGGTGATGATGCTGGGCATCAACGACCGGCAGACCATCAAGCTGCCCGACGGCTCGGTGAAGGCGCTGACGCCGGAGTGGACCGACGCCTACAAGCAGCGCGTGGCCGACTTCGTCGCCACCATCAAGGGAGCCAACAAGCCGCTGATCTGGGTCGGCCTGCCGCCGATGTCGAAGGCGGATTTTTCCACCGCCATGGGGCAGATCAGTTCCATCCAGCGGCTGGCGGTGTTCGCCGGCGGCTCGGACTTCGTCGACATCTACGACAAATTCGTCGACGACGACGGCAACTACACTTCGACCGGCCCCGACATCAACGGCGCCATTGTGCAGATGCGCAAGAGCGACGGCATCCATTTCAGCGCCGCCGGCGCCGACAAACTGGCGTTCTATGTCAGCCAGTCGCTGAAGCTCTATTATCACGGCAGCGGCGGGGTGGGCATCGACGTCGCCGACGTGCTGGCCGGCACCGATGCGGCGGTGATGGTGCGGCCGCCCTATCAGGGGCTGGGGCAGACGCGGCTGCTCGAGATCGCCGGCGCCGTCGTGCCGCTGACGCAGACCCCCAAGCGCGCCACCGACCTGGTCACCGCCGCCGCGGCCCGCACCGATTCGCCGTTCGATCTCAGCCAGATGCTCGATGCGCCGCAGGGCCGCGTCGATGCCTTCGGCGTCGGCAAGGACCCGGCCCAGCCGGAACCGGCGGCGGCGCCCGCAAACTAGCTACGCGCTCTGGTTGGTGATGAAGGCGTCGAAGGCGGCGAAGACCTGGGCGCGGATGGCGTCGTTTTCCATGAACAGCTCATGCCGTGCGGCAGGGATCACCATATGCCGGCCGGTCCGCATCCTGAGGCCGAGCTGCTCGGTCCAGGCGGTCGAAACCACCTGGTCGAGCGCGGCCGCGAGGATCAGCACCGGCACCCTGATCGCCTGCGGGAAGCGGTCGGTGGCGGCGTAGGCCATGGCATGCATGGCGGCGGCAGCCCAGCGATAGGTCGGCCGGCCGATCAGCAGGTCGGGGCGCTCGCGCCAGGTGTCGACGGTGCGCATGTAGCGCACGAGGTCGGAGGTCAGCGGGTTGGAGGGGAAGCTCTTTTCGGTCGGCACCCCGTCCTGCGGCCGGCCGACCGGCAGGCGGCCCATGCCGAGCAGCGACAGCGTATCGCTGAGGAGCGCCATGCCGGCAAAGCTCAGCGGCTGGCGGTCGAGCCCGACCATCGGCGCCGATACGAAGATGCGGTCGAACATCATGCGGTCGCGGGTGCCGGCGATCAGCGACACCAGCCCACCCATCGAATGGCCGACGAGGTAGAAGGGTCCGGGGCAATCGGGCAGCAGCACGTTGGCGTGGAAGGCCCGCAGATCGGTCCAGTAGTCGTCGAAACTGCGCACATAGCCGAGCGTGCGGTTGCCGATCAGCCGGTCCGAGCCGCCCTGGCCGCGCCAGTCGAAGGTGGCGACGGCAAAGCCGCGCTTCTGGAAGTCGGCGATGGTCTCGAAGTATTTTTCGATGAATTCCGTGCGCCCCTGCACCAGGCAGATGGTGCCCTTGGCGGCCCCTTCGGTCTTGGGGAAGGTGGCGTAGCGCAGCCGCACCTTGTCGGGGGTGACGAAATAGCCGGCACGCAGGCCCTCCGGCGCCGGATTGGAGGGCAGGATGGCGAGTTTTGGCCCATCGGGGTCGACGATCGCGGTCATGGGATTGGCGTAGCGCAAGGCCCGGATGCGGAAAAGCCAGCGTCCCTTGCGAGACACTGGCTTTCCTCAGAATTGATCGCCGTGCGGGGGGCGGGTGACGGCGGATCAATCGGTGTGCCGTTGCAGCAGACAGCGAGCACAGTGCTGGTTCTACAGGGGACAGGCTGACGCGACCCTGAGATGGCCGTTCAGATTCCGTTCATCGGGAAAAACCGCCGCGACCGCCGGAAGATGCCGGGCCATGTCGGCGCGTGAGCCGAGACATGCGTGGAGGGGCGCTGGAGGCATGGATTGTCCCCTCCCGTGCCGGCGGGAGAGGACCGAAGGTCGATGGCCGGCGGTTACCGCGGCAGGGTGGTCGCGCCCATCAGGCTCAGATCGATGGCGCGGGCGCATTGGCGGCCTTCGCGGATGGCCCAGACCACCAGCGACTGGCCGCGACGCATGTCGCCGCACGAGAACACCCTGGGCCGGCTGGTCTGGTAGCGCACGGTGTCGGCCTGCACGTTGCCGCGCCGGTCGAGCTCGACGCCGAAATCCTTGACCATGCCCTCCTGCACCGGGCCGAGAAAGCCCATGGCCAGCAGCACGAGGTCGGCCTTGAGCTCGAACTCGGTTCCAGCGATGGGCTGGAACTTCTCGTCGGCGCGGGCGCAGACAAGCTTCTTGACCACGCCGTTCTCGCCTTCGAAGCGGACCGTGGCCACGGCGAAATCGCGCACCACGCCCTCTTCCTGCGACGAGGAGGTGCGCATCTTCATCGGCCACAGCGGCCAGGTGAGTTCCTTGTTCTCGCGCAGCGGCGGCGCCGGCATGATCTCGATCTGCGTCACCGACAGCGCGCCCTGCCGGTTCGAGGTGCCGATGCAGTCCGAGCCGGTATCGCCACCGCCGATCACCACCACATGCTTGCCGCCGGCCAGGATCGGCTTGACGTTGTCGAGCGGCTCGTCGGAGACCCGGCGGTTCTGCTGCGGCAGTAACTGCATGGCGAAATGGATGCCGTCGAGCTCGCGACCGGGGATCGGCAGGTCGCGCGGCTTTTCGGCGCCGCCCGCCAGCGCAATGGCGTCGTACGTGTCTTCGAGCTCGGCCACGGTCACGTCGCGACCGACATGCACGCCGTAATGGAAGGTGACGCCCTCGGCCTGCATCTGCGCGACGCGCCGGTCGAGGTGGCGCTTTTCCAGCTTGAAGTCGGGGATGCCATAGCGCATCAGCCCGCCGGCCTTGGCGTTCTTTTCATAAAGATGCACGTCGTGGCCGGCGCGGGCGAGCTGCTGCGCGCAGGCGAGCCCCGACGGTCCCGAGCCGATCACGGCGACCCGCTTGCCGGTCTTGACCGGGTTGATCTCCGGGGTGATCCAGCCGTTCTCCCAGCCCTTGTCGACGATGGCGCTTTCGATCGTCTTGATGCTGACTGGCTGGTCGATGATGTTGAGCGTGCACGCGGCCTCGCACGGGGCGGGGCAGATGCGGCCGGTGAACTCGGGGAAGTTGTTGGTCGAGTGCAGATTGCGCAGCGCCTTCAGCCAGTCGCCGCGATAGACGAGGTCGTTCCAGTCGGGGATCTGGTTGTTGACCGGGCAGCCATTGTGGCAGTAGGGCACGCCGCAATCCATGCAGCGCGCCGCCTGGTCGCGCGTGCCCTTGTCGCCGAGCGGAATGACGAACTCGGCGTAGTTCTGCAGCCGCTCCTTGACCGGAAGATAGTCGCGGTCGTCCTTGTCGATTTCGAGGAAGCCGGTGATCTTGCCCATTCTTACTTGCTCCCCACCAGTGTCGCGGTGGTCTTGATGTTCCCTGACCTGTCCATCACGCACTCGGCGCTGAAGATGGACTCGTGTTGCAGAAACGTGTCCCGTTTCTGCACGTGCGCGACCAGCCGCATCAGGTTGGTCTCGCTGCCGCAGAGAACCGCCGCTTTGTCGAGGCTCGGCAACTCGAACTGGTGCGTCTTGGTGTGCGGCGGATCGATCAGCCGATTGGCATAGTGGACGTCGACCCAGATGCCCACCGGCGCCGCCAGCGCAAGCGTCGGGAGGCCGAGGATGGCAGCCATGACCATGCCGCCGACCAGATTGCCGTGCAGCCGGCTCATTCTGCCGCGACCTGCAGCCGCGCCTGTTCCTTTTCGAGCTCGGCGAGAGCCCGGCGGTATTCGACCGGCATGACCTTCTTGAACTTGGGCAGGTACTCGGCCCAATTGTCGAGGATGCGCCCCGCCACGCTCGAGCCGGTGAAGCTCTTGTGGCGGGTGATCAGCGCCTTGAGCCGGTCGGCGTCGCCCGAGCCGAGGTTGGACATGATCTCGACCAGCCCCGAGGTCTCGAGGTCGCCGCCATGGCCGTATTCGCGCTCCGAGATCATCTCCTCTTCGACCACCGGCTCCAGCGACACCATCGACATGTTGCAGCGGCTTTCGAACGTGCCGTCCTCGTCGAGCACATAGGCGATGCCGCCCGACATGCCCGCCGCGAAATTGCGGCCGGTCTTGCCCAACACCGCGACGACGCCGCCGGTCATGTATTCGCAACCATGGTCGCCGGTGCCTTCGACCACCGCGGCCGCGCCGGAATTGCGCACGGCAAAGCGTTCGCCGGCGATGCCGCGGAAATAGCACTCGCCTTCGGTGGCGCCATAGAGCGCGGTGTTGCCGATGACGATCGACTCTTCCGGCCTGGCCGCCGACTTCTCGGACGGACGCACCACCAGCCGGCCGCCGCTCAGGCCCTTGCCGACATAGTCGTTGGCTTCGCCCACGAGGTCGAGCGTCACGCCATGCGCGAGGAAGGCGCCGAAGCTCTGCCCGCCGGTGCCGGTCAGCGACACCGCGATGGTGTCTTCCGGCAGTCCGGCGTGGCCGTAGCGCTTGGCCACTTCGCCAGAGATCATGGCCCCGGCAGAGCGGTCGGTCGAGTTGATGACCTCGCTGATCTGGACCGGCGTTCCATTGTCGAGGGCGGCCTTCGCCTTTTCGATCAACCGGCGGTCGAGCACCTTGTCGATGGGATGGTTCTGCGTCTCGCTGTGATAGATGGCGACGCCCTCGACCGTTGCCGGCTTGTGGAAGAGCCTGGAGAAATCCAGCCCCTTGGCCTTCCAGTGCGACACCGCCTCGGTCTTGTCGAGCATCTGCATCTGCCCGACCATCTCGTCGAAGTGCCGGTAGCCGAGCGCGGCCATCAGCTCGCGCACCTCCTCGGCAACGAAGAACAGATAGTTGATGACGTGCTCGGGCTTGCCGGTGAAGCGCGCGCGCAGCACCGGGTCCTGCGTGGCGATGCCCACCGGGCAGGTGTTGAGGTGGCACTTGCGCATCATCACGCAGCCGGCCGCGATCAGCGGCGCGGTGGCGAGGCCGAATTCATCGGCGCCGAGCAGGGCGCCGATGACGACGTCACGGCCGGTGCGCAGGCCGCCGTCGACCTGCACCGCAATGCGCGAGCGCAACCGGTTGGCAACCAGCGTCTGATGGGTTTCGGCATGGCCGATTTCCCACGGGGAGCCGGCATGCTTGAGCGAGGTGAGGGGGCTCGCGCCGGTGCCGCCTTCGTAGCCGGAGATGGTGACGTGGTCGGCGCGCGCCTTGGAGACGCCGGCGGCAACGGTGCCGACG
>JAEWCE010000173.1 GCA_023390785.1 Pseudomonadota bacterium
GCTCGAAGTGATTGGGAAGGCTCATGAGGCGCTTATTGCGTCAGGCGGGGCTCGGATTCAACCGGTTCGGGCGACGAATTGCGGCGAAAAAGCGTTGATGGGACCCGGCCTCTCCCCCATAAGTCGCCGCCATGTTCACGACCACCAAACGCACGACCAAAACCATCACGGCCTCAGGGGCCCGGGGAGGCGTGCGCGCGTAGTCGTCGACTAAACGCATCAAGCTCTACCGAAGCCCCGCCCTCGTTGGTCCGGGGCTTTTTTGTTGTCTCATTCGCAAATCTCATGGAGGACAAAGTGAGTAACGATCCCGTCGTCGCGATTGTCGGCGTCACCGGCGCGGTGGGCGCCGAATTCATCGCCACCATGGACAAGCGCGGCTTTCGCGTCGGCAAGCTCAAGGCGCTCGCCAGCGCCCGCTCGGCCGGCAGGACGGTGTCGTTCCGCGGCCAGAACGTCGTCATCGAGGAGCTGACCGAGCGGTCCTTCGAGGGTGTCGACATCGCCCTGTTCTCCGCCGGCGGCAGCATCTCCAGGAAGTATGCGCCGATCGCGGTCAGGGCGGGGGCGGTCGTGGTCGACAACTCCTCCGCTTTCCGCATGGACCCGAACGTGCCGCTGGTGATCCCCGAGATCAACGCGAACCGCATCCGCGACCACAAGGGCATCATTGCCAATCCGAACTGCGCGGCGATCACCGCGCTGGTGCCATTGTGGCCGATCCACCAGAAGAACCGCATCAAGCGCGTCATCATCTCGACCTACCAGGCCGCCTCGGGCGCCGGTGCCGCCGCGATGGAGGAGCTGGTCGAATCCACCCGCGCCAATCTCAATGGGCAGGTCTATACGCCGAAGGTGATGCCGCACCCCTACGCCTTCAACCTCTTCAACCACAACACCGCCGTCGACCCCGACACCGGCTACAACGATGAAGAGACCAAGGTCATCAAGGAAACTCGCAAGATCTTCGAGGATGACACCATCGCCGTCGGCGTCACCTGCGTGCGCGTGCCGGTGCTGCGCGCCCATTGCGAGGCCATCACCTTCGAATGCGAGAAGCCGATCAGCGAGGACCAGGTCGGCGCCATCATGGCGCAGGCGCCCGGCGTGAAGGTGGTCGACGACCGCGCCAAGAACTACTTCCCGATGCCGATCGACGCCTCGGGCCAGGACGACGTCCTGGTCGGCCGCATCCGCAAGGATCTCAGCGATCCCACGGGGCATTCGATCTCGATGTTCGTGGCTGCCGATCAGCTGCTCAAGGGCGCAGCGCTGAACGCGGTGCAGATCGCCGAGCTCCTGCCGCAGCGTGTGATGGCGTAACGAGGTGCGTAGGGTGGGTTAGGCGAAGCCGTAACCCACCATTTTCAAGTGCAAACAAGGATGGTGGGTTACGCTGAGCAGATGCGCTTCGCACCTCTGATCAGCTAACCCACCCTACTTCTTTTCCCGAAACAGCAGACACGCGTCACCATACGAATAGAACCGATACCCGTTCGCGATGGCGTGCGCATACGCCTGCTTCATCGTCTCCAGCCCGGAGAATGCCGACACCAGCATGAACAGCGTCGACTTCGGCAGATGAAAATTGGTCATCAGCACGTCGACCGCGCGGAAGCGATAGCCGGGCGTGATGAAGATCGCGGTCTCGGCCGCGAAGGGCTGGATCGTGCCGTCCTCGCGGGCTGCGCTCTCGAGCAGGCGCAATGACGTGGTGCCGACGGCGATGATGCGGCTGCCATTGTTGCGAGCACTGTTGAGGCGCTCCGCGGTCTCGGCCGAGATCGTGCCCCACTCGGCGTGCATCTTGTGGGCTTCGGTGTCGTCGACCTTCACCGGCAGGAACGTCCCTGCCCCGACATGCAGCGTCACCTGGTTGATGCCGACGCCCCGCGCGCGCAGCGCCTGCTCCAGCGCCGGAGTGAAATGCAGCCCGGCGGTGGGCGCCGCAACCGCGCCTTCGTTCACCGCGAACATGGTCTGGTAGTCGGCGAGGTCCTGATCGTCGGGCGTGCGCTTGGAGGCGATGTAGGGCGGCAGCGGCGGGCTACCGAGATCGGCGATGGCCTGGTCCAGCGCCGGGCCGTGGAACGAGAACGACAACGTGACCTCGCCCTCGGCGCCCTTGGCCTCGACCTCGGCATCGAGATGGCCGAGCAGGCAGACCTTGCCTTCATTGCCGAAGCGAATGCGGTCGCCGGCGACGAGCTTCTTGGCGGGCTTCACCAGCGCCTGCCAGCGCGAGCCGTCGAGCCGCTTGATCAGCGTCGCCTCGATTCTGGGCTCGGTCTCGCGGCCGATGCGGCGGCCCTTCAGCTGCGCCGCGATCACCTTGGTGTCGTTGACGACGATCTGGTCGCCCGCCTTCAGCCATGACGGCAGGTCAGCGACGGTCTGGTCGCGCAGCGCGCCGTTCTCGACGACCAGCATCTTGGCGGAGTCGCGCGGGCTCGCCGGGCGCAAGGCGATGCGCTCGGCGGGCAGATCGAAATCGAACAGATCGGTGCGCATGTCGGGCTCAGCGATGTGCCGTCGGACCCTCATGGTGAGGAGGCGCGCAGCGCCGTCTCGAACCATGAAGGCCGAGCTACAGCATCGGGGCCTTCTTCCTTCGAGACGCGCGTTCCGCGCTCCTCAGGATGAGGGTCGTGTGCTTATTCCCCGTCCGCCGCCATCCGCGCCTTGACGATCTTGTCGGGGTTCTGCACGGGCTCGCCGCGCTTGATCTTGTCGACATTCTCCATGCCCTCGGTGACCTTGCCCCAGACCGTGTACTGGTTGTCGAGGAAGCGTGCATCGTCGAAGCAGATGAAGAACTGGCTGTCGCCGGAATCGGGATTGGCGGCGCGCGCCATCGAGGCGGTGCCGCGCACATGCGGCTCCTTGTTGAACTCGGCCTTCAGCTTCTTGCCGGAGCCGC
>JAEWCE010000182.1 GCA_023390785.1 Pseudomonadota bacterium
TTGCCCTTCGACTACGACCGCGACGCGCGCCACAGCGGCGAAACCAAGTTTTCGCTGCGCCGCATGCTGCGGTTCGCCAGCGATGCGCTCCTGAGCTTCTCGATGGTGCCCCTGCGCCTGGCCGGTCTGCTCAGCGCCCTGATGTTCGTCGGCGTCGTGGTGCTGCTGATCTACGTCGGCGTGTCCTTTTTCTTCAATCCGGCCCCAGGCTGGACCAGTACGGCCCTCATCATCCTCACCACCTCGGCGGTGCAGCTCTTCACCCTCGCGGTGATCGGCGAGTATGTCGGCCGCCTTTACATCGACAGCAAGCAGCGGCCGCTCTTCATCATCGAAGAAGTCGTGCGCGAGGACAGGTCGGCTTGACCGGGGAAATCGCCGAGGCCACGCCGGCGCTACCGCTCCCGGCCGCCCAGACCGCGCTGCGGGGTCCCGATTGGCGGCTGATCATTGGCCTGTTCGTAGCATCGCGCCTGTGGCTCACCTTCATCGGCCTGGTCACGCTGCACATCCTGCCACCGCTGCCCGCGCCGAACATGGGCGTCGACAGCTACGCTGCGACCATTTCCGATCTCTACGTCCGCTGGGACAGCCTCTGGTACCTCCTGATCGCCGAGCATGGCTACAGCACGATCGTGCCGCCCTTCCAGGACCCGGGCCACATCAACTACGCCTTCTATCCGCTGTACCCGCTGATCATGTGGGGCCTGAGCACAATCACGAAATTGCCGGCCGCCATTTGCGGCCTCATCGTTTCCAACGTCAGCTTTCTGGCTGCGCTGGTGGTGATCTACATTCTCGCCGAGCACTGGTCGCGCAGCAGATCGGTGGCCGGCCTCACCGTCGCGCTGCTCTGCCTCGTGCCGCAGAGCTTTGTCTTTTCGGCCGTCTATACCGAGTCCCTCTTTCTGCTGCTTACGGCGTTATCCATGCTGCTGTTCGAGCAGCGCCGCTTCGCGCTCGCCGGCCTCACTGCGGCGCTCGGCAGCGCGTCACGCTCGAACGGCGTGTTCATCGTCGTCTATTTCGGCCTTGCGCTACTGCGCCAGCGCGGGCTTGTGGGCGCCTTCCGCGTCTGGCGGTCGCCCGAGGCCTACCTGCCGATCATCCTCGCGCCCCTGGGGTTGTTCGCATTCTGGTGGTTCAGCATGCTCACGACCGGCGATGCCTTCGCGCAGAAATCGACCATGGTCCACGGTTGGCACTGGGTGTTCGACTGGCCGTGGCAGAATATCGCCAACAGATTGCTGGGCTACGATTTCTCCGCCCAGTACTTTATCGTCGCCAGCCTGGTGATGTTCGCCGCCTCGCTCCTTTTGCTGCGGCGCGACACCTGGCCGTTGTTCGGCTATTGCTTCGCCTGCTTCGCGCTCTTCTGGACGGGCAGTCTCGCCAACTCGCTCTTGCGCTACGCCATCGTCCTGTTTCCGATCTTTTACGGCGCCGCCCGCGTGCTGGCGCCCCACCGGATCGTCACCGGCTTGGTCCTGGTCGTGTTCAGCCTCGGCAACACTCTGCTCATGGTGCTTTGGGCAGTCGGATCGATCCTCACCATATGACCCGCCAGTTTCGCACCGCGCTGCTGCTTGCCCTCGAGATCATCCTGCTTGCCGGCATGATCGGCTCGTTCGTCTATTTCGTGCGCGAAAGCCGCGACGTGATGCTGACCCATCCCGAAGCCATGCTGGCGGGGCCCGACCACAAAGGCTGAGGCCAGCCGGCCACTTTCCAGGCTTTGCCCGTTGAGCCGGCCGCGTCCGCGTGTCATATCGCGGGGCATGGCCCAGTCGTTTCCGGCCCACCGCAATGCGCCTCTGGTGGGCATTGCCTTCAAGGTGGGTTCGGTCCTCATATTCCTGGTGATGTCGAGCCTGCTCAAGGCGAGCCAGGGCGTGCCGGCTGGCGAGTTGGTGTTCTTCCGCTCCTTTTTCGGCGTGTTCCCGGTGGTGGCGTTCCTCGCCTGGCGCGGCGAGCTGCGACAGGGCCTCAAGAGCAACAACGTCGGGAGCCAGATCTGGCGCGGCGTCGTCGGCACGGTATCGATGGGCTTCGGCTTTCTGGCGCTCACCAAGCTGCCGCTGCCCGAGGCTGTCACCATCAATTACGCGACGCCGCTGGTCATCGTCATCCTCTCGGCGCTGGTGTTGCACGAGACGGTGCGGCTCTATCGCTGGAGCGCCGTGGTGGTGGGGCTGTGCGGTGTGGTCGTGATCGCCTGGCCGCAACTGACCCTGTTCTCATCCGGCGTCCACACCGACGCCGCCATCGGCGTTACTGCTGCGCTGGGTGCCTGTTGCATGGGCGCCGTCGCGCAATTGCTGGTGCGCACGCTGATCCGGACCGAGCGCTCGGCCACCATCGTGCTCTATTTCCTGCTGTCCTCGGCGGTGATCTCGCTCGTCACCGTGCCGTTCGGCTGGGTAATGCCGAGCCCGCTGGTGACCATCTACCTCATCGGCGCGGGGATCGCCGGCGGCGTCGCCCAGATCATGCTGACCGAAAGCTACCGTCACGCCGACCTGAGCGTGGTGGCCCCGTTCGAATATTCGTCGCTGATCTTTTCGATCATCATTGGATTCTTCTTCTTCGGTGACGTGCCCACCATCTTCATGCTGGTGGGCTCTGTCGTCGTCGTCGCCTCCGGGCTGTTCATCATCTATCGCGAGCAGCAGCTCGGCCGCGCCCGCCCGGAAAAGGAAGTGGTGACGCCGCAGGGATGAGCCCGCGGCGCCGCCTCCTCAAGCCAGTTCCCCGGCGATCTGCGCGATACGTGGAAGAACGGTCTTCCAGCCGCCGCTCATGGCGTCGTAGCCCGCATCGTTCTGCGGCGACCGGAAGCCGTCATGCACCATGCGCACGCGAGTGCCGTGCGGGACCGGCGTCAATGTCCAGGTCACGACACTGTCGAGGGCGGAACCGTGCTTGCCACCATTGGCAGTCGACCCCCCGACCCAGGTATAGGCGAGCTCACGCGGCGGATCCCAGGTCGTGATCGCGCACTTGACCGTCCCGTCCCAGTCCCCCATCGGCCGCGACTGCATGGTGAAGCGCTGGCCGAGGCCGGAGGTGAAATCGTTGCGCATCAGCCAGCGTTCGATGAGCTCGGGCGTGGTCAGCACCTTCCACACGACGTCGGCCGCATGCGGCACGGTTTCTTCGACGGTGATGGCCCTGACGGCCGGATCGAGGGTGAGCGTCATTTGGGATCGATCTCCTTGAGGACGGATTTGAACATGGCGAAGCGGTCGGCCCAGAACACGCCGTAGACGCCGATCCAGTCGACGAGTGGGGCGAGGCCCTCCTGCGTGGCGCGATAGCGCGTGGTGCGGCCCTCCCGCCGTTCGGCGACGAGGCCGGCGACGCGCAGCGCCTTGAGGTGCTGCGACACGGCGGGCTGCGAAACCCCGCTGCCGCGCGTGAGCTCGATCACCGCCGCCTCTCCCGAACGCACCACCCGCTCGTAGAGCGCGCGGCGGGTGGGGTCGGCGAGGGTGCGCATGACAAGGGCGATATCGGACATGGAATTTGCATAAGCCATTACTTATGCGATTAGCAATAAGCCGTCGCTTATGCGACTGTCAACCCTCTTCTGGCGCAGGGATCACCCGGGTAAGACCGTCGAGGTGCCGGCAGGCGCCGCTCACCCCTTGTTGACGAAGCTGTCGAGCACCTTCTTCTTGCCGGCCTTCTCGAAATCGATGCTGAGCTTGTTGCCTTCGATGCTGTCGATCCGGCCATAGCCGAACTTCAGGTGGAACACCCGTTCGCCGACGCTGTATTTCGAGCCGCGCCCGTCGTCGGTGGAGCGGGCGACGAGGTCGCCGTCGATGGTCAGCGGCCCGCCGCCGCGACGGTCCTTCGCCTGCGCTCGCGCGCGTTGCCAGCCCGGCGTTTCGTAGACGCTGTCGAACGGGTCAGCCATCGAAAACCGTGAGCTCGAGCGCCCGCCATAGGTATAGCCGCCATACCCGGAGCCGGTGTCCTTCACCTCCACCGCCTCAGCCGGCAACTCGTCGAGGAAGCGCGACGGGATGGCCGATTGCCACAGCCCATGGATGCGCCGGTTCTGCGCCACCGAGATGCGGGCCCGCTTGCGGGCGCGGGTGATCCCGACATAAGCGAGGCGGCGTTCCTCCTCGAGTCCGGCGCGGCCGAGCTCGTCCATGGTGCGCTGCGA
>JAEWCE010000206.1 GCA_023390785.1 Pseudomonadota bacterium
CTCCCCCGCAGCTTCGCTGCAGGAGAGGACCGCCGACTGCAAGTGCACGCTAGATCGAGTCGATCTGCGCCTGCAGCCGGCGCACGAATGCCGTGAGGCCCTTGTAGCGCGTGCGTTCGAGCCGGGCCGCGGCGAGGATGGTGCGGACCTTCTGCACCGAGTCCTCGAGGTCGCGGTTGATGATCACGAAGTCGTACTCGTCATAGTGCTGCATCTCGATGCGCGCGTTCCTCAGGCGCTTGTCGATGGTGCTCTTGCTGTCCTGGGCCCGGCGCTCCAGGCGCTTGCGCAGCTCGCGGATCGAGGGCGGCAGGATGAAGATCGTCACCATGTCCTCGCGCGCCTTCTCCAGCAGCTGCAGCGTGCCCTGGTAGTCGATGTCGAACAGGATATCGCGGCCCTGCCGCAGCTTCTCTTCGACGTGGGCGCGCGGCGTGCCGTAGAAATTGCCGTGCACCTCGGCGCTCTCGAGCAGCTCGTCATTGGCGCGCATGCGCTCGAAGCTGGCAATGTCGATGAAGTGGTAGTCGCGGCCGTCGAGCTCGTCGGTGCGGCGCGCCCGCGTGGTTACCGACACCGACAGCGAGATATTGGGATCCTGCGCAAAGATGGCGCGCGAAATCGACGACTTGCCGGCGCCGGAAGGCGACGCCAGGACCAACATCACACCGCGACGGGCGAGCTCGGCCATGGAACGGTCGCCTACTCCAGGTTCTGCACCTGCTCGCGGAACTGGTCGATCACGGCCTTGAGGTCGAGGCCGATCGCCGTCAGCTCCACGGCGTTGGATTTACTGCACAGCGTATTCGCTTCGCGGTTAAATTCCTGTGACAGGAAGTCGAGCTTGCGGCCCGCCGGCCCCCCCTCGCGCAGCAGCGACCGCGCCGAGGCGACGTGGGCGGCCAGCCGGTCGAGCTCCTCGCGGATGTCGGCCTTGGTGGCGAGCAGCAGCGCCTCCTGCAGCAGCCGGTCCTCGCTGAGGCCGCTGCCGGCGGCGCTGAGTTCGGCGATCTGCTCGCGCAGCCGGCCGAGGATGGCGTCGCGGCTACGCCCCGGATGCGCCTCGGCGAGATCGCGCAGCAGCGCGATCTCATCGATCTGGCCGGACAGAATGGCCTCGAGCGCCCGCCCCTCCGCCTGCCGTGCCACCTTGAGGTCGGTCAGCGCCGCATCGACCGCTTCGAGCACCGCCGCCTGCAGCCGCTCCTCGGCGTCGGCATCGAGCGGCGCGTCGTGCTGCTCCAGCACTCCCTTGAGGGCCAGGATGCCGTCCAACGTCGGCGGCGTGGCATCGATGCGCGAGGCGACCTCGCGCAACGCCCCCAGCACCGCGTCGAGCGCCGCATGGTTGATCACCACGCGCCCATCCTCGCCCTCGCGCTCGATGTTGAGATTCACCGTCACCGAGCCGCGGTTCAGCGCCTTGCCGACGCGGCGGCGGATTTCGGGCTCGAGTGCGTCATAGCCGGGGGTCAGCCGCATGCGCAGGTCGAGGCCGCGCGCATTGACCGACCTGATCTCGACCGAAAAGCCGATACCGGGCACGCCGCCCTGGGCGCGCGCATAGCCGGTCATGCTGGCGAGGGGAGAAGCCATCAGAGCCCGATACACCGTTTATTGCGTGGTGTCTCCGGCGTCCTTGGCCTGTTCCTCCTCCAATTGCTCCTTGGCCTGCTCGGCCTCGTCCGAGGCCACGGCCTGGCGATACTTCACCACATTCCGGCGGTGCTCGGCATAGGTCGAGGCGAAGGTATGCCCGTCCTTGGGGTCGGGTCCCTTGGCGACGAAATAGAGGAACGACGTTTTGGCCGGATGTGCCACCGCCTGCAGCGCATCGACCCCCGGGTTGGCGATCGGCCCGGCCGGCAGGCCGTCGATCTGGTAGGTGTTGTACGGCGTCTTGGCGCCGAGGTCCTTGGTGCTGAGCGGCCGGTCGAGCTTCTGCTGGCCCAGCGTGATGCCGTAGATCACCGACGGGTCGGTCTGCAGCCGCATATGCTTGCGTAGCCGGTTGATGAACACCGAGGCGATTTCGGCCCGTTCGCTGTCGATGCCGGTCTCCTTCTCGACCAGCGACGCCATGGTCACGAGGTCGGCCGGCGAGTTGATCACGTCGTCGATCGCCGGGTCGCGCTTGGCCCAGATGTCGGCGACGGTATCGGCCATCTTCTTCTGCATCCCCTCGACCACCGATTTGCGGCTGTCGCCGGGGAAGAAGTCGTGCCGCACGGCGAGCAGCGAGCCTTCGACCGGCGGCGTCACCGGGTCGCCGGTCAGGTTGAGGCCCGGGTTGTTGAGCGCCTGCGCCACCTGCCAGGAGGTTTCGCCGGGCACGACGTTGACGAAGAATTCCTGCGGCTTGGTCTGCGTCACCACACGCAGCATGTCGTCCATCGAAGCATGTGCCGGCACGATGTACTGCCCGGGCAGGAGCTTGGTGCCCTTTAGATGCAGCAATTCGATCGCGGCGCGGAACACCAGCGGCTGCAGCGCCCCGTCCTGCGTGAAGCCCTGCGCCACGAGATCCTGGGTCACGGCGTTGAGGTTGCTGCCGCGCTCGACCAAGAAGGGCGTATCGGCGTCCTTCGGACCGGGTTCGTAGAACAGGTGCAGGCCATAGGCCGTCACGCCGCCCAGCACCAGGATGCCGATGATGACGAGCCCGAACAGTCCGCTCAGCAACACCACCGCGCTCGAGCGTTTCCGCCGCTTCCTCTTGTCGCCCGACGCCATGACTTCCCCTCTCGGCCCACCGCTCGCCCCAGCCATTTGCCTCAACGAAGCGGGCAAAACAAGGACGCAAGTGCAGCCGAAGCTTGCGGAAAACCGGCGTCCGCCATCCCCGGGTCGCGACGCGGAACGAATTTCGCCGCAGCGGCGTTGGGCCAGCGGCCTTGGGGAACGCTACGCCATGAGTCTGGTCGACGATCCGGTCATGTCCTCGGCGGAGACGCACCTTGAGCTCGCCCTGAGCGCGGGCCGGATGGGCTCCTGGAGCTATGACCTTGCGACCGGCCGGCAAGTCTGGAGCCCACGCCAGTTCGAGCTCTTCGGCCTTCCCCCGGGCACCGAAATCACCCGCGATCTCTTCATCTCGCTGGTCGTGCCCGAAGATTTGCCCGCCGTGGCCTTCACCGAAGCCGATCTCGCCCCCGGCACCTTCCGCGACTGCGAATTCCGCATTCGCCGGCCCGACGGGGAAATCCGCTGGCTGACGGCGCGAAGCTTTGCCAGGCACGATGCCAACGGCAAACCGGTCGAACGCATCGGGGTCAACTGGGACATCACCGAGCAGAAGCAGCGGGAGGTCGCCCAATCGCGCGCCGAACGGCGGCTCGCCCTTGCCACGGAAGCCGCACAGATCGGCATCTGGGAATGGCATGTCGACACCGGCGCCTTCTATTACTCGCCGCGGGCCCGCAGCATCTACGGCTTCGCCCCCGACCAGGAGCTCACCTATGCACTGCTGCGGGCGCGCACCAACCCCGACGACTACGTCTTTATCGAGCCCATGCTGGAGCGGGCGCTCGATCCGAAGCTCCGGAGCCAGGAGACGTTCCGCTACCGCATCACCCGCGCCGACAATGGCGAGGAACGCTGGCTGCTGGCGCATGGCGGCGCGGTCTTCACCGACAACAGCGATTCCGCCAAGGCGACGAGCTATATCGGCACGCTGCAGGACATCACCGATGAAGTGCTCCTCGAGCAGGCGCTCGAGGAGGACCGCGTCCGGCTCGAGCTGGCGCTGGCGGCGGGCGAGCTCGCGATCTGGCAACTCGATGCGCGCAGCAACGCCATTGTCGCCTCGAGGGAGCTCAACCGCCTCTACCGCTTTGCCGACGGCGCGACTCCGAAAACCGAAGACTACCTCAACCTCTACGCCCCTGGGGAGATGGCCCGGGTGCAGGCCGAGATCGCGGCGAGCATGGCGCAGGGCGATACGGCCATCCGCTACGAGGCCAAGCATCAGTGGCCCGACGGCACCGTCAAGTGGATCGCCGTGCGGGCGCAGGTGATGCTCGACCCGCGCGACAGATCCCCTTCTCGGGTGATCGGTGTCGCCCTCGACGTGACCGACCGGCACCTTGCCGAGGAACGCATGCTGACCATCACGCGCGAGCTTCAGCATCGGGTCAAGAACAGCCTGACCGTGGTGCAGGCGATCGCAACGCAGAGCTTTCGCTCGGCCAGCAAGGAGGACGGGCTTGCCGCCTTCAGTGGCCGCCTGCAGGCGCTGGCCACCGCCACCGAGCTGGTGACACGCGGCAATTGGGTGACGGTGGCCATCGACGATATCGTGCAGGAAATCGTCCGCCCCTTCCGCGACGAGCAGTCGCAACGCGTCACCATCAGCGGGCCGCCGATGCGGATCAACAGCCGCGACGCGACCAGCCTCGGCATGGCGCTGCACGAGCTGTGCACCAACGCGGTCAAATACGGCGCGCTGTCGAGCGAACGTGGCTCGGTGTCGATCGATTGGTCGCGCGATGCCGACGGCCGCCTGCACCTGCGCTGGCGCGAACGCGACGGACCGCCAGTCAGCGCGGCACACGGCAAGGGTTTTGGCACGCGCCTGCTGACGGCGGGGTTGTTCGATCCGGGCACCGGTTCGGTCGAGCTCAGGTTCGAGCCCGACGGCGTCGCCTGCGACATTCACCTGGTTCTCGGGAACGTCGCCGCGGACTGACCGATGCCGGCCTAGACCTTGCGGAAGATCAGCGAGGCGTTGGTGCCGCCAAAGCCGAAGGAGTTCGACAGTGCCACGTCGATCTGTTTCTTCACCGGCACCTTCGGCACCAGGTTGATCGGCGTCTCGACCGACGGATTGTCGAGGTTGAGTGTCGGCGGCGCTACGTTGTCGCGCATGGCGAGCAGCGAGAAGATCGCCTCTACCGCGCCGGCGGCGCCGAGCAAATGGCCGATCGCCGACTTGGTCGAGGACATGGCCGCCTTGCCGGCAGCATCGCCGAGCAGTCGCGTCACCGCGCCAAGCTCGATCTCGTCGCCGAGCGGGGTCGAGGTGCCGTGGGCGTTGATGTAGCCGATGTCGGCCGGCGCAATCCCCGCCCTCTTCACTGCCATCTGCATGCAGCGATAGCCGCCGTCGCCGTCGGGCGCCGGGGCGGTGATGTGATAGGCGTCGCCCGACATGCCGTAGCCGATGACCTCGCCATAGATCTTGGCGCCGCGCGCCCTGGCCCGCTCGTACTCCTCCAGCACCACCACGCCCGCGCCCTCGCCCATGACGAAGCCGTCCCGGTCCTTGTCGTAGGGCCGCGACGCCTCGGTCGGGCGATCGTTGAAGGCGGTCGAGAGCGCCCGGCAGGCGGCAAAGCCCGCCATCGACAGCCGGTTGACCGGGGATTCGGCGCCGCCGGCCACCATCCCGTCGGCGTCGCCCATGGCGATGATGCGCCAGCTGTCGCCGATCGCATGCGCGCCGGTTGAGCAGGCCGTGACCACCGAATGGTTGGGGCCCTTGAGCCCGAAGCGGATCGAGACGTTGCCCGAGGCCATGTTGATGATGCGGCCGGGCACGAAGAACGGGCTGACACGGCGCGGCCCCTTCTCGTGCAGCGTCACCGACGCCTCGTAGATGGTGCCGACCCCGCCGATGCCCGAGCCGATCAAGACACCGGTGCGCTCGGCGTCGTCGGCCGTCTTCGGCTCGACGCCGGCATCGGCGATGGCCATGCTCGCCGCCGCCATCGCGAACACGATGAACGGGTCGACCTTGCGCTGTTCCTTGACGTCCATCCAGTCGTCGGGGTTGAACTTGCCCTCGGCAAGCGTCCCGAGCGGGATGCGGTGGGCGATCTGGCAGGCGATGTCGTCGATCTCGAAATCGTCGATGCGCCTGGCGCCGCTCTTGCTGGCGAGGATGTTCCGCCAGGTGGCTTCTACGCCGCATCCGAGCGGGGTCACGGCCCCCATTCCCGTTACGACGACGCGACGTAGTTCCATCGATGCTGCCGTTCGGCCGGCTGGAATCAGCCGACCGCCTTGGTGAGATAGCCTACGGCATCGCCGAAGGTCTGGATCGACTCGGCAGCATCATCAGGGATCTCGACCGAGAACTCTTCTTCGAAGGCCATCACCAGCTCGACCTGGTCGAGGGAATCGGCGCCGAGGTCGTCGATGAAGCTGGCCTTGTCGGTCACCTTCTCGGGATCGACATTGAGGTGCTCCACAACGATCTTGCGGACGCGGTCAGCGATATCGCTCATAGTTTTTGACTTCCCTTTCGATAGTCTTCGTTCGTTCTTGTCGCGCGAGCGCTGCAAAGACCGGCGCAACTCTAGGCGGGCTTGACGAACCCCGCAAGCCGGGGCCCCGCCGTTCAACTCAGGGCGGCCAACTATCACACTCGCCGGCCTTTTGCCATATTGCAGAAACCGCCTGCTCACAGGGCCGTAAAGCTCGTTTGTTTGCGCTCTGTCCAATCGGTCGCGAGGGCGCCCGATCGGCCAATCGTGTTAAATCATCAACATTCCGCCATTCACGTTCAGCGTATGCCCGGTGATATAAGCGGCGGCGTCGGACGCCAGGAATACCGTGCAACCGGCCACCTCCGCCGCGGTTCCGAGGCGCCCGGCCGGCACCTTGAGCAAAATCGCCTCGCGCTGCTTGTCGTTGAGCTCGTCGGTCATGGCCGAGGCGATGAAGCCCGGCGCCACCGTGTTCACGGTGATATTGCGCGACGCCACCTCCTGGGCCAGCGACTTGCTCATGCCGATCAGCCCGGCCTTCGAGGCGGCGTAGTTGCCCTGCCCGGGATTGCCGGCGACGCCGACCACCGAGGTGATCGAGATGATGCGGCCGAAGCGCTGCTTCATCATCCCGCGCAGCACCGAGCGGGTCAGGTGGAACGCCGCCGTGAGGTTGACGGCAAGGACCTCGTCCCATTCCTCGTTCTTCATGCGCATGAACAGATTGTCCCGCGTCATGCCGGCATTGTTGACGAGGATGTCGAGCCCGCCCAGTGCCGCCTCGGCAGCCGGCCCGAGCTTGTCCACCGCATCGGCGTCGGCGAGGTTGCACGGCAGGATGGGATGGCTGCCGCCGCCCAATTCCTTGGCCGTATCTTCGAGCGCCGCGACGCGCGTGCCCGACAGCGCCACGCTGGCACCGGCCGCCGCCAGCGCCTTGGCGATCTCCCGCCCGATGCCGCCCGAAGCGCCCGTCACCAGCGCGCGTTTTCCTGTGAGATCAAACACTTCCTGTCTCCATTGGAGAAACCGATTCCGCCCCGGGCCAGAGGATCAGGCGCCGAGGGCCGCCAGCGCCGCCTCGACATCAGCCGGGCTGCCGACGGCACTCGCCGCCGCCTCCGGCGCAATGCGCTTGGCGAGGCCGGTGAGCACCTTGCCGGCGCCGAGCTCGTACAGCTCGGTCACCCCGCCCTCGCCGGCCAGCCATTTGACGCTCTCGGTCCAGCGCACCATGCCCGTCACCTGCTCGACCAGATGCGCCTTGATCGCCGCCGGATCGCTCGTGGGCCGGGCCGTCACGTTGACCACAACCGGCACCGCCGGCGCCTTGAACTCGACCTGCCCGAGCGCATGTTCCATTGCATCCGCCGCCGGTCGCATCAGCGCGCAGTGGAACGGCGCGCTCACCGGTAGCGGCAGCGCCCGCTTTGCGCCCGCCGCCTTCAGCAGCTCGATGGCCCGGGCCACCGCCCCGGCATGGCCCGAGATGACCACCTGGCCGGGCGCATTGTCGTTGGCGACGCCGCAGACCTCGCCCTGCTCCGCATCGTTGGCGGCGCGCAGCACGGTTTCGAGGTCGAGCCCGAGGATCGCGGCCATGGCGCCCTGCCCGACCGGCACCGCCTCCTGCATCGCCTCGCCGCGGATGCGCAGGAGCTTTGCCGCGTCGGCGACCGAGATCACTCCGGCCGCGCACAGCGCCGAATATTCGCCCAGCGAGTGCCCGGCGACATAGGCGGCCGCGTCGGCGACGCGCACCCCCTTGCTCTCCAGCACCCGCACCACCGCCAGGCTGACCGCCATCAGCGCCGGCTGCGCATTGGCGGTGAGCCGCAGCGTCTCGTCGGGGCCCTCGAACATCACCTCGCTGAGCTCTTGCCCCAGCGCGGCGTCGACCTCGTCGAACACCGCCCGTGCCTCGGGAAAGGCCGCGGCAAGGTCCTTGCCCATGCCGACCGCCTGGCTGCCCTGCCCCGGAAAAGTGAATGCCCGCTTGGCCATGATGTCCGCCTTTGATGTGCTGAATCAGCCTACGGGCCGCCGCGCCCGGCTTCAAGTTGGCGGTGCGTTTGAGCGAATGAGTTACCGCAGTCAAGATCAGAGCGGCTTCTTTCGGAGGCGGAACATTGCTAGCCAGTCAGCCATTGAGACGAAGCTGTTACCATGACGATCGCGCAGTGTTCTCCTATCCTCCGAATACGTGATTCATCCGCCGGTCTCCTCCGCCAACTCGCTCAATTGGCTACGAGCATCGAAACCGATGGTTCCTCAGGTGCCATCGTCTGAATGGTCTGCGACGAACTGCCAGAGCCGAAAATCGGTACCGTCCATCCAACCGGCGCTGTAGCATCGTTCACTAATGCTACTCATCAAGTCTCGGAGTCGCCGCTGCGACTTCGTAAGCTGCATGTGTCCGCACCTCATAATTCTTCGGCGACATGAATACTGCATTTATCTACTTGGATACGAATATCCTCAAATTTGCCGCCTACAGGAAAATGCGGCTTATTCCCACTCTCCAGCACGTCCGATGGGGAAAAATCGAAGATTGGGTGACCGTGTATTCGCGCGTCGAGACCGACACACGACGTGAAATCAAGGACGAGAACCTTCGCGTTGAGATTGGCTACCTGCGCTTGATCTCAGACGCGGGCAAGGCTGGTCGTGCTCGCTTCTTCATGAATAACGAAACAGTATTAGAGAGTTGGGGGCTTCCAGGCATCTGGGATACGATGGATGGCGACTCTTTTCAGCCGATCGAATACGCCCCAGCGCCCGTGAACTATGGCAGGGTTATCATGGGTGTAGGTATGGACACCAAGAGGGCACAGCAGGAATTTATCGCAAGTCTCCCTCACCCGCGGCTTGCCCAACTCAAAAAATGGACCGGCGCATCTCAGGGAAAAAGCACCAATCGAAACCAACTCCTCGACGCATTTCACATATGGTGCGCCGAATACAATGGTTGCACGTACTTTCTTACGCTCGACCTAAAGCTTATTCGATCACTAACTCCTCATTTTTCAAGAATAGGAACCTTGCCGATACAGCCCTCGCGCCTTGCGAAGACTTTGGGTCTAGTTCACGACGATTTTGACCCAACGGTTTAGCATTCTTCTTGCCTTTCCCCCGCTTTTGCCCTATCTCCCGCCTCGCATTCGTTCGGCCGGGGGCT
>JAEWCE010000226.1 GCA_023390785.1 Pseudomonadota bacterium
CGCCCCCGCCGCAGAACAACGGCTCGAGCAACCCGCCGCCGGCGCCCCCGCCCCAGCAGAACAACACCGCGGTGATCTTCCAGATCGGCGTCAACATCGTCATCCGGAACCCGGAGCAGGAGCGGGACCGCTACTACGATCCGCGCGAGGACGAGATCTACTACGAGGATCTCGGCCGCGGCCGTACCCGCGAGACCGTCACCCGTCCCAACGGCACCAAGATCGTGACGATCCGCAGCCGCCACGGCGACGTCCTGCAGCGCAGCAAGATCCTGCCCAACGGCCGCGAGATTCTGCTCTCGACCTATGATCCGAAGGATAGCGATCTCGATAGCTGGCGCGATCCGGGCGACGACCTGCCACCGCTGCACCTGACCATCCCGGCCAGCGACTACATCCTCGACGCCCGCAGCGCCGATGATGAGGAGGTCACCGACTTCCTCGACCAGCCGCCGGTGGAGCGGGTGCGCCGCATCTACACCATCGACGAGGTCAAGCGTTCCGCCCGCCTGCGCGACAGCGTCCGTCGCCTCGAGGTTGGAGGCCTCACCTTCGACACCGGCAAGGCGACGATTGCCCGCAGCCAGGTCGGGGCGTTGAGCAAGGTGGCCGATGCCATGCAGAAGCTGCTCGACCGCAACCCCGGTGAGGTGTTCCTGATCGAAGGCCACACCGACGCCGTCGGCTCGGACATCTCCAACCTGGTGCTGTCCGACCAGCGCGCCGCGACGGTCGCCCGCATCCTGACCGACTTCTACGATATCCCGCCGGAAAACCTGGTCACCCAGGGCTATGGCGAGCGTTATCTGCGGGTGAAGACGGAGGCCGCCGAGCCGCTCAACCGGCGCGTGACGATCAAGCGCATCACGCCGCTCGTCACCTACACCGCCCAGCGCTGAGCCATCCCACGCACAAACAAGCTGAGGGCCGGAGTTTACTCCGGCCCTTTTGCTTTGCCCGGCGGCGGCGCCAGCATTTCCAGTTTCACCGCATCGAACTGCCGGAGCCAGCGCATGGCGATGGCATTGATCGGCACCGGGTTGAGGAAATGCAGTTTCTCGCGGCCGCGGCGCTGCGTCAGCACCAGGCTGGCCGTTTCCAGCGCCAATAGATGCTTGGTCACCGCCTGGCGGCTGATCGGCAGCCCCTGGCACAGCCGCCCCAGCGTCTGCCCGTTGCTGCGACGCAGGCGCTCCAGCAGGATACGCCTGTACTCATCGGCCAGCGCGGCAAAAACCGCGTCACGCTCGGCCACACTCATGCCATGCCCTCACCGCCCCTGCGGCTTAGATCAACCGCCGAATTGCGCGCGAATAAAGGCAGCGATGTCGTTGTACGCAGCCACCGATTCCGGCACCTCCGGGGCGCCCCAATGGTGCACGTGCCACATGCCGTCATAGACCGTGAAGGTCACGTCCACCCCCGCCGCGCGCGCCCGCTCCGCGAACAACCGGCTGTCGTCCAGCATGGTCTCGTCGCCGCCCGCATGGATCAGGAGCGGCGGGAGCCCGGCCGCATCAGCGAACAGCGGCGACGCCATCGGATCGCGCAGGTCGCGCTGGCCGGCATACCACCGCCCGGCCGCCCCCAGGCGCTCGCGGCTGATCACCGGGTCGAGCTTGCGCAGCCGCTCATAGGTCGCGCTCGACACCGACAGATCCGTCCAGGGCGAGAGGAGCACCGCGGCCCTGGGCATCCTCGCGCCGGCCTCGCGCAACGCCAGCAGCATCGACAACGCCAGCCCGCCGCCCGCAGAATCGCCGCCGACGACGATCTGCGCCTCCGGCGTCCCCTGCTCCAGCAGCCAGCCATAGGCCCTGAGTGCGTCCTTGACGGCGGCCGGGAACGGATGCTCCGGCGCCAGCCGATACTCCGGCGTCAGCACCCGGGCATGCGCGGCCCGGCTGAGATAGGCGGCCATCTTGCGATGCGTGCGGGGCGAGCCGGCATTGTAGCCGCCGCCATGCAGCAGCAGGAACACCCGCGACTTGTCGACCAGCGGCATTTCCATCCACTCGGCCTTGATGCCGCCGGCATCCACCGGGTGGAACCTGGCCCCCTTGGGCAGCACGTCGAGGCGGGATTGGGCCTCCCAGTCGCGTCGCTTCAGCTCCACCGGCTTGCCGCCGGGAAACTGCTTTTCCTCCAGGCGCCTGTTGGCAAACATCTCCTGAATGCGCGCCCGCGCCTCCGGACTGACCATCCCGCTCCCCCGTCCCGCGCTTCGCATAGTAGCGGCCTCGCCTGCGGCTGCAACGGATGTTTGCCCAACGCCGCCAATGGGCTATGGCTCGCCCATCGTTCGGAGTGGGCATGACAGCAGAGGGCACGATCGGCCGCGGCCGGCGCGAGATCATCGCGCTGCAGCTCCTGGTTGGGCTGTACCTGGTGCTGCGCGTCTATTTCGATCTGCGCGCCGACCTCGTCAGCGACGAGCCCTATTACTGGATGTGGGGCCAGCATTTGGGCTGGTCCTATTTCGACCATCCGCCGCTGCACGCCTGGCTGCTCCGGCTGGCGAGCCTCGTCTTCGGCTGGCACCCGATCAGCGTGCGCATCCTCACCTGGTTCACGTTGGCGGGGGTGATGGCGATCTTCTGGTCCTGGGCGAAACGGCTGTCGCCGGAGACGCCGCAGCTGTGGTTCTGGCGCACCGCCGCGATCTATTTGAGCTCGCCGCTGTTCTTCTGCATCTCTCTGGTGGCCTACAACGACCACCTGTTGATCTTCCTCTGCCTGCTGGCGGTGCACTGCTTCATCGTCTTCACCGACAAGGTCGAGACTGATCAGCCACGACAGACACTCTGGTTGTATCTGGCGGCGGCAGCGCTCGGCATCGTGGTGCTGACCAAATACAACGGCGCCTTTCTCGGACTTGGTTTCCTCGCCGCCTTTCTGCTGCGACCGAAGCTGCGCGCGCTTCTAAGGACCCCCCATCCCTGGCTCGCTGCGCTACTCGCCATGGCCATGCAGGCGCCGGTGATCTACTGGAATTTGACCGAAGGCCTCGCCTCGTTCCGCTATCATCTCAACGACCGCTGGACGACCCCCGGCGCCTTCGACTGGCAGCACCCGGTCAATTTCGTGCTGCTGTGCATCCTGTTCTGGTCGCCCTTCCTGGTGTGGCCGACCATCAGCCTCATCCGTAGCCCCTCGCTCACCCCGGACGAAAGCCGCGCCAAGGTCATCGCGCTCACCGTCTTTACCGTTTCGAGCCTCAGCTTCCTCGCCATATCCTGTGTGCTCGACGCCTACTTCTACTGGAACATCGTCGCATTCATAGGCCTCATGCCTCTACTGACGCGCTTCATGGCCAACCCCATCCATCGCTGGGCGCACTTCATTGTCGGCCTGCTGCTGATCCTGACCTTCGTCTTCAACTTCACCTGGATGCCGTTCGCCGATTTCGTCGGCCGCCGCGACCGCGGCTCGGCCAGCGATTTCGGCTGGACCGAGATCGGCGAGCACATGCGCGCCGCCATCGCCGCGCAGCCAGCCGACCTCGTCGGCGCCACCCGCTACTCCACCACCTCGCAACTCGGTTTCGTGCTCGGCACGACTGATGTAGTGAAACTCTCGGCTGAGCATTCGCAATACGATTTCTGGCAGGGCGACGGCAGCCAGTATGCCGGCAAGTCGGCGCTGATCCTCGGCGACGAGCCCGACGGCCTCGGCGGCGGCGAGCGTCTCGCCTGGCTGCAGCAACACTTCACCACACTGACCACTATCGACGAGTGGAAGACCGTGCGCATGGGCCACCCGATCTACACCTGGCGCATCTTCCGCGGCGAAGGCTACATCCCGTGACCGGCGCCCACTTGTTTGCCCGGCGCGTCCGATGGGCTATGGCTCACTCCGCCAGACGGAACCCGCAATGACCCTCGCCGCCGCAACGCCAGCGCCCCGACGCGTCCATCCCGCCCTGCCGCTGGCGGCGCTGCTGTTTCTCGCCCTCAGGCTCTATTTCGACCTCAACGCCGATCCGGTCGGAGACGAGGCCTATTACTGGATGTGGGGCCAGCACCCGGCCTGGTCGTATTTCGACCACCCGCCGCTGCATGCCTGGCTGCTGTTCGTGGTGTCGCACCTGTTCGGCTGGTCGCGCTTCACCGTGCGGCTGACCACCTGGCTGGCGCTGGTGCTGGTGCTGTGGGTCTTCCGGCAGTGGAGCCGGAAGCTCGCGCCCTCCGATTCCGACAGCTGGTTCTGGGCGGCGACAGTGCTCTACCTCGCCTCGCCCTTCTATTTCGCCATGACCAGCATCGCCTACAACGACCACCTCGTGGTCGCCTTCGGGCTGCTCGCCCTCCACGGCTTCACGACTTTCGCCGAGCGCTGGGCCGCCGGCACGGCCAACGCAGCGCGCTGGCTCTACGCCGCGGCCATCGCGCTCGGCCTCGCCACCCTCAGCAAATACAACGGCGCCGTGATCGGCCTCGGCTTCGCCGCCGCGCTCCTGCTGCGCAAGGATCTGCGCAGCGCCCTGCGCAGCCCGCATCCGTGGCTCGCCGGCCTGCTCGCCGTCGCCATGCAGGCGCCGGTACTCTATTGGAACCTCACAGAAGGCTTCGCCTCGTTCCGCTTCCACATGCACGACCGCTGGGGCGATCAGCCCTGGCACTTCGCGCTGCTGCCGCCACTGGCCTTCGTCGTCCTCAATGTGCTGATGCTGTCGCCGTTCCTGCTGTGGCCGCTAGTCAGGATGCTACGCGGCAAACCCGCCTCGCCATTCGAGAGCCAGCTCAAGACGGTGTCGGTCGCGACGATGACCATCTCGTGTCTCGGCTTTTTCGCCATGACCATCGCCATCGGCGGCCATTTCTACTGGAACATCCTTGCCTTCATCGGCATCCTGCCACTGCTGGTGCGCTGGGTCGGAACGCGAGTCCAGTTCTGGCTGCATGTGCTCTACGGCTTCGTTTGCGCCGGCCTGCTGGTCTTCAACTTCGCCGTGACCCCGGTGGCGCCGCTGGTCAACTACGGCGACCGCGGCAGCTCCATCAACATCGACTGGCCAACCGTCGCGGCCCATATGCGCGCCGCGCAGCAGGCGCACCCGGCCGACCTCGTCGCCGGCACGCGCTATTCCACTGCCTCGCAGATCGGCTTTGCCCTCGGCACCACTGTCGCCGTTCCGATCACCAGGGAGCCCAAGCACGAATACCAGTACTGGATCGACCGCGCCGCGCTGGCCGGGAAATCCGCCCTCATCCTCACCGACGAGGACGATGGCTCGCCCGTGCTGCAATACCTCTCGCAGAGCTTTTCCAATCTCACCATGGTCGACGATTTCACCATCACGCGCTTCGGCCGCGAGGTCTATCACTGGCGCATCTTCCACGGCGACGACTACAAGCCGTGAGCACCCCCGCGCCCCTCGCCGCACCACGCCCCCCGTTCTGGGCCACCCCGCCCGGCGCCGGCGTCATCGTGCTGCTGCTGACCCTGCCACGGCTGGCCTTCGCCATCCGCTTCGGCCTCATCGGTGACGAGGCCTATTACGCGATCTGGTCGTTCTATCCGAGCGTCTGGTACTACGATCATTCGCCGTCCGTCGCCTGGCTGATCTGGCTGGGCCGCGCGCTGCTGGGCGAGAGTGAGCTCGCGGTGCGCAGCATGTTCTTCGTCGCCGACCTCGTCGTCTGCGCCGCGCTCTACCGCATGGGCAACATCCTGTTCGGCGATCGCCGCATCGGCGCGGTCGCGGCCATCGCCTACTCCGTCACCATCGGCGTCGTCATCACCTTTGCCGTCGCCACGCCGGACGGGCCTTCGACCATGTTCTGGGTGCTGGCCGTCTGGGCCGTCGCCGAGTTCACCCGCAGCCGCAACGCCAATTGGTGGCTACTCGCCGGCCTCTGCGCCGGCCTTGGCCTGCTGTCGAAATATACGGTGGTCTTCCTCGGCGCGGGCCTGCTGGTCTACCTTGTCACCAGCCGCGAGCGCCTCGCCTGGCTGAAACTCTGGCAGGTCTGGGCCGGCGGCGCGCTGGCCCTGCTTTGCTTCGCGCCGGTCGTCTGGGTCAATTCGCAGCGCGACTGGAACTCGTTTCGCTACCAGCTCGGCCGGTCGAACTTCGCCGACCATGTGGTGCAGCCCGGCGAGTTCCTGCGCTTCCTCGTCGAGGAAGGCATCCAACTCCTCCCCACGCTCTACGTCTTTGTCATCGTCGGCATCGTGTTGTTCTTCGCGCGCCGGGCGCGATCGCTCGGCTTGCCCGTGCTGACCGCCACGCCGATGGCCGCATACTTCCTCGCCGACGCCCTGTTCGGCCGCGTCAATCCGAACTGGACGGCGCCGCTGTTTCCGCAACTGGCGCTGGTCGGCGCCTGGGCGGCGATCACGGTCCGCCCGCAGGTCGGGTGGCTGCGTTGGGCGCTCAACGCCATCGCCGCCCTGCACGTCCCGCTCGGCCTGGCGCTGATGTTCGTCGCCTACCAGTCGATCGAAACCCGCACGCTGCCCTTTCTGGGCCCAGTGAAGGCGTTCGACTTCGTCTATGGCTGGCCGGATCTGTGGAGCAAGGTCTCGGCGCTGGCGAAGGATAGCGGCGCCCTCTGGGTCGATACCACCAACTATTCTCTCAATGGCTGGCTCGGCTACTATGCCCGCATGGCCCACGATCCGCTGCCGGTGTTCGAGACCTCCGAGCCGTTCCGCTACCAGTACATGCCCCCGGCCGATCCGGCGCTCATGGCCGCCCCGCATCTGCTGGTGACGCCCGGCACCGGCGCGCCGCCGGCCAACGCCACGCTGCTCGCCACGGTCACCCGCGACGCCGGCGGCGATCCGCTCGAGACCTATTCGGTGTACCTGGTCAAATGAGCGAAGCTATCGCCCGGCCCGCGCCGCGCTGGTGGCTGGTGCTGCTCGGGTTGGTGTTCGCCTATCTGCTTGCGCTCCGCCTGTGGTTCGATCTCGCCGTCCCGCCGATGGGTGACGAGGCCTACTACTGGATGTGGGGACAGCATCTGAGCTGGTCGTATTTCGACCACCCGCCGCTCGACGGCTGGCTGCAGGGCGTGATGGCAGCACTGTTCGGCTGGAGCAATCTCAGTGTCCGCCTGCTCACCTGGCTGAGCCTCGCCGGCACGTTGGGCGTGCTGTGGCTGTGGTCCAAGCTGCTGGCGCCCGACGACCGCCTCGGCTGGTTCGTGCAGGCGGCGGTGCTCTATCTCACCATCCCGATCATCTTCATGATGTCGGCCTTCGCCTACCACGACCATCTGCTGATCTTCTTCGTCGTCGCCACCACCTACGCCTTCCACAGCTTCGCGCGCGACTGGGAGGCCGGCATCAAGGCGTGGCGCAAGCTCTTTGCCGCCGCTGCCCTGCTCGGGCTGGCCGTGCTCACCAAATACAACGGCGTCTTCCTCGGCGTCGGCCTCGCCGCCTGGATCGCCTGGCGCCCGAAGCTGCGCGGGCTCTACCTCACGCCGCAGCTCTGGCT
>JAEWCE010000244.1 GCA_023390785.1 Pseudomonadota bacterium
CCGTCTACCGGCTCCGGGACAGGAGCCTCGCCATGCCGCATCTCGATGCGGCGCTGCTCTTTGACATCGCCGGTCGGGCCGGTGGAGGCTTCCGCTCGCCCAGAATTTGAGATGGTGCGCCATCTCCTCGCCACATAGCTTGCGCATCGACCAGAGAGGGCGAAGGGGGCAGCATGTTCAAACGGATTCTCGTCGGGCTGGTGGTGGTCATCGGCGCGATCTATCTGTGGAACGCGTCGTGGCTGGCGCCGGCCCCGACCGGCGACATCCGGCTCATCGCGCATCGCGGCATGCACCAGAATTTCGACCTCGCCGGCGTCAAGAGCGACACCTGCACGGCGACGCGCATCCGCGAGCCGATCGCACCCGAGATCGAGAACACGCTGCCGGCGATGCAGGGCGCCTTCGCCGCCGGCGCCTTCGCGGTCGAGCTCGACGTGCATCCGACCACCGACGGGCATTTCGCGGTGTTCCATGACTGGACGCTCGACTGCCGCACCGAGGGCACGGGCGAGACGCGGGCGCACGACCTCGCCTACCTCAAGACGCTCGACGTCGGCTACGGCTACACCGCCGACGGCGGCAAGACTTTCCCGCTGCGCGGCAAGGGCGTGGGCATGATGCCCTCGCTCGAGGAGGTGATGGCGGCGATGCCCGACAAGCACTTCATCATCAACTTCAAATCCAAGGAGCAGCGCGAGGGCGACATGCTGGCCGATTTCGTCGCCGCGCATCCGGAGTGGAAATCGGCGGTGTGGGGCGCCTATGGCGGCGACGCGCCGGTGTTCGAGGCCAAGGGCAAGCTGCCGGAGATCAAGGCGTGGGGCGGCAAGCAGATGATCGGCTGCCTGACGCAGTATCTGGGCTATGGCTGGACCGGCATCGTGCCGGCACCGTGCCGCGACACCATGGTGATGGTGCCGATCAACTACGCCTGGCTGCTGTGGGGCTGGCCCAACCGCTTCATCGACCGCATGCACGCCGCCGGCTCGGAGGTGATCCTGATCGGCCCCTACACCCCAGGCGACGCCGGCACCTCCGGCATCGACAATGCGGCAGAGGCGGCCGCGATCCCGCCTGGGTTCGCGGGCTATGTCTGGACCAACGAGATCGCGACAATTGCGCCCATCCTCGGCCCCCTAAACTGACATGTCAGCCATCGACGCGTCCCGCCCTGCAGCGTATAGGTACCCAAGCTCCCATCCGAGTCATCGAGTTCTCCCAGATGCCGCCCGGCGTCCTTTTTGCCCTTAGCGCGTATGCGCTCTATTCGTGCTGCGACGCCATCATCAAGGGCCTGGGCAGCGGCCTTTCCGTCTACGAGCTGGCCTTTTTCACCACGCTGTTCTCGCTGATCCCGGTGATCTTCACCACGCCGAAGGGCGAGAGCTGGTGGCGGTTGTTCGACCTCAAGCATCCGTGGCTGCTCAACATGCGCGGCGTCAGCGGCATGCTGGGGAACCTGTGTATCATCTACGCCTTCGTGACGATCCCGCTGGCCGAGGCGTATTCGCTGGCCTTCCTCGCGCCGGTGTTCATCGTGTTCATCTCGGTCTGGCTGCTGGCGGAAAAAGTCAGCGTGCCGCGCTGGGCGCTGCTGGCGGCGAGCTTCGTCGGCGTGCTGATCGTGGTGCGGCCCGGGTTCCGCGAGCTGCATCTGGGCCACCTCGCGGCGATCATGGCGGCGATCTGTGGCGCCATCACCACGAGCGTGCTGCGCCGCATCGCCAAGGACGAGCAGCGGATCAGCCTGATCGGGGTCGCCTCGCTCTATATCCTCGTGGTCAACGGGGTGATGATGCTGTTTACCGGCGGCTTCCACGTGCTGGATCTGCGGCAGCTGGCGCTGTTGCTGACGGTGGGGGCGTTGGGCGGCACCGGCAACATGCTGTTCATCGCCGCGACGCGGCACGCGCCGGCGAGCCTGGTGGCGCCGATCCAGTACAGCCAGATTTTCTGGGCGATCCTGTTCGGCGCCGTGTTCTACTACGAATATCCCGACGGCATCGCCTATGTCGGGCTTGCCGCGATCGTGGTGGCCGGCATCTTCAATGTGCTCGACGACCGCACGCGCATCCGTTTCCTGCCGCACCTGTCGCAGGGCGGCGAGGGCCCGTCGGTGCTGCGCGAGTCGACGCGGCCGCTGCGCGCCATCGACGAGGAGAGCGCGGTGCTGGAGGCGCCGATCGCCGGCGCCGCCGAGGCCACCTCGTCCGAGCGCTGAGCCCACCGCGCTCGGCCAACCGCGGTTATTTGCGCTCTGGCCGATCGGCCGCAGGAGCGCCCGCTCGGCCAACCGCGACTTATCTGCGCTCTGGCCGATCGGTCGCAGGAGCGCCCGCTCGGCCAACCGCTGGTGGTCAGAGCGCTGAGCGTACCGCCGCCACTGCATCCGTCGCCTTGCCGCCGTCGGGGCCGCCGCCCTGGGCCATGTCGGGACGGCCGCCACCGCCCTGCCCTCCGAGCGCCGCGGTCGCCTGCTTCACCAGATCGGCCGCGGAGAATTTGCCGGTCAGATCGTCGGTGACGCCGATGGCAACGGTGCCCTTGCCGTCCTCGCCCTTGAGCACGAGGGCGACGACGCCCGAGCCGAGCTTCTTCTTTTCGGCATCGACCAGGCCGCGCAGATCCCGCGCCTGAACGCCCTCGACGACACGGCCGACGAAGGCGGTGCCGTTGACCGTCTCGGCCGCCGGCGCCGCGGCTCCGGAGGCGCCGCCCAGCGCCAGCTTTTTCTGCGCCTCGCTGAGCGCCCGCTCGGACTTCTTGAGGTTGTCCTGCAGCGCCTCGATGCGCGGCAGGATGTCGGCCGGCGCGGTGCGCAGCACGTCTGCGGCGCTCTGCACCAGGTTGGCGTTGGTGCACGCATGGTGGCGGGCGCCGCGCGCGGTGAGCGCCTCGATGCGGCGCACCCCGGCGGCAACGCCGCTGTCGCCGAGCACGGTGATCAGGCCGATATCCC
>JAEWCE010000272.1 GCA_023390785.1 Pseudomonadota bacterium
CCGCCATTTCATGCACGAGGCGGCGCTCTAAATGTGGTGCTTCATAAACCACGCCAAGGCGCCCGAGCTGTGGCTCAAGCTGCATAAGAAGGCCTCCGGCCGGCCCTCGGTCACCTATGACGAGGCGCTCGACGTCGCGCTCTGCTGGGGCTGGATCGACGGCATCAAGAAATCCTTCGACGCCGACAGCTTCCTGCAGCGCTTCACGCCCCGCGGGCCGAAAAGCATCTGGTCGACGCGCAACCAGGAGCACGTGGCGCGACTGATCAAGGCGGGCCGCATGCAGCCCTCCGGCCAGGCCGAAATCGATCGGGCCAAAGCCGATGGCCGCTGGGACCGCGCCTATGGCGGCTCCCGGACCATGGAGTTTCCGCCCGATCTGCTTGCCGCCATCAAGGCGGAACCGGCGGCGCTGGCGCTGTTCGAAAAGCTCACCGCGCAAAACCGCTTCGCCCTCGCCTTCCGCGTCCACAACCTCAAGACCGAGGCCGGACGCAGGAAGAAGATCGAAGACTTCGTCGCCATGCTCAAGCGCGGCGAAACCATCTACCCCAACGGCAAAGCCAAGTGACCCGCTACGTCGCCTTCCTGCGCGGGGTGAATCTGGGCAAGCGCACGGTCAGGAGCGCCGAGCTCAAGGCGGCGTTCGAGGCCATGGGTTTTGCCGAAGTGAAGACGCTGCTGGCGAGCGGCAACGTGCTGTTCGATGCGGCCAGCGCCCGCGGCCTCAGGCAGAAGATCGAGGCCGGGCTCGCGGCGGCCTTCGGCTTTCCGGTCGGCACGGTGCTCCGTCGCCGCGACGAGCTTGCCGCCATGGTCGCCGCCGATCCGTTCAGGCGCCAGGAAGGCGAGGACGCCAAGCTTCACGTCCTGCTGTTCGATGCGCCGGTGCCGCCGGCGCTCTCGCCCAAGGGCGTGCCCGGCGATTTCGATGTCGCTGCCGTCAGCGAGCGCGAAATCTTCTTCATCTTCTACCGCAAGCCCGACGGCACCTATACCGGCAACTCCAGCTTCGATCTGGAGAAGCGCCTGCCCAGGGGCACGCTGGTGACGATGCGCAATTGGAACACAATTCTGAAGGCTATCGCATGATTACCGTTCTCGGCTCCGTCAATCTCGACCTCATCGCGACCGTGAGCCGCATCCCGCAACCCGGCGAGACCGTGCCGGGCACGAGCTTTGCCACTGCGCCGGGCGGCAAGGGCGCCAACCAGGCGCTGGCCGCGGCGCGCGCCGGCGGCAAGGTCAGGCTGGTGGGCGCCGCCGGCAGGGACCGCATGGGCGACGAGGCGCTGGCGCTGCTCCAGCAGGGTGGCGTCGATCTTGGCGCCTTGCGCCGGCTCGACCAGCAGCAGGGCGTCGCCATGATCATGGTCGATGCCGCCGGCGAGAACATCATCGGCATCGTGCCCGGCACCAATGGCACGCTGACCCCCGAGGACGCCGATACCGCCGTCGCCGCGCTCACCGACAGGGACGTGCTGGTGGTGCAGCAGGAGATCCCGCAGGCCGCCACCATGCGCGCCCTCGGCGTCGCGCGCCTGCACGGGACGACGACCATCCTCAACACCGCGCCGTTCCTCGACACCACCGCGGCGGTAGCCGGCACCGCCTCGATCGTCGTTGCCAACGAGACCGAATTCGCGCTGCTGTCGGGCGGCGAGGTCGGCGACCTGCCGACGGCCATGAGCCTGTGGGCCCGCAGCCGCCGCCAGACCATCATCGTCACCCTGGGTCCCGATGGCGCCGTCGCCGCGACGCCCGACGACGTCATCAGCGTGCCGGCCCTCGCCGTCGAACCGGTCGATACCGTGGGCGCCGGCGACACCTTCGTCGGCTATCTCGCCGCCGGCCTCGATGCCGGCCTCGACCTCGAAGCCGCCATGCGCCGCGCCGCCATCGCCGCCAGCCTCGCCTGCCTCAAGCCCGGCGCCCAGCCCGCCATCCCCACCCTCGCCGAGGTCGAGGCGGCGCTGGCTTAATCCAGCCCGACTTCGGCCAGCAGCCCCTTGGCCTTGGCGGTATAGTAATAGCCGCTGGCGTAGTTGCGCACCGCCTGGTCGGAATTGCGCTCGCCCACCTTGTAGGCGCCGCTCAGATATTTGACGCCGTAGCGCAAATTGGTGTCGGCATCGAGCAGCCCCGAGGCCGGCCCGGAATAGCCCATCGAGCGCGCCGTATCGTAGCGGATCTGCATCAGTCCCCAGTACGGGCCGTTGCGCGCCTTCGGGTTGTAGCCGCTCTCGCGCACGATGATGCGGCGGATCAGCGCCTCCGGCACGTCGTATTCTGCCGCGTAGCGGGCAATCATCCCGTCCATGCTGCGCGGCCCGGGCGCCACCTCGGCCAGCGCCATCGGCTGCGGCGCCGCCGCTGTCCGCACGCTCACGGCACCGCGCAGGCCCGGCGGCAGCGCGCTGGCGCAGCCGCCGAGCAGCGCCGCCACGCTTGCCGCAATGATGATCCGACCCAGTGTCTGCAACCGCCAGCGCTCGAATTGTTCCGATGCCGCGCTTTTAGCATTTCGCGTCCTCTCGGCAAATCGTGACATTTGCCGCGGCCGCCCGCCGTCACTTCGCCACGAAGTCCAGCACCGCCGCCCGCCACGCCGCGGCATCATCGAGGTCGGCGCAATGGCCGCCGCCGTCCAGCGTCACCACCGTGACCCCGGCCAGGTTCCGCGCCAGCCGCCGCGTCGCGCCCATGGCCCAGCCCACCAGCCAGTCCTTGCGGCAGTCGAGCAACAGCACCGGCACTGTCGCCGCCCGCACCGCCGGCCGCAAATCGTACCGCCCCACCGTCCCGGCGATGGCGGCGATCACGTCCGGCCGCGTCGCGAGGATGCGCGCCGCCACATACTGCGCCGTCGGCCGGTGCCGCGACACCAGGAACGCCATCATCCGCGCGATCACCCGACGCGGCAGCAGCAGGAAGCCGAGCCCCACCCAGGCCTGCGTGAGCATGCTGTGCAGCCCGATGCAATATGCCGTTCCATACGTGGTGAGGCTCAGGAAGCGGCCCGCCGGCAGCAGCCTCAGCCCGACGATGCCGCCCAGCGAATTGCCCACCCAGTGCACGCGCTCCAGTCCGGCATCGGCCAGCATCGCCAGCGCATCCGCCTCGAACCGCTCGAGCGAGAACGTCGTGCGTGAAACCCGCCCCGGCACGCCCGAGCGGCCATGCCCGCGCAGATCCGGCGTCAGCACGCGATAGCCGCGCGCCGCGAACGCCGCGGCGGCGTCGCGGAACTGCGCGCCCGTCATTGTCAGCCCGTGGCACAGCACCATTGGCACGCCGTCGCGCGGCCCGAAATCGTCATAGACCAGCCGCACCCCGTCATCGCCGATGATACTGCGCTCGCTCATGCCGTCTCCGCCGCTTCGCCGTCCGTTCATAAGGGGTTCATCGCCGGGTCGGCACAAGCCCCCGCTCATAAGAAGACCAGGAGACAATCATGAAGCTCACCCACCTGTTTGCCCGCCGCAAGCCCGCGCCGCAGCGCCGCCGGACCCAGCCTGCCGAGCTCATCGGCAACTGGACCACCCGCGACTGGGCCGATCTGCCCGTGCACCACCCGCGCGCCGACTAGCGCCGCTCACGACAAGAGACAATCCGGTGCTTGCGGCCCCCACCCCCCAGCCCCTCCCCGCAGGGGGGAG
>JAEWCE010000279.1 GCA_023390785.1 Pseudomonadota bacterium
GCCCACGACGCCGCAGGCTCCGCCTGCCGCCCCGCCGCCGACACCGCAGGCGGCGCTGGCGCAGATGTTGCCCGGAGCGTTGAGCCGCCAGGACTCGGCCGGCCCGTTGCTGGTCTCCCTGGCCGCCGCGGTGCAGACGCCGGCTTTGTTGCCCGAGCCGGTGCTGCGCGCGGCGCTCAAGGTCCTGGCGCAACCCCTCGTGGTTCGCGACGGCCAGGTTCCGGCCCGCGAGCTGGAGCAGGCCGTGGCCCGCTCCGGCGTGACGCTCGAAGCCTCCCTGCTACGCGGCGAGCCGCAGCCCCGCGATACCAAGGCCGGCCTTCTGGCGCTGCGCGAGGCGCTGGGGAAATGGCTCGGCCCCGCCGGGCCCGCCGCCCCCGGCCGCGATCCTGCTCCCCCACCGATCCGGGGCCTGCCGCTGCGTGCGGTGCCGGTCGAGGCGCCGCCGCTGCCCGACGCGGCGCGCGACGCCGGCCGCATGCTGCACGACCAGGCTGATGCCGCCATCTCGCGGCTCAAGCTGATGCAGCTCGCCTCGCTCCCCGATGCTGGCGACGCACCCCGCCCGGCGCCGCCGGCCCTGCGCATGGAGCTGCCCTTTCTCATCGGCCACGAGCTGGTGATGGCGCAACTGCAGATCGGGCCCGACGGTACGCGGCGCGAGAGGCGCGAGGGCAAGCGTGGATGGAGCATGCGCTTCGCCCTCAACTATTCGGCCACCGGCGAGGTCGGGGCCGAGGTGGGCGTCCTCGGCAAGGCGGTGACGGTCGCGCTCTGGGCGGCCGAGCCCGAGACCGCCGAGGCGATGTCTGCCGCACTACCCGAGCTTTCGGGATCGCTCGCCGCCGTGGGACTGACGCCCGGCAGGGTAAAGATCCGCGCCGGCGTCCCGACCGCGCAGCGGCGGCCGTCGGGGCGATTGCTGGACAGCGTCTCATGAGCGCCGACACCAGGCTGCCGCTGGCGATCGCGCTCGATTATGAGGCCGGGACGAGTCAGGCCCCCGTCGTCGTTGCCAAGGGGCGCGGCCGCATCGCCGAGGCCATCCTGGTCGCCGCGCGTGACAACGGCGTCGCCATCGAGGCCAATCCGATGCTCGCCGAGGCGCTCAGTGGCGTCGAGCTCGACGAGTCCATCCCCTACGAGCTCTACCAGGCGGTGGCCGAGGTCATCGGCTTCGTGCTGAGGGCCAGCCGAAAGTCGTAGTCCGGACGCGGCACTTCGGCCGATTTTCTGCCCTCTCGGGGGGTGAAACCGTGCAATGCATTGACTAGATAGGGCCAATCGGCCCCCCGCGCCGTCCGAGCACCGCCTTTGCTAGAGATACTCTCCCCCGGCTCCTTCAGCGCCTTCCTGCAGGTGATCGTCATCGATCTCGTGCTTGCCGGCGACAATGCCGTGGTGATCGGCATGGCCGCGGCCGGCCTGCTGCCGGGGATGCGGCGCAAGGCCATCCTCATCGGCATCATCGCCGCCACCATCCTCCGCATCATCTTTGCCCTCATCGCCACGCAGCTCCTCGCCTTCACCGGACTGCTGCTCGCCGGCGGGCTGCTGCTGCTGTGGGTCTGCTTCAAGATGTGGCAGGAGCTGCGCGGCGACGACCACGACGAGGCCGGGCATGCCCTCGAGGCCGCCCACGTCGGCGTGCCCACGGCCGCGCGCAAGACGCTGCCCCAGGCAGTGCTGCAGATCGTCATCGCCGACGTGTCGATGTCGCTCGACAATGTGCTGGCGGTGGCCGGCGCGGCGCAGCGGCATTTCGAGGCGTTGATCTTCGGGCTGGCGCTGTCGGTGCTGATGATGGGCGTCGCCTCTTCGCTGATCGCGGGCCTGCTCAACCGCTTCCGCTGGATCGCCTGGGTCGGGCTGCTGGTGATCCTCTACGTGGCGCTGCGCATGGTCTATGAGGGCCTCGACCAGGTGTTGGCCGATCATCTGCCGAACATCCCCGGCCTGCCGCTGCCGCACCTGGCATGACGGCTTGGTAACCTTGTCGAGCATTAGCTCGCATTTACCTTGTTTCTGAACAGATTTCCGCTGCGCGAGAGCCTATTTTGACTGCCAGTCGAGCGGAGAATTTATGGTGTCCATTGCAGTGCACGATGCATCGGCCGACATGAGCCGGCCCGCGCCCCGGAGTCTCGCGCCCAGGAGCGCGACGGCGATGACCACGCAGATCGTGGCGCCGGAATTGTGGGACCGCACCATCGCGCTGTTCGACGAGGTCTGCCAGGAACAGCTGCACGTCTTTGCCCGCACGCGCTGGCCGCACGTCAGGCACGAGCCGGTGCTGTTCTGGCGCGGCGGCGAGGTGGTGGGCGGCAGCCTGATGATGATCCAGCCGCTGCCGCTCAGGACGGGGGCGCTGGCGGTGGCCAAATGGGGCCCGATGCTGGCGCGCGCCGACCGGCCAGACCGCCTCGACCTCTATCGCGAGATGATCGACGTGCTTGTCGCCGACTACGCCGTCAAGCGCCGGATGATGCTGTCCATCCTGCCGCGCGCCTCGCTCACCGCTTTCAACGCCGAGTATGACCACCTCATCCATCGCGGCTTCTCGCATGGCTCCGAGCTGCCGTTTCCCAATCGCTACATCGTCAATCTGCGCCTCGACGACGCGGCGCAGCGCAAGAGTTTCCTGCAGAAGTGGCGCTACCATCTCAACAAGTCCGAGAAGGCCGGGCTGAGCTTCGAACACGCGCCCGCCTCGCGGCTGCCCGAATTCGCCGCGCTCTACGAAAAGATGCTCGACCGCAAGCGCTTCGCCGATCACTCCGCCTATGCCACGGTGCCGGCGCTGATGGCGATGGAGAACGAGCGGCTGCGGCCCGAGCTGTTCTTCGTGCGCCACCTCGGCGAGGTGATCGCCGGTGCCATCATCTTCAAGGCGGGCGACCGCGCCGTCTATCTCTACGGTGCCACCAACGACAGGGCGCTGCCGTTGCGCGCCGGCTATTTCATGCACTGGAACATCATTCGCTGGCTGCGCGACAATACCGAGGCCAGGTGGTACGACCTCGGCGGCACCGACGGCTTCCAGGGCCTGCACCAGTTCAAGAAGGGCATGGTCGGCGATGCCGGGGTGATTCAGCCGGTGCCGCCGGTCGCCAACTACGCGGCGCATCTGTGGCCGCGGCTGATGGGCAATGCCGCCTTCAAGGGCCGCGACCTCGCCAGCGCCGCGCTGCGCCGGCTCGACTGGCTGCGCTCGGCCCATGCCCGGCCCGACCAGAAGCGCGGCGGCGCGGGCGACGGCGAATGAGCCTGCTGCACCGCCTGCTGTCGCAATCGACGGTGATCTTCGGCGCCCGCATCTTCGGCGCCGGCCTGACCTTCCTGGTGCAGGTGGCGATCGCGCGCTTCATCAGCCCGCAGGCGCTGGGCGACTACATCCTGGTGATGGCGGCGGTGAACATCATCGCCGTGGTGATGCCGCTCGGCTTTGAGACCATCGGCACCTATTTCGCCGCCGAGTACCGTGCCCGCGGCGAGGGGCGGCTGCTGCGCGGCTTCATGCTGCGCGCCTACGGCCACACCGCCGCGACCGGCCTGCTGCTGGTCGTCGCCGGCTACCCGCTGGCGCAGTTCTTCGGCGAGCCGGGCAGGGCGCTCGCGGCGCACTGGCTGCCGGCCGCGATCCTCACCATCGCCACGGCCATGGTGTTGGTCTCGGGCGCCATGCTGGTCGGTCTCAAACGGCCCTTTGCCGGCTTCTTCGCTGAAACCCTGTTCCGGCCGATGCTGGCGCTGGCCGGCTTCGCCGTGGCGCTCAACACCGGCTCCGGCGCGGCGGTGACGACGATCCTGTGGGTGCTGTCGGTCGGATATGCCGCCGTGGCGCTGCTGCAGTTCGGCCTGCTGCTGGTGACGACCACGCGCATTCCGCTTGAAGAGGCGCCGCGCGCCGGCGAGTGGCGCCGCTGGTGGCGCTTCGCCGTGCCATGGATCGCCCTGGCGGTCGCCGGCGACTTCTTCTTCGACATCGACCTGCTGCTGCTGTCGGGCCATATGAGCCGTACGGACCTCGCGGTGTTCGGCGTGTGCACGCGCGTGTTCTCGCTGGTGGCGTTCGGGGTGGGTGCGGTCTACGCCGTGACCATGCCCGACATGTTCGAGAGCGAGGCGCTGCGCGACCGCGCCGGCTTCCACCGCAAGATCGGGGAAGCCAACCTCGTCGCCTCGGGCCTGTCCGTCGTGCTGCTGGTCCTCGTGCTGGTCGCCTCGCCGCTTGCCTTCATGCTGTTCGGCTCGACCTTCCAGGCCGGCGTGGTGCCGCTGGCCATCCTCTGCGTCGGGCTGGTGATCCGTTCGGTGTTCGGGCCGGCCTCGGTGGTGCTGTCGGTGCACAACCGGCCCTATTCGAGCCTGCCGGCCGTTGCCGCCGCGATGGCGACGCTGGTCGCCGCCAACCTCGCGCTGGTGCCGCATCTCGGCCTGCTCGGCGCCGCGCTCGCGGCGCTCGTCGCCATGACCGTGTGGTCCGCCGCGATGTGGTTCACTGCCCTGCGCATCTCGGGCGTCGACGTCTCCATCCGCGCTCGCCTCAGCCGCTCGGTCCCGCTTACCGTCAAGGCCGCCGAATAGCCCCATCGAAGCAGCAGTCAAGCCCTTCCCTACGCGCAGCGCGAGGAAGGCGGCGCACCCCCGGTTGGCCGCCGACGGATGGGGTGGCCACAAACACCAGTGCCAGCAGTCAGGCCCTTCCCTACGCGCAGCGTGGGGAAGGTGGCGCCGAAGGCGACGGATGGGGTGGCCACAGGCACCGGCGCCAGCAGCCGACGGATGGTGGCCCCAAGCGCCGGTTCGCGTGGCCACCCCCTTCGTCAGCTACGCTGCCACCTCCCCCATGCTGCGCATAGGGGAGGAACCCGACTGCCCCCATCGCGTGCCCCCCGACACCTCTATCCCCGGCCTCACCCGCATTTTCCCCTTGCCCCACAAGCCCCTGCAATAAATCTGCTGTTCGCCAA
>JAEWCE010000306.1 GCA_023390785.1 Pseudomonadota bacterium
CTGCACGTCACCAACCCAACTCCAGCGCCCATGTGACGGCGGCCACCGAGCAGGCCGCCGCGCGGTTAGCGCGTCGCCGCGCAGCCTCGATCGCCTCGCCGGCGACCGCGCCATCGGCATCAAGCGAGCAGGTTCTTATAGAAGTTCCCATTGCGCAGGATCGCGGACATGTGCGCTCCGTCATCCTGCAGCAGCGAAATGTCGGCCAGCGGGTCCCCATCGACGACGAGCAGGTCGGCTCGGGCGCCTGTTGCGATCACTCCAATGTCCCCCTGCATGCGGCATAGCTCGGCGCCGACGATCGTCGCGGAGCGGATGATTTCGGCCGGGGTAAGGACCTTGGCGAGCAGCTCGAATTCCATGCAATGATATTTGCGTAGTTCGCCGAGCAGGTCCGATCCAAACGCCATCCTGAGATTGGCGTCGCGCATGATCTGCAGCGAGCGCAGCCCGCCCTGCCGCACCACGTCGATCTTGGCGAACTCGGCGTCGCCGAAACCGAGCGCCTTGCCGTCCAGCCACAGCCCTTCGTAGGCGACCAGGGTGGGCACGGCGATGCAGCCCTTTTCGGCCGCCAGCCCCGCAGTCTCCGGTTCGATGAGGTTACAGTGCTCGAGCGAATGCACGCCGAGTTCGACGCAGCGGCGGATGGCGCGGTCGGTGTAGAGATGGGCCGCGACATACATTCCAGCATTCTCGGCCTCCTCGACCATGGCGCGGATTTCATCGCGGGAATACTGAATGGAGTGGATGGGATCGTTCGGCGACGATACGCCGCCGTTGGCCATGACCTTGATGAAGGCCGCGCCTTCCTTGATCATCCGGCGGCAGGCCGCGCGTACCTCGTCCACGCCGTCGGCCACGAGGCCCATGGAGCCGAGGCGGTCGGACATCATGCCGGGCCGGTCGTCGGTGCGCTTGCGCAAATCCGCGTGGCCACCCGTGGTCGTCAGGCCCTTGCCGCAGATGACGATGCGCGGGCCCGGGATGAGGCCTTCCTCCACCCCGCGAACGAGGCCGTGATCGGCGCCGCCGAGGTCGCGAATCGTCGTGAAGCCACGCTGCAGCATCTCCGACATGACGCGCGCAGCGCGCAAGCCGGCGAGCGAGGAGGGGGCGATCATGTTGGACCACAGGTCGAGCGTTTCGGCGACGACGTGGACGTGGCAATCGATCAGCCCTGGCATCAGGGTGCGACCGCCCAGATCGACCGTTTGCGTCCCCTCCGGCGCCTCGATGCCGCTGCCGACTTCGGCGATTCGTCCATCGCGAACGAGCACGCCCAGTCCACGGCGTAGCACTCCGGCCTCGGCGTCGAGGACGTTGCCGTTGATGAACAGGATGGGCGCGGACATCTGAAACTCCTAGCGGTGATGGCAGGCGACGAGCCGACCGTCGGGGCGCGGACTGAGCGGCGGCTCGACCGCCGTGCAAACCTCTGTCGCCAGCGGACAGCGGGTATGGAAGGGACACCCTGACGGCTTGTTGATGGCGCTCGGCAGCTCGTCGTTGCTGGCGCTGAAGCTGTGCCGCTGGCGCGGATCGAGGGTCGGCGCCGAACGCATCAGTTTTTCGGTGTAGGGATGGGTGGGCGCGGCAAAGATCGCGGCCTTCCCGGCGATCTCGACGATCTTGCCCAGATACATCACCGCGACTCGATTGGAGATGTGCTCGACCACGCCGAGGTCGTGCGAAATGAACAGGTAGGCGACGCCGAGGTCACGCTGCAAATCGGCGAGCAGATTGAGAATCTGCGCCTGCACAGAGACGTCGAGCGCCGACACCGGCTCGTCGCAGACGATGATGTCGGGCTTCAGCGCCAGAGCACGGGCAATGCCGATGCGCTGCCGCTGGCCGCCGGAGAACTGGTGCGGGAAGTTGTCGGCCTGGTCAGGGCGCAGTCCGACGCGCTGCATCAGGCCCGCCACCTCCTCGTCACGCTGGCGCCGGCTGCCGATGCCGTGGATGTCGAGCGCGACGCGGATGGCGTCGCGCACCTTGCGTCGTGGATTGAGCGAGGAGAACGGATCCTGGAAGACGATCTGCATGCGCCGGCGGTAGCGCTTGAGCGCGCGCTGGTCGAAGCTGCGGATCTCCTGGCCGTCGAAGGTGACGCGGCCGCCGGTGGGCTTGACGAGACCCATCAGCGCCAGGCCGGTGGTGGACTTGCCGCAGCCGGATTCGCCGACGAGGCTCAGGGTTTCGCCGCGGGCGATGTCGAAGCTCACGCCGTCGACCGCCTTCACCGCGCCGGCACGGCGCTGGAACACGCCGCTGCGCACGGGGAAGTGCACTTCGAGGTCTTCGACAGCGAGGAGCGGTGCGGCGGACGCAGACCCATCAGTCATGGACGTGCTCCCAGCAGGCGGCGAAGTGGCCGGGGCGCTTTTCCTCGAACGGCGGCCGCTCGGCGAAGCAGCGGGCCGAGGCGCCGGGGCACCGTGGCGCGAAGGCGCAGCCCACCGGCAGGTCCCAGGGCGGCGGCACCGTGCCCGAAATGTCGGTCAGGCGTTCGGCGGAGGGCCGGCCGGGAACGGAGCGCGGAATGGCGCCCATGAGACCGAGCGTATAGGGGTGGATCGGGTGGTCGAAGAGCTCGTAGACGCTCGCCTCCTCGACGCGGCGGCCGGCATACATCACCACGACGCGGTCGGCGATCTCGGCCACGACGCCGAGGTCGTGGGTGATGAGGATCAGCGCGGTGCCAAGCCGCTGTTGCAGATCGCCGATGAGGCCGAGAATCTGCGCCTGGATGGTGACGTCGAGCGCGGTGGTGGGCTCGTCGGCAACGAGGATGCGCGGGTCGCATGCCAGGGCCAGGGCAATCATGGCGCGCTGGCGCATACCGCCCGACAGTTCGTGCGGGAACTGTTTGGCGCGGCGCGCGGCATCGGGCATCTGCACCAGCTGCAACGTCTCGAGGGTGCGCTGCATCGCCGCGCGATGGCCAACCTTGCGATGCTGGCGCACGGATTCGGCGATCTGTTCGCCAATGGTCAGCACTGGGTTGAGTGCGGTCAGCGGCTCCTGGAAGATCATCGCGATGCGCTCGCCGCGCAAATCCTCGACGCGATGCTCGTCCATGGCGAGCAGATCCTCGCCGTCGATCAGGATCTCGCCTTTGGCGACGCGGGCCGCTTCGGGCAACAGACGCAGTAGCGACAGCGCCGTCATGGACTTGCCGCAGCCGGATTCGCCGACGATGCACAGCGTCTCGCCCGGCCGCACCGCGAGCGCCATGTCGGCGACGACGGGGTAGGCGCCGCGGTCGGAGCGGATTTCGACGGTCAGGTCGTTGACCGCGATCACCGGCAGACTGTCGCTGTGCTGCTCTGCTGCCATGGGGCCGCTATTGCTCCGCGCCGTCGAGGTTGCCGACCATGAACCCATAGTCGCCGGCCTCGACGAGGTTGCGCGTCAAATGCTGCATCACCATGATGCCGTTGGCGAAGGGCGTCGGAATCTCCTCGATGACGGAGAAGTCGTAGGGGCTGACGACGCGCCCGAGCAACTGGCCGCCCTTGATGGTCTCGCCATTGGCGGGCGAGAGCGGCTCGAGCCAGCCGCCATGCTTGGGGCGAATACCGACGAGCTCGTGCACGACGACCTGTTTCGGCGGGGCCTTGGGGGCGCCCTCGATGCTGCCGAGATAGCGGAGCTGGTTCAGCATGCCGTCGACGGTGCGCTGCACGTAGGGCGTCTGGTCGACGATGCCGCCGCCAAGCTCGATGGTCACCACCTTCATTTCGGGCCGCCGGTCGATGGTCACGGTCTTGGTGGTGCCTTCGTAGAGCGTGCCGGTCTTGCCGGTGGTCGGGCGGTAGAGGATCTTGCTGCCGAAGGCGCGCGACAGGCCCTCGTCGCTCCAGATGTAAACGTAGTCGACGGTGGGACGGTCGGTGCCCGAATGCAGGTCGATATTGGCGTCGAGCTTGTCGAAATAGTCGCGCGCCAGGGCAAAGGCGAGCTGCTGGCTGTAGGTGCCGCGATCATCGCCGGGGAATTCGCGGTTGAGGTTGAGCTGGTCGAGCGGGTTGTGCCGGTGGTTGACGGCGAAGGAGCGTGGGTTGGCGACCGGCAGCAGCAGGATGCGACCCTTGAGCGGCATGTCCTTGAGCAGGCGGTAGAGCTCGAGGACCGCTTGGGACCCGGTATTCTCGTTGCCGTGGATGGAGGCGGAGATGCCCACGGTCGGCCCATCGGTTTCGCCCACGAGTTCGTGGATGAAGAGTACGGCATCGGAGCCGTCGGCGTGGGTCGAAAATTTCGGCCGCAGCATGTTGATGGATTTGACCATGGCGATGTCCTTCTTGCCGTCTGACTATGTGTTGCCGCCGGAGCGGCTGAGCTGGCGCGGGTCGAGGATGTCCCTCAGCCCGTCGCCCAGGAGGTTGAAGCCGAGCACGGTAATCATGATCGTCGCGCCGGAAATGATGGAGAGCCACGGTTCGTCGCGGATGAAGCGGGTACCGTAGGCGAGGGTCCAGCCCCAGGTCGGGGTCGGGGGCGGCAGGCCGAAGCCGAGGAAGCTCATGGCCGATTCGATGATCACGGCGGTGCCGAGGCCGAGCGAGGCCAATACCACGATCGGCCCGAGCGTGTTTGGCAGGATCTCGGTGAACAGGATGCGCGTGCTGCTGGCGCCGAGCGCCCGTGCCGCCTGCACGTAGTTCTGCTCGCGCAGCACGAGCGTGGTGGCGCGCACGACGCGGGCATACTGCGTCCAGGTTACGGCGATGATGGCGGCCGAGATGTTGAGAATGCCCGGGCCGAGCACGGCGACGATGGCGAGGGTGAGGACGACCGCCGGGAAGCCGAGGAACACGTCGGTGATGCGCATCAGCAGATTGTCGATCCAGCCGCCGAAATAGCCGGCGGCAAGTCCGACCACGGTGCCGATGAGGGCGGCGACGGTAACGGAGATGATGCCGATCGACAGCGACACGCGGGCCCCGAAGATCAGCCGCGCCCAGAGGTCGCGCCCGAGATTGTCGGTTCCCAGCCAATGCTGCAGCGAGGGGTAGGAGAAGCGGTTGCGCATGTCGGGCGTGTCGACGCCGTAGCGCGCGAGCCAGGGCGCAAACACCGCCAGCACGATGAGGATGAGGATGATCAGCCCGCCGATCACCAGCGAGGGATTGCGCAGGACCTTGGGGAGGCGACGCCGGGTCATCCGAGCCGCACCCGCGGATCGACCACCGCGTAGAGCAGGTCGACGATGAGATTGATGATGGCGAAGGTGAGCGCGAAAGTGAGGGTGATGCCCTGCACCAGCGGCAGGTCCCGCTGCGAGATGGCGCCGATGGTGAGCTGGCCAAGGCCGGGCCAGGCGAAGATCTGTTCGACCAGCACGGCACCGCCCAGCAGGATGCCGAACTGCATGCCGATGACGCTCAGCACCGGCAGCAGGGCGTTGCGCAGGGCATGGCGGATGACGACGCGCGGCCGGCGTAGGCCCTTGGCGTAGGCGGTGCGGATGAAATCCTCGCGCAGCACTTCGAGCATCGAGGTGCGCACCAGGCGCGAAATCACCGCCGCCGAGTACGCGGCAAGTGCCAGCGCCGGCAGCAGGATGTGCATGAGGGAATCGGCGAGCACCTGCGGCCGGCCGGTGAGGGCCGCCCCGAAGGCGTCGAGCAGCGGCGCGCCGCGGCCGATGGCCGGCAGCCAGTTGAGCTGCACTGAAAAGCCCAGCATCAGCAGCAGGCCCATCCAGTAAACCGGCATCGACACCCCCAGTTGCGCGAGCAGCATGGTCGC